>CAZEWA010000163.1:0-11524 GCA_964515685.1 uncultured Polyangiales bacterium | reverse complement strand
TCGACCAAAAAGAACGCGCCCCGAGGCCGGCACTCACGAATTTCGGTGCTCGCAATTCGGCCCAGTGGGTTCACCTCCACGCGCGACCTGTGCTTCGCACTTGGCGACAGCGGCAGCTCGATGCGCTGCGGCTGCACGGGCTTTGCCGTGAGCGCCAGGTAGGTCTTTTCGATTTTACCCGTCTCAAGAATGCTACGAAGTGCCGTAAACGCTGCCTGGGAACGTGCCGCGAGTAGCAAGCCTGTTGTGTCATTGTCGAGGCGGTTTACCAAGCCCGGCTGGCGCAAGTCGTATCCCACCTGAGCCATGTCAGGATACCGCGCCAGGAGGCCATTGGCGATGCAGCCCATTTCTCCCGGCAAAATCGGGTGACACGGAATGCCCGCCTGCTTGTCGACCACCACGAGGTGCTCGTCCTCGTATCGCACGTGAATCTCGACGCTGGGATCTGGCCACGCCTCAGAGGTTGCCGGTTCCTCGCGCAGCTCAATCGTATCACCCTCGACTACTAGGTCGCCCTTGCCAGCCCGACGGCCATTGCGGCGCACCTCTTTGCCCTCGAAAAGTCGCTTGGCCTGGGCCCGCGACAGGGACAACCGGTCACACAATACCTTGTCGAGCCTGGCTCCTGCCTCGTCCGCCCGAATCTGAAGTCGCTCCAAGCCTGTTCCTCCGCATTGCTGCAAGCCCCATGACATTTACACTGTACGCCTATCGTGGCGAGCCAACGCGACTACTACGAAATCTTAGGTGTGTCCTCCGTCTCCACCGAGGAGGAGATTAAACGCGCCTATCGACGCTTGGCCATCGAGCTCCACCCGGACCGAAACCCGGACGACCCGCAGGCCGAGGACCGCTTCAAGGAAGCGAGCCAGGCTTACTCGGTGCTCAACGACGTGGAGAAGCGCAAACGCTACGACCGCATCGGGCACGCGGCCTTCACCGGAAACAAAGGCCAGGGCGCAAATGAGCCTGTGGACTTCGACGCGTTCGGGGATCTGCTGGGCGGGCTGTTCACAGACATGTTTCGGGGCAAGCGCGGCAAGAAAGCCCGCGACCTCAAGTACGACCTGACCGTGCGCTTCGAGGAAGCCGCCCTCGGCTGCGAAAAAACCATCGAGCTCGACCGCAACGTGCTGTGCGACGACTGCACTGGCTCGGGCGCCGCCAAGGGCCATGTGCCCGCGGTGTGCAACGTGTGCCGCGGCAAGGGTGAAGTGCGCTACCAGCGCGGCATTTTGCCGGCCACCCGCGAGTGCAACGCCTGCAAGGGCAGCGGAAAACAGATCACGCACCCGTGTCCCACCTGCCACGGCGAGGGCGTGTCCCCGAAGCGTGTGCAGCTCAAGGTCACGCTCCCGGCGGGCGTCGAAGACGGCAGCGTGCGCAGTGTGCGCGGCGAAGGCGAGCAAACCCTGCAGGGCAAGGGCGACCTTCACGTCTACGTGCACGTGTCGCCCCATCCACTGTTTACGCGTCAGGGTGCAGACCTGTTGTGCACCGTGCCCATCAGCTATCCGCAGGCCGTGCTCGGCGACCAACTCGAGGTGCCCACGCTCGAGGGCATCGTGAAGATGAAGCTCCCGCCAGGCAGCGAGAGCGGCAAGGTCTTTCGCCTGCGCGGCAAAGGCTTGCCTGTGTTCGGCGGCGTAGGGAAGGGCGACCAGCTCGTGACCGTGATCATCGAGGTCCCCCGCGAAGTCAACGCACGCCAGAAAGAGCTGCTCAACGACCTGTCGCGCGAGATGGGCGACAGCGGCTTGGCCGAGCGGCAGCGCTTTCTCGACAAGCTGCGCAGCCTCTTACCCTGAAGAAAACCCCAAAGCCCTCATCCAAGGTCGCGGACTTCAAGCAGGCTCGGGAGCCAGGCGAGCTTCGCAGGCATCGTAAGTATCGAATTCGGTGTCCGAAAAGCTATCGTAGATAAGCGCGTTGCACTCGGACTCCTGATCCAGGAATGCCGCGTCACACGCCTCCACCGCAGTTTCGCTGGGACAGCTCTTCACGCAATCTTCAAAGGTCTTATTGTTCTCCTGCAAGCACGAGAGCAGCGAAAGAACAACTTCCCTATCGCTCTGATACAGCGGTTCCCAGCAACGGTCCGCAGCGGGTACGGGCCATTTGCGCTGCAAAAACACGGGTTCTTCCGTCGTCTCGAAGCCACACCAGTTTTCCTCCGCGAGGTCCGGATAACAGACATCGAGGACATCGCAGGACGAAGCCACGCTCGCACGTGTCTTATCGAGCGCCGCGCGCAACGGCTCGGATACGACATCACCGCCGTCTCCGTCTCCGTCACCTGAAGGCACGGACGAATCCCTATCCTCGGGTTGGGTCTGCGAATCGTTGTCGTCGCAGCCATAAACTACGACTGACAGCACAGTGAATAGGGCGAATGCTCGTGAGCTCATGGCCATAACGCTACCTCACGCTTCTTACTCTTCCAAGGCGCTAAGAGCCGATCCCAAAACCGGACCGAGCATACCGGAGCACGAGCGATTCCTCGACCCGCTGCCCCTCTAAGCGCATGCTCGAAGCTCCCTGATGAGCACCCACCCTGCCGCATCCACCGCGTCCTCCGTCTCAGCCGCCAAGCTGCAAGGCCACGTGCGCGCCAGCCGCGGCCTAATCCTCACGGCCCGTGTGCCAGGCGCCCGGCGCGGCGACTGGGTCCGCATTCTCAAGCAGAATGAAGAAATCCTCGACGCGGAGGTGGTCGCGTTCGATGGCGACGACGTTTCGCTGATGCCACTCGGGGATATCCGTGGCGTAGGCGCAAACGACCCGGTGGAGGGCATGGGCACACCCCTCTCGGTCCGCGTCAGCAGCCCGCATATCCTCGGCCGCGTACTCGATGGCATCGGGCGTCCCCTCGACGGCAAGGGTCCCCTCACGGGCGAGCTGTGGCCGCTCACGCGCCCCTCACCGCTGCCCATCGAGCGCCCTCGCCTGCACGCCGTGCTGCCGACCGGCATCCGCGCCCTAGATGCCCTGTGCAGCGTGGGCGAAGGCCAAAGGCTCGCTGTGTTCGCACCGGCTGGCGTCGGCAAGACCAGCTTGCTCGGGCGCTTGGCCCAGGGCTGTCAGACGGATGTCATCGTCACCTGCTTGGTCGGCGAACGCGGGCGGGAGCTCAACGAGTTTCTCGAAGACGTGCTCGACGCACCCACACGCGCGCGCAGCGTGGTGGTGTGCGCCACGAGCGATGCACCTGCGCTCGAGCGCACGAAGAGCGTGCACTTGGCCACGAGTCTCGCCGAATACCTGCGCGATCAGGGTCTGCGTGTTCTGCTCTTGGTCGATAGCCTGACACGCTTCGTCCGAAGTGCGCGTGAGGTGGGCCTTGCGGCGGGCGAACCTCCGGCGCGCCGCGGCTTTCCGCCGAGTGCCTTTGCAGACCTTGCGCCACTCATCGAGCGCGCAGGCCTTACCCCACGCGGTTCCATCACCGCGTTCTATACGGTCCTCGTCGAAGGCAACGACCTCGACGAACCTGTGTCCGATGAAGTGCAGGGCCTAGTCGACGGCCACATCATTCTCGACCGCAACCTCGCCCAACGCGGGCATTTTCCTGCCATCGACATCGTAAAGAGTCTGTCGCGAGCCATGGATGGGCTTGTTTCTGTGCGGCAACGCGAAGCCGCACGCTCTCTGCGTGGTGCCATTGCCTACTACGAAAGTAAGCGTGAACTGCACGAGCTCGGCGCGGTCCAAAAAGGTGCAGACCGCACGCTCGACGAAGTACTGCGACGTCTGCCCGCAGTGACTGCATTTTTGCGCCAAGAAGCCCTCGAGCGAAGCCCTTTTGCAGATACGCTCGAGCGCATGCTGAAGCTCTGACGCACTACGCAAAAGCCGTCGATTCAGTGCGCTTACCCGCTCCAGTGACCGGACTACAGTTGCACTACAGACTCAGCACGCGTCGCGAGATACGGCGCGTAGTGGTCCCGCATGAACTCGGTCTTGTGATCGCGATACTGCGTGATGGCCCCGAGCTGAGCCCAGGTCCAAATGAAGAAGAATGCCGAATCGACCTGATGCGGCAGGAAGCCAGCGCGCGCGCTGCCTGGATACAGGTGGTGATTGCTGTGCCACTCGCCCGCAACGAAGCCGGGCCACAGCTGATTTATCGATCGATCATGCTGGCTGAAGTCCGTGCCCGGCTTTCGCTTGTCTTTGCCTGCGCCGTGGCCTTCGAAGTTGAAGGTCCGCACGCCGAGGCCCCAAATGGCCGCACTGCCGAAGAGCGCAAGCGCAAGCCCATGCCCTCCTACCAGGAAGAACGCCGCGTACCAAAAGCCCCAGTTCAGCGCGTAGTGACCGATGGCAAAGGCGGGATGGCACAAAGATCCCCACTTCTGATACGCCGCATAGGAATTCAAACGTACACCCGTGTGGCGCATCATTCCGCACAGGCGAAGATAGTCAGACTCACTCAAGTCTTTGGCGATGCCCTGATGGTTCGCATCCGCCAAAAAGCAGTAGAGAAAGCCTGCGTGTGCGTTGTAAGGGTCTTTAGGTTCATCTGAATAGCGATGATGAACATGGTGGGAAATCACGTAGATTTCCTCCGGCACAATCTTGATCACCAGGTTCCGGCACAAGGTGCGCAAGAACGCGTTGCGGAATGTGTAGGCGCGATGGGTGGAATAGCGGTGGAGCCAAATCGTGCCGTGGGTCCCGAGCACGATCATGCTGTACACGAACCCGACCACAACCAGCGGCCAGGAAAAGTGGTGCAAGAAAAACAGTACGAGCGGTACGAGCAGACTCAGCGTAGCCACCCAGCTGAACAGCGACAGCCAGTTTTTGCGCGATTTGAAGACATTCATGCGCGACGCAAACTCGCGCAGAAGCTCCGAGGTTGAAGGAACGTACAACACGCCATTGCGCACGTAGCCGTAGCTCGGCTCAGAAAGCACGCGATCCAAGAACGCCATACAACAGTCCCCGAGGTAGAGCGCAAGCTGAGGCTCGTACTTCCCCGAGCGGCCGACACTGCTGCGGCGCACGCTATCTCCATGCTGGGGTGATACACACTTCAAATCAGGAAACTTACGGAAATCTTAATCATATCTCCCTAAATTTGGGCAATTGGGCGTCAAACGTCGGCAGAAAAACCAAAGCTACTTGACCACATCAAGTCATAAATGAGACAAATCTGGTCAGCCCTCGTCGGCCACACGACACGAAAAGAACGTCAGGTCTCACGCTGCTGCTCGTAGTTGGATGCGAGCTAAGCAACGCCTCAAAACACCGCGCGAGACGCCGCCCGCGCAAACTGCCTGACCATTCGACGCAGCCAGCGTCCCAAAGCGAAAAAACCGCCCGTGGGACGTACCCAGGACGGTTTCTGCGCTGTTGGTTGCGGGGGCTGGATTTGAACCAACGACCTTCGGGTTATGAGCCCGACGAGCTACCAGGCTGCTCCACCCCGCGGGCACTTTATGGAGCGCCTTGGCCGACAGGTCAAGGCCTCGTTGCACGCTAAGTCCCACATAAGCCTGGGAACGCTGCCCAAACCGGGCTTCCCAGCCGAAGACGCAACCGATAACCCCCACCCGGTGTAGTTTGAAGGTAGCAAACGCCTGCTTTTGACGTACTTAGGCGCAGCCCCCGTTCCCTTGAAGTGGGTCCTGGAGCTCAGAAAGCCGAGGTCAGCGTCGATGCTTCGATTAGGACGTACACGAACAATGGCTCATGCCGTAGCCTTGCTCCTGGTCGCTCAGGGCTCCGCTTGCGACGACTCCAAGTCCAAGAAGGGTCGCGATGACGTCTCGAGCCACCCGGACGCGAACGTCAATCCGGATACCTCCGAGGATGCGAGCGTACCCGGAGAAACGGACGCCGAGACGCCGAAGCGCGCGACGGAACGACGCAGCGCATGGGTGGTGGAGTATGCGAGCGTCGCGGCGGTCGACTTGAGCGGCTTGGATCTGCCCGAAAGCCTGCTCACTTCCCAGGTCTCGGCAAAGAAGAACACGAATGCCATCGAGGACCTTCGTGTCATTGATGGGCAACTTCGCTTCGTCACGTTGAGCGACGCCGGAACCGATCACGAGCTCGAGCTTGTGATCGCGCTCGACGACAAAGACATCGTCGTACCCGTGTTGATCCGCTCGGCACGCCCCACAGAGATCGTCTCCTTCATCGACCCTGCAGAAGGCGAAGCTACGGATAGCTTCGAGATTCCGAAGCTCCGTGTGAAGGGCCTCGGCCCGTCCAATGCGTTGCTTGGAGGGGAGCTCACGTTCTCGGTCGAAAATGCGCCCGTCTTCGATGACAAAGCCTCGAGCGCGACTCTCTTCGTGCACGGCCAGAACCTACCGCGCGACCTCGCCATCGCTTGGACGCATGACAAAGAAAAGAACACGCTGACCATCCCAGAAGCCACGATGGCGGAGTTTCTGACGTTGTTGCCCGCGACCGAACTTGATTTCGACATCGCACTCACGAGTATCGACGGCGAATTCGCCTACGCCTGGACCTTCTCTTCCTTCGTCCCGCGCACCGAACTGCGCGTTTCGGTCGTAGATTTCGAAGGTCAAGCCAACTTGGCCTTGCAGGGGAAGAAGATCGCCGTGCGCGGCCTCGACAACCGCGTGAGACGCATCGCGACGGTGGGTGAAGACGGAACGTTCTCTCTGAGCGGCATGCTGGAAGGCACCTATCAGATCACGCTGCTCGACGTCGAACAGCCGAGCTTTTGGAACATCACGGTACCTGTCTTTCCTGATTCGACGCTCGTCGAAGCCGACTTTGTCTATCAGGCGTTCAGCAAGGCCAAGGCGCGCGGACGTACGGCTCCTTCTTCCATCAAGAAGAGTCAGCAGTCGACGCGCCAGGACGGACGCAAGCCGCCTTCTCGGTCGCAGCTGCGCACGAAGGCTTCGTCTCCAGAGAGCTGTGGAGTCACACAAGAAGACGGCAGCGCCACGTACCTCGCGACTGCGGGAACCGAAAACCAAACCGTAAGCTGCTTGGCTATACACACGCTGACCAAGGGAACCGAGAAGGTCAGCCTCAAGCTCACCGTGACAACGGCCGAGCACCCCACCTACACCCAACAAAAGAGCCGGTACAATGACGCCTGGGCCTACGCAGTCGGCCTTCCCGGCGTGAGCGGTTCGAGTGGGGCGGTTAACGACACGCACTACACGCAGGGAACCACCACGCGAGAACTATGTGTAGACGTCTCCGCGCTGACGAAAAACTCGGACCATACCTTCCAAGCCAATCTTTCGACGACCAACATCGGCGACTCTATTTTGCCCACCGCGGTCGAGCTCTCGGTCAGCACGACCTGCGCCCCCAAGCTCACCGTCACTCAGGCCACGTTCACGACCCCCAACACCAAGGGCTATCAGATCATTCGTCCGATCGGGAACGGCAACCTCGTGCACAACTTCGTGAGCATCCCGCTGGGGGCCGCTCAAAACGAATGGGGAATTCCCCTCACCGTCCAGTACGAGCCCAAGGACGCCAAAATCACCTCCGCCAAGCTGGGCGTCATGGTGAATGGCGCGCCAGTGCTTGCTGGCGAAGATATTTTCTCCCAGGTGACGACCAAGGCTCCTGGCAAGCTCACCTTCAAAAACCTCGTAGTGCCTCGGTTTCCTGGTGCTCCTTTCGCAGGCAAGACCCAGGTCCTCGTGGAGCTCACTGGCGAGATTGAAGGAGACGAAGTCACGTCCGAAGCTTCGGAAGGCGCCGTCCAGTTTGGTTCCCAGAAAATCTTCGTGCCCCTGTTTTTGGCAGGCGAGCCGCTCCCTGATAGGCGCTACGGAGCGCGCGACGCAGGCGGCGATTCTTGGGTGACCTACAACACGCTACAATGGCTGAGCGGCCGTGCTTATCGCTTCGACGATGTGACCGGCCTACATGCTCCTCAAACAGCGAGCGGACAGTCCGCGCTCCAACACTCAGGTCACAGTGATGGAACGCAAATCGATATGCGCTACTCGGATGGCCAGGGCGGGTTCACGGAACAACTTGGGGGCGCGAACACCGGCGCCGCCATTTTGGCCATGCTCAACGCTGCTGCAGCCGAAGTCCAGACAGGTGGCGCAGGACCCAAGCCAAACCTCGATAGAGCCAAGGCTTGGATCACAGCCAATCGCTCGATGGTCGAGCTCGAAGCGCCTGGCGCGCGCAAGGTCTATGTAGGCCCCTCCTGGATGAAACTTGCGCTCTTCGACGGGAAGTTTCCAAGCCAAACCGTGATCCCCGACGTGGGATCCTGGACGAGCAAGCCCGCCAACGTGAGCTTCGTTCAGCCTCACCTCCACCACTGGCACGCGAGCTTACTAGACATCTGAGCTGCTCTCCGCGGCTACGCTTGGTAGACTGGGGCGTGCAGGTTCGGACCTTTACGCCCTCCCTTCCTTTGCTGCGATTCGTCGAAGCCTATCTGCTGATAGAAGACGACGACCCGGCGCTTGTGCCTGAGACCATTCTTCCTGGCCCGAACACCGTATTGGGATTTCAGTACCGAGGCCGCGTCGCGAAGCACGATGCCGGAGGCTCGAAACTCTTGAGCACCGCGGGTGTGACGGGCATCCAGTGCCGATCAAGACAGTACGAGTATCGGCATAACGCGCAGTCTCTCATCGTGCGCTTTCGACCAGATGGCGCGACTGTGCTCGGGGTTCCTCCCGAAGTGCTCCGAGATACCGATGCAGCGCTCTCGGAGCTGCTTTCCCCCTGTGAACTATATGCATTTCAGGAGCGCCTCGACGCTGCGCGCGCCGACTCGGAGCGCATTCAACTCATCGAGCGCTTTCTGGTCTCACTGCTGCCCAACGCGAGGCTCGATCCTCTGGTAACCCATGGGATTAAGGTTCTCCAACGTCGCCTGCTCACCAAGAGTTTCAAGTCGCCCTGCGTCCGCGAGCTCACACAAGCCTTCGATATCAGCGAAAGGCAGCTCGAACGGCGCTTTCTGCGCCAGGTTGGCGTAGGGCCGAAGCGACTCGAGGCCCTGCTGCGCTTCTCACACATCGCCTCGCAAAAGCGCGCGGCAAAGAGCTTGGCTGAGCTCGCGCTTGAAGCAGGATACTTCGACGAATCGCACTTTGTTCGAGATTTCAAGCGATTTTCTGGCCTTACTCCCGGAGCCTACTTCGGCCGACGCTAAGTTTCGCGAGCGCTCGACCTGTCGGTTTTTTACAATCGCCATCCCTCGGCACCTCCTAGGTTTCAGCAAGGAGATACCGATGCCATCAGACAAGCCCGACCCATTTTTCAATGTGCACAAGGGAATTCGCAAAGCATTGTTCGACATGTGCCACCGCATCGGCACCCACGAAGAACGCGAACCCGTTTCCGAAGCGCTCAAACAAACGGTTCATGAGGTCCTACGCTTCGTCACGAGCCACGGAGAAAACGAAGACCTCTTCCTCGTGTCGTCGCTCAAAGAGCACGATCCTGGATGTGCAAAGCGCATCACCGAAGCCCATAGAAGCCTCGATCTCGCGATCCTAAGCTTGCAGAAAGCCACAGAGAAAGACGCGCGAACGCTGTACTTCGAGGCCTGCTCATTCACCGCGCGCTACCTCGAGCACATGCGCGAAGAAGAACTCGAACATCTGCTCGTCATCCATGCGCAGTTCAGCGCGGACGAGCTCGCGGCGTTCGGCAAGAACGCCATGGCGCGTATCCCGCCTACGGACCAGGCCATGATGCTGAGGTACATGTTTGGTGCGATGAGCGAAGGGGACGTAGCGACATTTCTCGCCAACATGAGAGCCAAGATGCCAAGCGAGGCCTTCGTGCACTTGAAGTGCATCGCAGATGGAGAGGCCTCTCTGCGCAGAGGCGCCACTCCGCCTTCGGTTAGTCCGTGAAACGAGGCAGAAAAGCCCGTTAGCACAGCCTTCGAGACCCATTGCGCTCGACCCAAAGAATGACACGGTAGGCACTCAGCCAAGCTACGCGGGCGTTTGCATGAGCATCAAAACCGGTTTCGAAGTCGTTGATACACGCGGCGGCTCACGCGCCATGCTCGATCTCGCGATCGGCGAGGTGATGCACCCCGTAGTGGGTCCCAAGGTCGAGGCAGCGCGGCTGTATGTCGGTCCTTCGCGCCTCCCTGCGCGTCTGAGCGAGCCGCGCGAGGACCCTCTCGTTCTGCTCGACGTGGGGCTGGGTGCAGCATCTAACGCCATCTGCGCCTGGCATGTGTCGGAAGCCTTGCCCCTCAATGCACGCAGGCTCGAAATCGTGAGCTTCGAGCAAACTCTCGAGCCGCTTGAGCTAGCGCTCGCACCGGAAAATCGCGCGGCGTTCAACTTCGAGGGCGAGGCCGGCTCGGCTGCTCTTCACTTGCTGCGCGAGCACCGCCACCAAACTTCGCGCACCGGCTGGCGGCTCTCGCTCGGCGATGTCGTTACCCAGCTTGCAGACGAGCCCAAAGCCTCGGCCGATATCGTGTTCTGGGACATGTATTCCCCACGCGTCGATCCCTCGCTGTGGAGCGTGCGCGCATTCTCTGCGCTGCGGCGCGTATGCCGCGACGGCGCAACCTTGCATACGTATACCGGCGCTACGGCCAATCGCACCGCGCTACTGCTCGGCGGCTTTGCTGTGGGCTTTGGCGAAGCCGCGGGCGACAAACAAAAGCACACCACCATTGCGGCCACATGCTTTACAGATCTCGAGCGGCCACTCGATGCGCGCTGGCTCGAGCGCTTGAGCCGTTCGAGCGCGCCCTTTCCGCCGGATGCTCCCGCAGACGCCTTCGAGCGCATCGCGGCCATGCCGCAGTTTCAGACGCGCTAGTTCGAGCGCAGCTCACAAGCCTCACGCCTGCCGAGCGGACGCAGAATGCAGGCCTGCTTGGGCGAGCGCAGCTTCACAGAGTGGAAGCCCGTGGAATGCACCGAAAGTTCGCGCGCATCCTTAGACCAGGCAAAGAGCACATCTGCGCTCCGCAATGCATCGCTATAGGGCCGCTCAAAGCGCTGCTCTGTGCCATCTTTCAGCTTCAAGATAGCCACAAACCCCGCGTATCCAGCGCGTTTGCCATTTGCACAGCGGAACGCGCAGCGAACGACATCGATGGGCAGCGTGACCTTTGTTTGCTCAGAAGAAATTGCCACCGGTTCCTGCGCACCCAAAAAAGGCAGTTTGAACACCACGCTCATACTTTCTTTGCTCTGAAAGCTGAATGCCATCTGACCGTCTTCCTGGCTCACGAGCTGTTGATAGTTGAGCAACGCATTTCTCGCACGCTCGTGACTGCCATCGAGCACGACCTCGGCGCTGACTTGCCCCAGTCGCTCGTTGTTTCGTGAGACTACGCGCACGCTGCGCTCGATAACTTTGCGCGGCAGCATCTGCACCGAAAACTCGCAGTCCTTGGTTTGCGAGAGTTCGACCTCGAGCTCACCTTGAAGATGACTTTCCTCCTTCAGGCCTCGCGCAAAGATGTGAATGCGTCCTTCAGGAACCTCGCCCTGTGACACGAGTCCGGGGAGCTTGTAGGCGGGATTGAGATAGCCTATCTCAAGACCATTCTCGCTAA
>CAZEWA010000162.1:0-11615 GCA_964515685.1 uncultured Polyangiales bacterium | reverse complement strand
TTGCGCACGCGCTCCCGCAGCCGCGGCCTTGGCGATGCCTCCATCGTAGAGCGGCGCCAAGAACGTCAGAGCCGCACCGTACATCGGGAACACACTCACATCGCCCTGGCTCTTCTGCACACGCGTACCGGCCAACACCGAGATTCCAAACTGCGGCCTGCGCTGACGCTTGTAGCTGAGCTCGAGCGCATGAGCTGCGGCTCGCTGCCGGTCGAGCACGCGTTCGACGGCGTCTGCCGCTGCGGAAAACGCCGCCATTTCGGCGTCGCTTTCGAGCAAGGATGGATCGGGCGCAGCACCCTGAAACAGCGGTTCGCCGAGCACACCTTCAAGCGCCCTGAGGGCTCGACCCACGTCTCCCCGTGCGCGCGTGACTTCGAGCTTGGTCAGGAGCGCATCGCTCTGTGCCGAGCCGAGCTCCACCTTGGGGCGTGCGCCTTGCTCGACCAACGCCGCAATCCGCGTATGGCGGTCTTCGGCATCGCGGGCCGCACTCTCCGTCACCTTCGCTAGTTCATGCGCGCTGAGCCAGTTTAGGTAGGTTACGCGCACGTTGCGCACCACAGCCTCGGCATCGGCATCACGTTCGGCTCGAATCGCATCGTGACTGAATCGCCCCGCCCGCACAGCCGCCTTGGTGCGACCAAAGTCGTAGATAGGCGCGTTGGCTGAAATCTCGAGGCGCGTAATGGGTTGCACCGCGAACGCATTGTCTTGGCCGAGGGCACGCGCACCAGAAACCAGGTATTCTCGGTTGTTGTCGGCGTCGTTGCAGTTGGTCTCGCCCGCCTGACACACGCGCACCAACTGTCTGCCTGGCTGCAGAGAAGTCTCCGCGCGCAGCACCACCTGCGGATAGTAGGCCGCCGCAGTTTGACGTAGCTGCGCTTCGGCACCGCGCGAGCGCGCATCGTGGCCGTCGACAAACACCCCAACTTGCAGCGCCCGCTTCTCAAGCTCCGCCAAGGTCACGACTTGCGCCTCGGCGCGTACGCTTACAAGCCCCAGCCCCAGCCCCAGCGCAAAAATCCGCGTGAATCGCCGTACGTTCTTCATTCGCGCCTCAACGCTTCGATGGGATCGAGGTCCGCTGCCCGCTTCGCCGGAACATAACCAAACAACGTGCCCACACCGATGCCGAACAAGCTCGCGCCGAGCACCACGTCCATCTGCGCTGCGCCGGGCCAGCCCATGCGGCTTGCGACAAGCACAGAGGCCGTGACTCCGATCGCCACGCCGAAGGCCGAACCGATGGCCGCAAGCACCGCGGCCTCCGCGAGAAACTGCCGCAAAATCGCCTCGGGAGCCGCGCCTATCGCGGCTCGGATACCAATCTCATGCGTACGCTCGGCGACCGACATGAGCTGAATATTCATGATGCCAATGCCGCCCACGAGCAGAGAAACACCGGCAATGCCCGCCAATAACCCCGTGAGAATGCCGCCGATTTGATTGGCCACACGCGTGACCTCATCGGGGCTGAGAATCTGGAAGTCGTCGCCTGTGCCTTCGGCCAGCTTGTGGCTGCGACGCAAAATCTCAAACGTCTCCTGGCGCGCAGCGTCGAGGAGGGCGCGATTTTTCGGCCGCACCTCGATGTACGAATAGCCTTGGGCACCACCGAACTGCGACGCAAAAGTCGTCACAGGCATGATGATTCGGTCGTCCATGTCGCTACCGCTTATCGACGCTCCGCGTTTGACCAGCGTGCCGATGATGATGCACGGCATACGGCCGCCGACGAGAACCGCCTTGCCCAGTGGGTCTTCCGTACCGAACAGGGCTTCCTGCACGGATGCCCCGAGCAGACACACCTTGGCGTTCTGTACGACGTCTTCCGCATCGAAGGGCCCGCCGCTCGCCATCGGCTCCTCACGGGTCTTGTTGAACTCGTGATTGATGCCGCGCACTCCTGTGCGAAACACGCGGCCTTCGTAGCTCACATCGAAGTTACGCTGGTACAGGGGCACCACGTACTCGATGGCCGTTGCCTCACGCTTCAGCGCCGCCACATCCTGTTCGGTGAGGAGCCTGGGCGTTGTATTGTTCACGCTGAAATTGGGCTTCACGCGTAACAGGTTGCTGCCGAGCGTCTCGAACTGCGACACCACCGAGCCCTGGGCGCCACGCCCAAAGCTCACCATGGCGATGAACGCGCCTACGCCAATCGCAAGGCCAAGGGCTGTGAGCGCGCTTCGACCGGGATTACGCATCGGCACTTGCAGCGCCATCACGATGCTGTCTTTAATCGAGGATCGCATCGGGCCCTCCCTTCTGATCGCTGACGATGACGCCGTCGCGCAGTGTGATCACGCGCTTGGCGGTGCGCGCGACCTTGGCGTCATGGGTGACGATGAGCATGCTCAGGCCCGATTCCTCGTGGAGCTGCGCCAGCAGTGCGAGAACTTCTTCGCCGCTATGGGTGTCGAGCGCGCCCGTGGGCTCATCGGCCAGCAGTAAACGGGGCCGATTGGCGAGCGCGCGCGCGATGGCGACACGCTGCCGCTGCCCGCCCGAGAGCTGATTGGGGCGATGGTCGACGCGCTCCCCGAGGCCCACGCGACCGAGAAGCTCCCTGGCACGCTCCTCACGCTCTTTCTTCTCGATGCCTGCGTAAAACAGCGGCATCGCCACGTTTTCGAGCGCGCTCGCCGTGGAGAGCAGATGAAAGCCTTGGAACACGAAGCCCAAGTAATGGAGCCGCACCCAGGCCTGCTCAGCGCGCGAAAGCGTCGAAACGTCGCGCCCACCCAGCAGATATTTGCCGCGTGTGGGTCGGTCGAGACAGCCGAGCACATTGAGCAGCGTCGACTTGCCGGAGCCACTGGGCCCCATCAGCGCCACGACTTCGCCCTGCGCCACATGCAGCTCGATGCCCGATAAAACAGGCACTTCCAACGCATCCTGCACGTACGCCTTGTGGAGGTCGCGCACTTCGATGAGCGTTTGCACCCCAGCCATCGCGCTTATTTTCCGCCTAGCGTGACGCGCGGCGCGTTGCTCGACTCAGGCCTCAAGAGCCCTACGGCAAGCGCGTCGCCTTCGGTCAGGGTTTCCCCCTCGGGCAGCTCGACCTGCGTGTACACACCGTCTGAGACCAGCGTGCGCACGGAGACCGCATCGACCTCTGCTGGGCCCTTGCGCTTCCACACACGCGAACGGGAGGACGCCGATGCGGCTCCTTCAGGCGTGTATCGCAGTGCCGCCTCATGCACGCTGAGCGCGTCGTCGGCGCGCGCGACTTCCATGCGTACCCGCGCTGTCATGCCAGGCAGCAAAAAGCCGTCCGAATTCTCGACTGAGAGCACCACCGGATACAGCACGGCTCCGTCCACGCGATTCGCGTCGATGGCCACACGTTCCACGCGCCCTCGGAACGTCTGCCCAGGCACGGCCGACACCTCGACCTCAGCTTCGATCCCCGGCTTTACGCGCGCCACATCGGTCTCGCTGACCGACGCGTCGATGCGCACCGTGCTCAACGGATCGCCGATGACGAACAAGGGGCCCGATTCGGGAGAAACCACGGCTCCGATACGCTCGGGTGCGCGCAACACGATGCCAGCGGCCGGAGCTTCGATGCGGGTAAGCTGGTTTTCAAGCCGTGCCGACGCCACATTCTGGCGCGCCACGCGCTCCTCTCCCGTGGCTGCCTGCACTGCGGCCTGCGCGCGAGTGCGCGCAAACTCGGCGTTGGCGATGTCGTCGCGACTCGCCAGGTCTTTGGCAACGAGAGCCTTCGCGCGCTCGAGATTGCGCTCGGCCTCCTGGAGCTGCGCCGTGGCCTGGGACAACCTGCCTGCGGCGGCTGAGGCAGACGCGCTCGCTCCCACCACCGCGAGTGAGCTGGCACGGGCGTCGAGATCGGCGAGCAGGTCACCCGCCTTCACCGGTTGCCCCTCCACAGCATGGATAGCCGTGAGCTTGCCCGAGAGTGGGGAGGTTACGTCGACCCGACTGCGGACATCGACACGGCCTGCTGCTTCGACCCGCTGTACCAAGGTACGGCGTGCCACGGGAGTGGTGCGAAACACTTCCTCCGGCGGCTTTGGACGGTAGTAGTAGGCAATAGCCGCCCCCGCGAGCACCAGCAAAACCAAGAGCGAAAGCAGGCGGCGCAAGCGCGCCCGTCCTGCAAGCTCTGGAATGCGCAGACGAACATCCTCGGGGTCGGGGCTGGAAGAAGCTGGCTCCGGCACGCGAGCTACATACCACGTGAACCTTGGGCCGCGCCCGTTCCGCACAGCATCAGGCCCTGACCAGGGAACCATCGTTCAGGATAGCCCGGGCGCCTCACGTCCAGTTTCGGCCACATATTCGGTGTAACCGCCACCGTAGGTTCGAAGCCCAGCTCCCGGATCTAGCTCGAGTACCCGGTTCGAAAGCGCCGACAAAAACCTGCGATCGTGGGAAACGAACAGCATGGTCCCCTCGAAATCGGTCAAGGCCTTGACCAGCATTTCCTTGGTTTCGATGTCGAGATGGTTGGTCGGCTCATCGAGCACCAAGAAATTCGGCGGTTCGAACAGCATGCGCGACAAGACCACCCGTGCCTTCTCGCCACCTGAGAGCACGCGACAGCGCTTTTCCACATCGTCCCCCGAGAAGCCGAAGGCCCCTAGCAGAGTGCGCAACGAAGCCGAAGAGGCCCGCGGGAAGGCCTGGGTTAGGGTCTCGAGCACCGTGTCATCCCCCTGGATGAGGTCCATGGCGTGCTGAGCAAAGTACCCGAGCTTGACGCTGGCACCGACGCTGACCTGTCCCGCGTCTGGTAACGTGTCGCCCGTGACCAGTTTGAGCAGCGTGCTCTTACCGGCGCCGTTCACTCCCATCACGCACCAGCGCTCTCGGCGCCGTATCAACAGGTCGAGATCGCGATAGATGGGGCGCGCACCAAAACTCTTGGCAACGCCCTCGATCTTGACCACGTCTTCGCCCGAGCGCGGTGGCTTGGGGAAGTCGAACTCGACCACCTTGCGCTGCCTGGGCGGCTCCACGCGCTCGATTTTCTCGAGCTTTTTGACTCGGGATTGCACCTGCGCTGCATGGCTTGCGCGCGCCTTGAACCTATCGATGAACGATTGCTCCTTGGCGAGCATGGCCTGCTGGCGCTCGAACTGCGCTTCTTTTTGGGCTTCGGCGACGGCGCGTTGACGCAGATAGAACTCGAAATCGCCGGTGTAACTCGTGAGCTCGCCGCTATCGATCTCGACGATTTTCGTCACCAGACGATTCATGAACTCGCGATCGTGAGAGGTCATGATGAGGCCCCCCTCGAACGTTCGCAAAAACTGCTCGAGCCACACGATAGACTCGATGTCCAAATGGTTGGTGGGCTCGTCGAGCAGCAAAACATCGGGCGCCATGAGCAGGATACGAGCCAGGGCAACGCGCATTTTCCAGCCGCCCGAAAGCTTGCCCACGTCGTCGTCTACGCTCTCGGGCGCAAAGCCTAGGCCTGCCAAGATTTCACGCGCAGAGGCTTCGAGTCCGTAGCCACCAAGCTCATCGAAGCGGGCCTGCACTGCTCCAAAACGCTCGACGAGCTGGTCGAGCTCATCGGCGCGCGTGGGATCAGCCAGAGCGTGCTCGAGTTCATGTAGCTCTTGGGCTACCTGCGCGATTTCGCCAGCACCCGCCATGGTCTCTTCGACCACGGTGCGCCCCTGCATCTCGCCCACGTTCTGGTCGAAGTAACCGATGGTGACGCCTCGGTCGATGACCACCTGTCCTGCATCGGCCTGCTCTTCGCGCACAACGAGCCGAAAGATCGTGCTCTTGCCGGAGCCGTTGGGCCCGACCAGACCGACCTTTTCGCCGCGAAAAAGGCTCATGGAGGCATCCAGAAACAGAATCTGGCGGCCGTGTTGCTTACAGATGGAATCGAGGCGAATCATGGGCCGCCCAACTTGAGCGCCAAGGCCCCGACGAGCAAGCCGTCATGCGCTCAGGGGGCCAACATGGGCCTCAGTTCATCTCGGCTTGCGCCAAAGCGAGCATGGCTTTGAGCTCGGACTCGGCCTGCAAGAGCAGCTTCTCGTCGCGGTCATCCTCCCAGGGATGAAAATCGCGGCGGTAATATTGCAGGTAATCGGGTAGCACATCGAACAGGTAGCCCTTGGGCCCGAAATACCGCAGCGCGCCTCGCGCCCAGCTGCGCAGATTCCGTTGTTGTCCGTCGTGCTTCATCAAGTGCCACTGGACGATCACCGCCGTCGAAAGCAAGCCCACGGTCGCCGCCATCATCGCGAGCACGCGGCGCTGATAGTCGCCCCCGGAAGCCTGATACACGTCGAACGCCACCGCCTTGTGATCGAGTTCTTCTATGGCGTGCCAGAGCCACAATGGGCGGACGCTCTCGTGAAAGCGCGCCTGCAGGCTGCGATCGACCAGGAGCTTTCGGGCCAAAATCGCGGTGAAATGCTCGAGAGCGCAGGTGGCAGCGAGATTGCTGCGGCGGCTGCGCCGATTGCTGCGCTCGTTGATGCTCTTCTCGATCTCTTTTTCGATGCCACGTGCGGGCAGACCGAGCGTCTGCAAAAACTCGTTGAGCGCCCCGTGCTCGCGGCTGTGAAGGGCCTCTTGTGCGAGAAATCCGCGCACCTGGTCTTGCAACTCAGGTTCACGGGCAAACTCACGCAGCGCGCGGACCGAGCGCATAAAAAAGCGCTCTCCGGCCGGAAACGTAAGCGAGAGCGCATTGAGCAGATGGGTCTCGAACGGATCTTCGCCCATCCAATAGCGGGGCGTCCGCGCGTCGAGCGCGACTCGCAAAGGTCGCGCCTCAATCTTGCGCGTGCGGCTCTTACCAATGGCGACGTCTGACATGGGCCCCCTTCTCTTTTACGAGTTTGCCCATCTCACTCGCAGACACAAGCCTAGTGGCGGAAACGAACAGGCTTCCGGAAGCTACGGTCAATCGAGGCCGAGCGACCGTTACACCCATCGGCAAGCTGCTCGGTCCGGTCCCGCGGACGCGATCAGAACGTTTCCGACGTAATTTTACACCACAAACGCCGCTCGGCACCTGCCCACGATGTGTTCTAGCGCGCATGTAGGCCAATCTCTCTTGACCTGTTGGACCACTTCCGTAGTGTGGACTCAATCTTCTTTGGCTTCCTTCTGTGTGGGTGCGCAGATGTTGATATCCGTCGTCGTTCTTCGCGGCATTCTTCACGAGCTCAAGCGGGCCGGCATCGCCACCGAGCGTGCCCTCTTGGAGTGTGGCCTATCGTCCGAGGGGCTCTCCGATTTCCGCAGCACGCTCCGCATCGAAACAGTGGTCTCGGTCGTGGGCAAAACCGCCACAGCTTCGGGCTGCCCTTCCCTCGCCCTGCGGCTCGGCTCCAAGGCTCCCGAAGAAATGCTGCAAATCGTGGGCAATATGCTCGTGACCTGCAAGACCATCCGCGAAGCGCTCTCGCTGTTCCAGCGCTATCAGCAGTTGGTTTCTGAAGGTGCATCCTACGAGCTCAAGGAAGAAGGCCAGCTCGCCTACTTCACGTTCAACTGTGACCTCTCCCCCACGCTGACTCGCTACTGCGCGGAGTACGTCCTGGCGCTGGTGCACGGCATCGGCATGCACTTCACCCATCGCCCCGATGTGGCTCCCGTCGAAGTGTGGTTCCAGCACGGCGCGCCCGGATATGTGACAGAATACGAGCGCGTGTTCCGCGCGCCGGTGCGCTTCGATCAGGCGAGCAACAGCATCGTCTTTCAGCGCTCGCTACTCGACGCCCCACAACTTCACGGGGACGCGACGATGTGCGCCTTGTACCAAGAGAGCGCCGAGCGCTTGCTGGCTGAGCGTTCGCTCGGAGCCAACCTCGCCAACCGCGTACGCGCGTTGCTGTCTGCGGAGCACGACCTGTCGGAGATCGACACCCTAAGCCTGGCGCGCAAGGTGAACCTCACGCCGAGGGCCATGCGCAGGCGACTGAGCGCGGAAGGGGTGCCCCTTTCGACGCTGATAGACGAAGCCCGCTGCCGCTTGGCCTGTAGAGACTTGCGGCGCCCCGACAGCTGCATCAAGCAAACTGCGGAGCTTTTGGGCTTTTCCGAGCCAAGTGCATTCCACCGAGCCTTCAAGCGCTGGACAGGCCACACGCCGGCGCAGTACCGCGGCCAGCTCTTTTCAAGTGCTCACGCCTCGCTCGGCGTCACGGCGCAAGCCTCCTGAATTCGTAGTCCCCTCACGCAACGCGGCGTGAGCTCGCGTAGGGGTACACCTCAAGCAAGTGTCGAGCGTGGGCCCGAAGATGTGCAGGTAGCGTACCACGCGCTGCGCACCGAAACGCCTCGGCGAGTTCGAGTGCCGTTCCAAAGCGATGCTCGCGGTGCTTCGCCAAGCCTATCGCCAAGGCCAGTTCGAGGTCGTGGTGCACAGCCACCAGCGCACTCGGTGCGGCGGGCATCCGCTCCGTGACAGAGCGCAAAATGCTCGGTATTTCGCCTGCAAACGGGGGTTCTCCCGTCAGCGCGCGGTACGCGATGGCAGACAGCGCATACAGATCAGCACGCTGATCGAGCCTGTGGTCTCCTGCCACTTGTTCGGGCGACATGTATTGCGGCGTGCCCAACAGCCCAGTCGCCGTCGCATCAAGAGTCGATCCCAGGAGCGTCGAGATTCCGAAGTCCAAGATCTTCCAGTGAGGCGTGCCATCGGCCGCAAGTTCGCGGAAGACGTTGCTTGGCTTGAGATCGCGATGCACGACGCGCGCACGGTGAGCCGCATCGAGCCCCAAGGCCAGCTGCTCGACCATCTGCAACACCTCCGGCAGCGCAAGTTTGCCCTTGTCGCGCAGATGCGAAGCCAAGTCCTCCCCACACAATCGCTCCATCGCAATATAGGGAAACACCGCGCCATCCCCGCTGACCGAGTACACGCGAACCACGTGCGGCGAGCTTATCGAAGCCACGATCTTCGCCTCGCGCTTGAAACGCAAGAGCACATCATGTTCGCCCAGGGCATCGAGCCGCAGAAGCTTGATCGCCACCGCTTCGCCACCGACGACGCGTTCCGCCGCGTACACCTCACCCATGCCTCCACGCCCGATCACGTTGCCAAGCTGGAAGCCATCGAGCTCGTGCCCCGTGAAGCGTCCCCTCCGCGCGCCGTCCCTGGGGCGTTTTGGCACCTCACACGAAGCCGGTGAGCGCTGGGTCGAGAGCGCCTCCACGAGCACGGCGATGGGCGTAGCTTGCAGCGGCCTTCGCGCGCTCACCTGCTGCACACGAAGCCCGCGCCCCGCGAGAAAGTACCGGAACTCGACCAGCACAGCACAACCCACCACGAGAGAGCGAATCAGGCGCATGGACAAGCGCCGCAGCGGTGTGCTCGGAGCGCGCCATCGCGATGAAATGCCCAGGGCAGCCGACGCTAGAATTCGGCGCGATGCAATGAAACCGTCGTGGTTTGTTTGGCAGGTCACAATGCCCAGTGTAATCGGCGTGCTCACGCCGACATCCCACTTTGCTCTCGTCCTTTTCGTCGTGTCCCAGCCCGAGAGCAACAGAGATCGCGCTAAGAAAGATCGAGACAGAGTCGTTCGAAAGCTCTTTCGGGTGTGCATCACCGAAGGGATCGAATGATCTCCGCACTGAGCCTGCACAAACACTGCCGCGGCTCACAGCGGCTCTCTCCAAGCTGGGATAGATGCAGGCAGACACCCAAAAAAAGCGCGAAGTCCCTCGCGAGGGAGCACACGCAATGTGTCAGCCGCGCCGCGTAGCTTGCGGACGCCGCAAGCGAACGGACTTCAGGTCATCGAGCAGAGAGTAAGCCACCGGTGTGACAACGAGCGTCAACAGCAAGCTGAGAGATTGCCCACCGATAACGACCACCGCAATCGCGCGACGTTCCTCGGCGCCAGGTCCTGTGCCAGCCCACAAGGGAAGCATGCCGAAAACTAGCGCGAGCGTCGTCATCAAAATGGGACGCAAGCGATCGCGATTGGCCCGCAAGATGGCCTCACCACGCTCCATACCGGCCTCGCGCAACTTGTTCATGTGGTCGACCTGAAGAATGGAATTCTTCTTCACCACGCCGAACAAGACCAAGACACCCAGGGCGGAGTAAAGATTGAGCGTGTTGTCCGTGGCCCACAAGCTGAGCAAGGCGAAGGGCACTGAAAGCGGCAACGAAAGCAGAATGGTAAATGGGTGAATCAGGCTTTCGAACTGCGCCGCGAGAATCATGTACATGAAGGCGATCGACAGCGAGAACGCCCAGATGAATTCCGTGAACGTGCGCTCGAGCTCTCTGCCGCGACCCATCACTTTCGTGCTGTAGCTCGGCGGCATATCGAGTTCGTCAGCAGCCCCACGCAGCGCCTCGAGTCGATCGGCAAGCGCGTACCCAGGAGCTACGCCAGCCCTGACGCTGACCACCCTCTGACGGTCTAACCGATCGATACGCGACGGACTGCGAGCCGATTCGATGTGCACCACGCTGTCGAGTCGCACCAGGTTGGACTTGGCCACGCCCCCATTGCCCAGCTCAGCCGCCCGCGAGCCCTCATTGGAGCGCGGAACGTACAAGCGTCCGATAGCATCCACGCGGTCACGATTTCGCTCGATCAGGCGCAGTTGCACATCGTAGGTCTCGCTCATGTGTTCATCGCGATAGCGCGACACCTCATCATCGCCGCCAACCATGATGCGTAGGGCAGTCGCGATGTCCTCGGTGCGCACGCCGAGATCCGCTGCGCGCTCACGGTCGATTACGACGCGACGTTCGGGCAGGTCGAGCTTCAACGTCGTGTCTGCGTCGACGATGCCGCCGAGCGTCTGTGTACGTTCGCGGAGGCGCTCTGCGAAGTTCGACAGCATATCGAGCTCTGGACCACGGATGGAGAAGTCGATATCGTGGTTGCCTCCACCAATATTGAAAGAGGGAACGTTGCGCACCGAGCTGCGGAGCTCAGTGTACTTCTTAAGCTTCTTTCGGATCTCGAGCATCACATCGCGCTGGCTGTAGTTCCCTTCAAACGCGGTGAGCGGCTGCCCTTCTGACAGAGCCCGCAAGAGGCGCGTGACCGAAAAAATGCGCTCCTCATGGGGAGCGATTCTCACGTATGCCGAGCCTGTGTTGACGCTACCCAGAAAGCTGCCACCCACTTGCACCAACGCAACGCGCACCCCTCGCGTGCTACGCAGATCTGCGTCGACCTTGCGCATGACGTCGTCCATCGCGGCCAGGCTCGCTCCCAGAGGTGCCGTGACGCTGACCTCGAACTCAGACTCATCGACGTCACTCGGGATGTACTCTTGCTTGACCATCCGGTACAGCGGCACAGACGTAGCGACAACGAGCAATCCTAGACCACTGACCAAGAGACGATGCCGCATGGCAAAGCTCAAGATCCGGCTGTACCCCGCGTCTAGAGCACCGTAAACTCCGCCGCGTGATGCGGCTTCCTCACCCGCAGCATGCTTCGCCTCACCCTGCAGCAAGCGAGCACTCATCATGGGTGTCAGCGTGAATGACACCAGTAGACTCACCATGATCGCCACGGCTGCAGTCAGGCCGAACTGATACAAAAATCGCCCAGAAATCGACGACATGAACGAGACGGGCACGAAGATGACCACCAGCGAGAGCGTCGTCGCGAGCA
>CAZEWA010000161.1:0-11666 GCA_964515685.1 uncultured Polyangiales bacterium | reverse complement strand
CGTCTCCCTCGTCCCATAGCCTTACAGGGTACTTCCCGTCTACAGGTTCGTGATCGCCTTGGATACGTTGATTCGGTGCGTCAACGTGGACGAAGATTTTGTAAGCTCCCAAATTGCCCTGGAGAGCACGAAAAATCCAAGTGACATGAAACGCTTGGCCCGCGCCGACGTACGTCTTTCCGGGTAATTCCAAGTTGTATCCAATCAGTTCGATTTTGTCCTCGAACCTGGCGTGAACCGGAAACTGCACGGGCGGTGCGTCTTTGAGGACGACCGAACTAAGGGGATTTTGGTCGATTTCACCGGGTAAAGGCTGGGAAGAGGCGAGGGTGATGCGGGCGTGGTCGCCAGCAGGCACAAAGAGATGGCGTCCTGTGCGCTGGCGAAACGCTTGGTCGATGTCAGCGAGTTGCTCGGCGGGGAAGGCAGCCCAGCGACGCTCAGCGTCCGAGGCGAGGTACTCGATGAGCTCGGGGCGAGCTTTGATTTCGCGGACCTCGCCATGGGCGTAATAGTGAGCCGCGCCACTCGGAACTTGGTACTGGATCAACGCTTCGTCAGGCCCTGCGAGGCGGTTGTACGCCTCAAGCAACTTGCGTGGCGAGAACTGTTCACTGACCTCGGGTAGAAAGCCGAGGCTCGTGTAGCCAAACACAGACAGCGCTGCTGCAAACAAAAATCCATGACGCAGGGGCGTAAGGCGCGTACCCACGACGAAGGCGATCTGGAACAGCGCCACGCAGACGGGAATGGCGAGAGGGATCAGGCCGACCACGCGACCTATGCGACGCGAAAGCGAGGTAAGCGGCACCGAAGGGATGAATGCAGTGATCCCGAACGCGAGCAGTGCGATCAGCGTAAGCGCAGCGAGTACGAGCCAGATTTTGTGGCCGAGGCTGCCGGAAAAGAGGCTGCGGATGCCGCGATAGGGACTTCGCAAGTCGAGCTGCGCGGCCTTCGGGACAGCGAGTGAAGAGAGGAGCAGAGCAGCAGAAAAGCCCGCAAAAACCAGTGCCCAAGCGGCCCTTGGATTGAAGGTCTCGGCGAGCTTGATCTCTCCGAGGGCGAGGCCTGCCAAGGGGCTCGCAGGGTAGCGGGCAAAATCGCGAATGATGAGGCCGACAAGTAGCAGGCTGAGCACGGTCTCCGGCCAAAAGCTCTTCTGGTCCTCGTCGCGGTCGCCGAGCCAAATCGCGACAGCGATAGCCAGAGCGGCCGGTGCCGGAAACACCGCACTCCCGTATGAGGAAAGGAACAGTGATTGCGCAGCGTAGGCCAAGGCCGCCCAGGCCACGCACAGCAAGCGCAACGGCTGATCTGCACGTTCCTTCACGTCGAGCCGGAGCAGGGCACCGAGCGCGACAGGAAGCAGCGCACTCCACGGTGCAAAGCTGTGAAAGAGCTGCTCGATGCTGCGCTCGTAGGTGGGCACCGAGCCGTCGCCCGGGGTTCCGCCTAGAAGCGCGCTGTAGCCTGCTTCGTGTTTGAAGACTGAGCGTACGGCTGCAGCGGTCGTTATCGCTGTGGCTACAAGCACGAGGGTGCGCGCATGCCTGCGCGCCGGTGGAATGTCGCTATCGGATCCGAGGAGCAGCAGGACGATGGACACCGCAGCCAATGCAGGCAATGCGGTGAGCAATACGCCCGTTGTGCACGCACCGAGCACGCAGCCGACAAGCGCGAGCAAAAGCCAGGCGTAGGGCGCGCGCGAGTTCGTCGTGCCTGCCGCGTGTCCCGAAAATGCCGCCGCCGCAGCTCCCCAGAACACGAGGATCGACGCCACGAACGAGGGCGCAGCGCCCAACATGAGGCGCGTGTGCAGGACGAAAAAGGGAGTCGTAGCAAGGGCAAGAGCCGCATACAGCGCCGTGCGTCGGCCGGTAAAGCGCTGCACCAGGAAGAACGTGAGCACGGGCAGGGCGAGTCCGACCAGCGCAATGGGTAAACGCCCAGCCCAATCGGTCACGCCGAACAGGGAGAAGCCTGAGGCGACGAGGCGCAATCCAAGATTGTGCGCGCTGCCGGCTGCGGGCGAGCCATTGAGGACCGAGCGTGCCGAGTCCGCGGCGGCCAGTTCCCATGGATCCCAAATCCCGTATTGGGACAACCCAAACAACGTCCCGACAGCCACTGTGAGCGATGCGATCAGGGTGAGGGCGGTGCCGAGCCGGGAGACGAGACGAGGTGGTGAATCCGACATGGGTGCGCGACGCGGATACCACACCTGGGCCTGTAAAGCAGCGGCCTTGTGACGCCCTTCGGCGCGAGCCCAGGGGTTTAGAGCTCGTCTTCGCTCATATCGAACGGCAGAGGCTCTGCAGGGCGAGTTACCACCGGAAGAGGGCGTTCGAGAGAGATGCGGGATAGCGCTGTCGTCAGGTCTCGAATACGGCGCTTAAATGCCGGAACTTCCTTGGCGGGGAGCGGTAGGCCGGGGCCGTTGAGCTGAGAGCCCGGGTCGATCATGCGTCCCGAACGCTTGAGCGAGAAGTGAAGGTGCGGACCGGTGGAGCGTCCGGTGGAGCCCACGTAGGCGATAGGCTGACGCTGCTGGACCTTGGCGCCCGCTTTGAGGCCGGGCACGAAGCGCGAAAGGTGCGCGTAGAAGGTTTCGTAGCCCTGAGCATGCTCGATGGCGATGAGGTTGCCGTTCGCCCCTTTGGGGCCGATGAACTTGATGACGCCTGCCGCCGCGGCCCGCACCAAGGTGCCCGTGCTGGCAGCGTAGTCGATGCCGTTGTGCAGAAGCTTGCGCTTTAGGACCGGATGAAAGCGCGTGCCGAAGGGCGATGAAATGTGATCGTAGCGCAGCGGGGTGCGCAGCCAGCCACCGTGCAGCGCGCGACCGCTCGCGTCGTAGAAGTCTCCGTCCTCTCCCTTCGCGCCATGCCAGAACGCCGTGAGCTTTCCTGCCTTCGACCCTTGGTACTCGAGTGCGTGCACCGTGCTGTGGCGTAGGAACGTGTCCTCGACGTATTCGTCGTCGAAGACGATGCGAAACGTGTCTCCTGAGCGCGTGTCGGTCGAGAAGTTGATGCGCCCTTCGAAGACCTCGGTGAAGACTCCCGTCAGGGACCGGCCGAGCTTTAGCCCCTCGAGTGCATCCCCGAGCGATCCCTGCACCGTGCCGCCTCTGGCGACGCGGACTTGCCGAATGGGCACATGGATTTGGCGACCCTCGAAGGCCCCAGCGTCGGTTTTACGGGCTTCGTAACGCTGGGTGAGGCCGGAGCGATACTCGAAGCGGACGAGTCCCCCCGCGCTGTCGCGCTCCATGCTGAGGAGGTCGTCGGGCTGCGAACGCCGAAAGTCCATCACCGGGGTCAGCGCGAGGATCACCACGTTGGCTTCATCGCGGGACAAGCCGTTGCGTTCAAGGCCGTCGCGGAACGATACGGCCCGGCCGAAGCTACGCTGGATCCGGGTGGCAGCGCGCGAGTCGACTGGCGGCAGCGAGACCAGGGGCTCCGGCGTAGGACGCAGGACGGGGGCTGACGAGTTACCTGCGCCAACCACGGCTGGGACCGATTCTGTCGCAGGCGCGTTGTCACTCAGCTCTCCGGGGGGGTCGTCGACGGATTGCTCGTCCGGCGGCGGTTCGCCCGCGATCGTGGACTCGGAGCGATTCGGCAGCACCGAGACCAAAATCATGGCAGCTCCGCCGACCACGAGCCCAGCGATCGAAAGCACGCCGAGTAAGCGTCGGCTGCGTAACGCGGAGCGCTCTTCCCGCAACAAAGGAATGTCGACGGACGGAAGGGGTCGGAGGGGACGTAGTGCGTCCTTTGGCGGCTCCGACGTCATGCGGCGGGTTGCATACCAGGGGGGGCAGCTAAAAGCAATCCTTCCCCGCCCCGCCTTAGGGGCAGCCCAAGCTAGGCATCGAACAGGCCGAGCGCCCAGCGCAGCGTGTTTCTATCGGTGTTTTGACCGGTGTGGACAATCACCACGCGCTGTCCGGTGAGAGATCCGCGAATCTTCCGGGCCGCGGCGTAGGCAGAGGCGGCGGCTCCTTCGGCGACATTGTGGGTGGTTTCCAGGGCTTCGCGCACGCCCTCCCGCATCTCTTCTTCTGAGACCAATACGACCTCGTCGAGCTGCTTATGGAGCAGGGCAAACGGGACCTCGTAGGCGAAGCGAGTGGCGAGGCCTCCAGCGAAAGTGTCGGCATTGGGCGTGCTGACGAGGTGCCCCGCTTCGAGGGAACGGGCCAGTGCCGGCGCGCGCTCAGCCTGTACTCCGATGATTCGCACGTGCGGCAAGAGCGAGCGTAGGGCGATGACGGTGCCCGAGGCGCAGCTGCCTGAGCCCATCGGCACGATGATGACGTCGAGCTCCGGCAGCTTCTCGGCCACCTCGAGCGCCATCGTACCCACACCCGCTATCAGGAGCGGTTCGTTGGCGGGGTGCACGTAGCGTAGGTGCTCGCTGTGCGTGCGGGCTTCGGCCTCGAGGCGCGCATCGTCGAAATCACGGCCAAACTCGACCACCTCGGCCCCGAGCGACTGCATGAGCGTGTTCTTCTCTGGGTTGTTTCCGCGAGGCACGTAGATGATGCATCGCGATCCAAACATGCGCGCTGCGTAGGCCAAGGACAGCCCGTGGTTGCCTCGCGTGGCGGCGATGACGCCGTGCTTGAGCTCCCGTTCGCCGAGGTTCGCGAACAGGTTGAGACCGCCTCGAACTTTGAACGCTCCGATCGGCAAATGGTTCTCGTGCTTCACGTAGGCATCGAAGCCCAAGCGAGAGCTCAAGAGGGGATGCCGATAAAGCGGGGTAGGGGCCAAATATCGGCGCAAAACACCTCGCGCACAGAGGATGTCGCGCATCGTGACGGGCATGGGAGACAGAGGATAGCAGCAGTTGAGTCACAGTCGGGCATCCGGATTCAGATGCAATATTCACGGCCCGTTCTTGACAGTGCGTCAAACGAGCGCTACTCGTTCGGTCGCTTCTGAGTTCGCCTCGGCGGACTGAAGATGAAGGCACGTAGCTCAGTGGTAGAGCACTACCTTGACACGGTAGGGGTCGACGGTTCAATCCCGTCCGTGCCTACTGCAGCGCACTTAGTCGCGCGCGGTGTTCCAGTCGATTCCTTCGGACTTTCCAAATCTGTTGAGCATCAGCTTGCAGTTGGGAGAGCTCGGGGGTAATCCCGCTGGCGAACACACTGTCGAGAAGGGTGCTCCCTTCCTACCGGAGGTACCGTTATCAATAAGCCTAACTTCGATCCTCGAGCACGTGTTTTTTCTGGTCCGCGAGTCAACGAACGCATCCGCGTCCCGGAAGTACGTGTGATCGGAGCCGAGGGAGAAATGCTGGGCATCATGCAGACGCGTGAGGCCTTCATTTACGCCCGCGACCGTGAGCTCGACCTCGTTGAAGTAAACCCGAAGGCCCATCCGCCCGTTTGTAAGGTGATGGATTTCGGGAAGTACAAATACGAGGAGAAGAAGAAGCAGGCTGACGCGCGCAAACGCCAGACCATCGTTGAGCTCAAAGAGATCAAGATCCGCCCCAAGACGGACGATCACGACATGGAGTTCAAGCTCAAGCACATCCGTCGGTTCCTCGAGGAGGGCGACAAGGTGAAGATCACCTGTCGCTTCCGTGGTCGCGAGATCACGCATCCCGAGACGGCGCAGCGTCAGCTTGATGCGATGGCGCAAGGCATTCTGGACATCGGCAGCGTAGAGACCTCCGCACGTATGGAGGGGCGCACTATGACCCTCGTGCTCGCGCCGAAGGTTTCCAAGGCGCAGATGATGACGAAGAAGCGCCAAGAGGAGCAGCGTGCTCGCCGTGAGCAGGCGCGCGCCGATGGCGATTTGAGCGTGGACGTCGATCAAGAAGACGACGAAGACGATGAAGACTGGCAGGACGATGATGAGGGCGGCGTCGAGGGCTGAGCTCCTCGTTTCGGCACTCACCAAATGTTCACTTATCGGTCGCGACCGCTTGACTTTAGGCTTCGCGACTTCTACAAAGCGCCTCCCGCGTAGCATGGGTGAACCCCTGCGTACGCCCGCCTTCCGGTCCGTGGAATTCGGACGGCCTCACACTCAGGACTGTGTCATGCCGAAGATGAAGACGAACAGCAGCGCGAAAAAGCGCTTCAAGGTGACTGGCAGCGGCCGCGTGCGCCGTGGTTCGGCCGGCCTGAGCCATATGATGATCGGAAAGTCAGCGAACCGTCGCCGCAAGCTGCGTAAGCACTCGATGGTGAACGACGCTGACGAGAAGCGCATCAAGCGCCTTCTGCCCTACGGTTGATTTTCTGTCGATGTTCTGCCGACTTCCTCGGTGAGGAGCCGGCTTCGATCAAAGGAACGAGTTCATGCCGCGCGTAAAACGTGGGTTTAAGGCCCGCCGTCGTCGTAATCGCATTTTGAAGCACGCGCAGGGTTTCCACCTCGCTCGCGGTCGCCAGTTTAGCGATGCCGTGGAGCAGGTACGTCACGCCTGGGCCGCTGCTTACCGCAGCCGTCGTCAGCGCCGCCGTGACTATCGACGCCTTTGGATCACCCGCATCAATGCCGGTGCACGTCTGCTTGGCGTCAGCTATTCCAAGCTGATCGGCAAGCTGCGTACCGCTGGAATTGAGCTTGATCGCAAGGTGCTCGCAGACCTCGCGCTTCAGGACCCGCTTGGTTTCAAGGCGGTTGTTCAGGCCAGCCAGTAGGTCTCAGCGTCGCGTATCGATCTACGTTCGACGCGCGCGCGCAAGCAGCCTGCAAGATTCGGTTTGGCCCCGGCTGATAGTTCAGCTGGGGCTTTTGCGTTTTGGGGTTCCGGCATGAGCCAGGCAGATATCGTTCAGGAGTTCGAGGCGGGTTTCGCGCGTATGCGAGAAGCCTATAAGGGCGCCTTCGAGAGTGCGAAGAGTGAGCACGAGTTGCGCGAGCAAAATGCGCGCTTTCTGGGCCCATCGGGGGATCTCACGCAGCTCATGAAGCGGATGCGCGAGGTACCTGGCGATCGCAAGAAGGAGCTCGGTCAGCGCTCCAACGCACTCAAGACGGAGATCGAGCAGACCTTTGCGGACAAGCTCGCGGCCCTTGCCCGCGCGTTGCGTGAGGCGGAGCTCTCTGGGCCGATGCTTGACGTGAGCTTGCCGGGTCGGAGTCCGCGCGTCGGGCGATTGCACCCGATAACGCAGGTCACCTATCGCTTGCTCGATGTGTTTACGTCGATGGGCTTCGATGTGGCGGACGGCCCTGAGATCGACCTGCACGAGCACAACTTCGACAAGCTTGGGTTCCCCAAGGACCACCCTGCGACCGACATGCAGGACAGCTTTTATATCTCGCGCGATGGCACCGTGAGTCAGAAGTCCCTGCTTCGCACGCATACCTCCACGATTCAGATCCGCGAGATGCTGCGCCGTAAGGCGCCGCTCGCTGTGGTCGCACCTGGGGCCGTGTTTCGCCGCGACGACGACGCCACGCACTCGCCGATGTTCTTTCAGATCGAAGGCTTCATCGTCGATGAGGGCATCACGTTTGCCCACTTGAAGGGCGTGCTCACGCGCTTCTTGCAGGCGCTTTTCGGTGCCGATGCACCGGTGCGCTTTCGGCCGAGCTACTTCCCGTTCGTCGAGCCAGGTGGCGAGGTGGACGTGGGCCGCAATGGTCGTTGGCTCGAGGTACTCGGCTGCGGAATGATCCATCCCGTGGTGCTTGAGAACGTGGGCTACGACCCCGAGCGCGTCAGCGGCTTTGCCTTCGGTATGGGCGTCGATCGCATGGCGATGCTCCTCTACGGTATCGACAACATCAAGCAGCTCTACGAGAACGACGTAAGGCTGTTGTCCCAGTTCTAGACAAGCGGTGCGATCATGTTGGCTTCCACCAAGTGGCTCAATGAACTGTGCGGGCAACAGATGTCGCCCGCCGAAATGTCTGCGCGTCTGACCGAGGCAGGTCTCGAAGTCGAGAGCGTAAAGGCCTTCGGAAACCTGCCGGGTGTTGTCGTGGCGGAGGTGCGTGGAAAGCGCCCGCATCCGCAGCGCGAGAACCTCAATCTCGTGACGTTGTTCGACGGCGTGCAAGAGATTGAAGTGGTTTGCGGCGCGCCGAATGTACCGCCCGCAGGCAAGCGCGTGTTGTTTGCGCGGCTTGGCGCGAAGCTGCCGAACGGCATGGAGATAACCGAGCGCAAGCTGGGAGGAGTTGTCTCCTGCGGCATGATCTGCTCGGAGGTTGAGCTCGACATCGGCTCTGAAGGCGACGGCATCGTGGTGCTGGAGGATGCCGTGGTGGGTGCACCCGGCGCGCTCGCAAGCGAAGTGCTTGGTCTTGAAGACTACGTACTGGAAATCGGCCTCACGCCGAACCGGCCTGATTGCCTCGGCCACATTGGCATCGCACGCGATCTTTGCGCAATGGTAGGCGGTACGCTCAAGCTGCCTGCGCCTGTTGTGCCTGCGAAGACCTTGAAGGCGGAGAGCGCTTCCGCACCGCTTGCGAGCGTTCAGCTTTTCCCCAGTGCCGGCAGCGAGATTGCGCCCAGCGTAGGTCTTCGCGTCCTCGATACCGAACGCTGTCCTCGCTACGCGCTTTGTGTGGTGACGGATGTCGTCGTCGGGCCGTCGCCGTTTTGGCTGCGCTACCGGCTGCATGTGCTCGGCCTGCGCTCCATCAACAACGCGGTCGACATCACGAATTTCGTGCTCCTCGAGTACGGCTACCCAACCCACGCTTTCGATCTGGATCTCGTGCGCGGTGGGCGCATTGAAGTCCGCACGGGTAAGGATGGTGAACACCTCCAAACACTCGATGGCCTGGACCGTGCGCTCACGAGCGATGACCTCGTGATTTGCGACGCAGAGGGGCCGCTTGCCATCGCGGGCGTAATGGGCGGGGACTACAGCGGCATTCGCGCGGAGACGCGTCGCGTCGTGGTGGAGTCTGCCTACTTTGAGCCGCGCGGCGTGCGTCGAACTTCACGACGCTTTGGGCTCCACACGGACGCATCGCACCGCTTTGAGCGCGGGGTCGACCCGGCAGCCGTTCCCACGGTTCTTGCGCGCGTCACAGGGCTCTTGGCTGAGCTCGCATCGGGCAAGCCCGCAGCTCACGGCGTTGAAAGCTACCCACAGCCCATCGCGGCGAAGGCAATCCCGTTTCGGCGCGCGCGTGCTGAGGCGCTCCTCGGTGTGAAGCTGCCGGATGGCAAGGCGGAGTCCGTGCTGCAGGCGCTTGGATGCACTCTTGGAGCAGAGTCCGACGGCGCATTGCGCGTTGTGGCCCCGACGTTTCGCCCTGATCTCACGCGCGAAGAGGACCTCATCGAAGAAGTCGCGCGCGTATGGGGCTATGACAAGATCCCAACCGAAGTACCGAGCATCAAGGCTTCGAGCGAGGGGACTGCGCCGCAAACGCGATTTGTACGTGAACTCAAGCTGCGCTCGGCCGGAGTAGGGCTGACCGAGGCCGTCAACTACGCCTTCGTATCGCCGAAGCAGCTCGAGCGGTCGCGTGTTTCCACGAACGCCGTGCTTATGGCGAATCCGCTTTCCGAAGAGCGTTCGGTGATGCGCACGAGCGTGTTGCCTGGACTTTTGTCGAACTTGCAGCGCGCCCAGCGTCACCAGGTTTCGGCGACGACTATTTTCGAGGTCGCGCGCACGTTCACGCCTTCTGGCGGTGATCTGCCTGACGAACGCTACAAGCTCGGCATCGTGCTCGCCGGATCTCGCGCGGACTGGATAGGTGAGCAGGGCGCGCTCGATTTCTACGATGGGAAGGGCGTGCTCGAAAACATCGTGCGGCCCCTGATGCGTCGTTCGGTCGAGACTGTGATCGACGAAGCCTTCGTGGCGACGCAGCCCTTCTTGCATCCGCGGCGCGCAGCCCGTGTGTGCGTAGGCGACAAAGCGGTGGGCGTCTTGGGCGAGCTGCACCCTGACGTTCTCGATGCTTGGGAACTCTCAGGGCCCGTGGTCTACGCCGAGATCGACGTCGCGGACTTGCTCGATACACGCGAACAGGGCGCGCCCCAGGTGCGCCCGATTCCGCGCTTTCCCGCCTCCGCGCGCGACTTGGCCATCGAAGTGGATGAAGGCATCTCAGCGGGCGATGTCGGCGAAGTACTTCAAAAGGCCGGCGGCGTTTTGGTCGAGCACGTGCGCCTCTTCGACCTCTATCGCGGCGGTCAGGTCGGCGCTGGCAAGAAGAGCTTGGCATTCCGTGTGACCTATCGCGATCCGGAGGCGACGCTTACAGATGCACGCGTCGACGAGGTACACGCTCGCGTCAGCGCTGAAGCGGGTAAGCGCTTTGGGGCTGCCCTTCGCGGCTAGGTATCCCGTGATCGTCCTTGTCTTTGGGCGTGCGCACAGCCCAGATAGGGCAGGGTATGCCGGGGTGGAGATGCGGTAGGCACAGCGCTTTCGCAGCGAATCGTGTCCGGTTTAGCCGTTATCGGTGGCTTAGATTGCAAAAAGGCGACGTTTTCAGCCACATTCACCCTGTAGACAGGCGTCGCGAGCCGGCGTATATCAGCTTCGTCAACGAAACCGGCTATTTGCGCTTGTGCCCTGCAAACGAACGTGGTCACAATAGAGGGTCGCTTGGGGTCGCGTTCAGGAGGCCTTCATGACCAAGGCTGAGATTATCGACGCCGTTTACGAGAAAGTCGGCGGATTCTCCAAGAAAGAGTCCGCAGAGATCGTCGAAGCGGTATTCGACACCATGAAGGAAGTCCTGGCGGACGGGAAAAAGATCAAGATTTCCGGCTTCGGGAACTTCGTGGTGCGTGCCAAAAAGCAGCGAATTGGTCGCAATCCGCAGACAGGTGCGCCAATTCCTATCAGTGCCCGTCGTGTGCTCACCTTCAAGCCGAGTCAGGTGTTGAAGGGCGTGCTGAATCCGCACAAAGCTGAAGCGCAGGCTCAGTTGCGTCAGGTTCACTCCGAAGGCTGAGTGCGAGCAGTTTGTCTATGGCTTCGTTCCCTCCCGATGCAGCTGATGGTGTGCGGCCCACAAAAACGGCGCTGCCCGATAAGCAATTCTTTAAAATCGGCGAGGCTGCGGAGCTTGTGGGTGTGAAAACCCATGTGCTGCGCTACTGGGAGAGCGAGTTTGCCGGCCTGCGGCCGATGAAGACGCGCGGAGCCCATCGCATGTATCGGCGTGCCGATGTGGAGCTCGCCTGCGTGATTCGACGCCTTCTGCACGAAGAGGGCTACACGATTCCCGGCGCCAAAAAGCGTGTTCGGGAGCTGGTTGCGGCCAGGGCTGAGGGACGTGCCCTGGTGGCTCCTGTGGCGGCGAAGGCCAAGGCAGCGAGCTTGGACGCTCCGGCCTCCCGAGAGCTGAAGCTGCGTGCCGAGCTCATCCAAATTCGGAACGAGCTGACAACGCTGCTGCGCTCCCTCGACGCGCCGGTTGCGGCGCCCTCGAGTGAGGACAAGCTGCGCGCCACGGTGACGGCGGTGGTGCCCAAGACGGCCCTCATCCACTCGCGAGCGCGCTGAGAGGCGCGGCTTTCAGCGCGTCTCCTAGGCATCTGAAAGGAATCGCTTTTGAGGATGCTCTTCGGAGTTGCCAGATGGGGCGATTCGACTATCTTCCGCACCACTTCGGGCTGAGAAGCTCGGAGGTCGGCACGGGGCGTAGCGCAGCCTGGTTAGCGCACCAGACTGGGGGTCTGGGGGTCGCTGG
>CAZEWA010000160.1:0-11761 GCA_964515685.1 uncultured Polyangiales bacterium | reverse complement strand
GTTGAGCCTGGTTGTGTGGGCAGGTGCTGCGCCCGTAAGTGCGCTCGATTGCTGGGGCCGAGTGCATACTGTGCGGATCCAAAAGAACGGAACCGTGGAAGTTCGCTTCGAGGGTCGATCCGCGTACTCGAACATCTGCAACCTGCGAGACACGAGCTATTACGGTGTGGTCAGCAAGGAAGTGTGCCAGCAGTGGGTTTCCATGGTGATGGCGGCGTACCTTGCGGGTCGACAAATCAGGCTGCTCGAGGTCAAAAACAACGACGGGACAGGCAACACGTCTGCGGCTTCTTGCAATGAAAACTATCTGATCCCGCTCATGGTAGCGCTCCACGATTGAGCGAGTTCTTCTGAGCGTCACCGGAGCCCGAAGCGGACCGCGGGGCCTATCAGGTCACAGGCTCCCTGGCTTGGCGTGCACGCAGGATGCGGCACACTGTCTCGGTGCGCATGCCCAGCAGGGCCGCGACGTCGCGCTGCAAAAGATCGTCGAAGCCGCATGGGCCGAGCCAATCCTTGAGCGTGTCGTGAAGGGCGTCGACGCGCTCTGCGGCGGCTTTTCGTCCGCGTGCTTCGGCGATGCGTTCCACCCTCTCGAGGGTTTCGCTCGCGAGCTTCATCAGGTCTTCCAGGCCGCCTTGCGCACGGATACCGTCGAGGCTCACTTCTGGGTACACGCACAGGAGCACGCGCGAAGCCGCGTAGCCCGTGCACCCACTCCCCAGGCCGAAAGGGACATACGCTCCTCGGCCGGCTGCGTCCACCGCAGTGCGCGCTCCGCTCGAATCGAATCGCTCACGCACCAACACCCCGCGGCGCACGATGCCGAAAGCGTAGCGCGTGAACAAACTTGCGGGCAGCTCGGCGCGCGCCTCGAGAGCGATGCATTCGAGCTTTCCGTCGAGCTGCCCGGAGGCCCCCGCGAAAGCTGCGAGCAGGCCACGCTGGCGGGCGGGGCAATCGACACACGAACTCGCCCCGTGCGCGCGCGGGAGCCTCGTCACCAGCTTCGTTACGGTGGCCACCACTCACCTCCAAACACCCATGTAGCTTACCAGGTCGCGTATCATGGAGAGGGGGCCTTCGGCTGAAAACGCGTTCTTAGATAGTCTGCAAGTCCCAAGGCCGTCTCTTCGTTGAGCTGCGCACCGAAAGCGGGCATCAGCGCAGAGCGCCCCACCGAGGAGCCTCCCTCACGGATGACCTTCGCAATGCGGTCCCGATCGCGGGATAGCCAGAAGTCCGCAGACTGGAAGTTGGCGGGCTTGGGCGTGAGCGCCATCGCCGCCGGCCCCGCGCCATCGCCTTCGGCGCCATGGCACGACGCGCAGATCGTGGCGAACGCAACCTCTGGCGTCATCGGAGTGACCGGCGCCGCGGGAGCAGGCGCGGCAGGCACCGCCACACCCAGTTTCGCGCGCTCCACCTCGGCTTGAGCCGCCAGGTTTTCCCAGTGCTGTCCGCGGTGTCGCATCACGTCGGGCGCGGTGCCGGCAAAGAACAGAAGCGAAAGCGCAATGCAGGTCACGAATGCATACACCACATAGCGTGGCTCGAGCTCTAGGTGCATGAACTCTTTAGCGACCAAGTAAGCCTTGACCAAAGCAATGCCGAAGGCGGTGATCAGCGTGAGCACGGGAATGCCGACGAGCGGGCCGGTTACACTCACCACGAGCAGGACCAGCAAGACGCCCCACACCTTGAGATAATAGGAATCGGGATGTCCGTACTGAGAATGGGCGTTTTCTGGGGAATGCGCGGCTTTTTCTGCCATGGGAATTCCTATTTCGCGATGTACAGGAGCGGAAAAAGAAAGATCCAAACGATGTCGACGAAGTGCCAGTAGAGCCCGACCAGCTCGACGCGTTGCAGCTCTTGGTTTTTGCGCGCGTCGGCCGCCACGAAGAGCATGATCACCATGCCTGCAACGACATGGAGCGCGTGAAGCCCCGCGGCCAGGTAGTAGAACGACCAGAACGCGTTGCTCGCTACGGTGTAGCCCTGACGGATCTCGTGATGCCACTCGCTGCCCTTGACGATCAAGAATAAGAGCCCACCCAGCACGGTCGTCGAGAGATGCTGGGCAGCCTGCACACCGTCTCCTCGCTCCGCCGCTTTATGGGCTAGCACTGCGAACAGACTCGAGGTGAGCAAAACGAATGTGTTGAATGCACCTGCCCAGGTGTTGGTATGGGACGCGTAGTCGCCGAACTCGGGATGCCCGAGCCGATGCATGAGGTACGAACCGAGCAGCCCTCCGAAGATCACGATCTCCGACGCGATGACCCACCACACGGCGAGCCTTCCCGTGGGGATGCCCGTCGCGCTGCGTGTTGTAGCCACAGGCTTCATGGGCTCTCCTTGGGTTGAGTGTCTGCAGGCACGTGTTGTGGCCAATAGTCATCCTCGCGACCAGGCGTGCCGTACTCGTAGGGTCCGCGATACACGACGGGCAGCGTCGCAAAGTTGCCGTGAGGCGGCGGGGACGCAGCGAGCCACTCGAGTGTGTTGGCTCGCCACGGGTTATTCGTAGCCTTTTTTCCGCGCCACATACTTCGAAAGAAATTGAAGAAGAACACGAGCTGAAAGCCGAGGAGAACGACCAAGGACCAGGTGGCCAGCACCCGTAAGTCTTGTAGCTCGGGCTTCGCGAGGTCTGGGAAGTTGCGGTAGTCGAAGATGCGCCGGTGGTCCCCTGCCGCTCCGCAAATGAAGAGCGGAATGAAGATGGCGTTGAACGGGATCACCGTGCCCCAAAAGTGAACCTTGCCGAGCGTCTCATTCATGTGACGCCCAAACATCTTGGGAAACCAGTACGTGATGCCGGCAAAGCTCCCGATGATCGCGATTGGGAAGAACGTGTAGTGGAAATGGGCGAGCACGAAGTAGGTGTCGTGGAAGTAGATGTCGGAGCCGCTCGAGCCCAGGAAGATACCCGTGACGCCACCGATCATGAACTCCCCGAGGAAAGCGAGCGCCCACAGCATCGGCGTGCTGAGCTCGATCGAGCCGCCGTACAGGGTGGCAATGTAGACGAAGCACATCTCGGCAATCGGGATCGAGATGATGAGAGTCGTCGCCGAAAACACGTTGGCCATGCGCGGGTCGATGCCGGCCACGAATTGATGGTGAGCCCAGACGAAGAAACTGATGATGGCGGTCGCTATCGCCGTGTAGAGCACGGTCTTGTAGGCGAACAGCTTCTTGCGGGAAAATACCGTGATCACTTCGGCTACGATGCCCATGGCTGGGAGCAAGACGACGTAGACCTCGGGGTGCCCGAAAAACCAGAACAAGTGCTGCCACAGCACCGGATCTCCCCCGCGCGCGGGATCGTAGAAGCCTGTGCCGAGGAGTTGGTCGAACAACAGCATCGCGGCGCCAGCCACCAGGGGGCCGACCGAGCCCATGAACAGTAAGGTGGCGATGACGATCGTCCAGATTACCATCGGGATGTCGAACATCTTCATGCCCGGAGTCCGTGAGTTCATCACGGTGGTCACGAAGTTGATGCCGCCGAGCAAAAACGCTACGAATTCGAGCACCACCGCGATGAGCCACAGCGGTGAGCCAAAGGGTGTCATGTTGTATTGGCTCTTGGCCGAGAGCGGTGGGTAGGCAGTCCATGCGCCCCCATAGCCGCCGCCGTCGACGAGCATCGAGGCGAACAGCAAGAGCGCGCTCAACAGGAAGATCTGATACGAGAGCCGATTGAGGCGCGGGAACGCCATGTCGTCGCAACCGATCATCAATGGGATGAGGTAGTTGCCAAAGGCGGCGATGAGCACGGGCATCGCCACCCAAAACACCATGATGGCGCCGTGGTTGGTGATGAGCGCGTTGTACTCGCCAGGCGTCATCACGCCGAAGCCAGGGATGTCGCTGCCGGGAAACGCGAGCTGCATGCGGAAGGCGTAGGCAAAAAAGCCCCCGAATAGCGCCATCGCCATGCCCGTGAACATGTACTGAAAGCCGATGATCTTGTGGTCTGTGGACCAAAAGTACTTGCGAAGTAGGCTCTCCTGAGTCGGATGATGCGCCTGCCCGTTGATTTCGTGAAGGTCCGCGGATTCGCTGGAAATGCGGCCATCGTGCGCGTGGATGGACGCACCGTGGGCCTGTACTTCGGGCATACTCATGGTTTTGCCTCTCGCATCGACTCGCTCTGTGCGTACGTTGGACTGGCGTGGCTCTTGAGCCACGCGGCATGCGCCTGAGCTGTCTCGATGTGGATGGCAGCGCCCATGATGCCGTGTCCGATGCCACAGATTTCAGCGCATTGGATGTCGTAGGTGCCCGTCTTGGTGGCCTTGAACCAGCCTGTGATTTCGCGGCCCGGGATGGCGTCTTGCTTCAGTCGGAACACCGGGACCGAGAAGCTGTGCAGCACGTCCTTCGCGCTGAGCTTGAAGTGGTAGGTCTTGTCGATCTCCACATGGAGCTCGTCGATGGTCGTGATGTCGTCTTCGGTATCGAGCAGATTGTCTGGTCCCGGATCCACGAAGGTCCACGCCCACTGCTGGCCTATCACGCGCACGATGCGGTCTGGCGGTGGCAAGGTCTGCTTGACCTGGTACCAGACCCGAACGGCACCCACGAGAATCACTACATCGCAGACCAGGACAAGGTAGTGCGGGATCTTGATCCAGCGCTTGTGATGCTTTTCGTCGCCGCTGATGTACTGCGATTTTTTCCCGGACACGCGACGAAATCTAAAAATGAGCCAGAAGAAGACTCCCTCGGCAAGGATGAACCAAAAGCCCACGAGCACGGTAATCAACCAGATCTGATTGTCGATGGAGCTCGCATACGTGGAAGCTTGCTGGACGAGACGCTCGATCACGCGGCCCCCTCACTGGAAAAAAACGAAGCCACACACGACACCGATGTAGATGGCGGTGCCAACCATGGTGTACACGAAGAATTTCTTGGCGATTGCATCGGGGTCGTGTTCGGACATGGACCTCTCTCCGCTAGTTCGTGCTTTGAGCGCGCGTCTCGAGCAGCGTGCCGATGTAAGCCACGACGTCGCGCATCGCTTGTTCGTCTGCGAGGCCGAGTGCCATGGGACGCATCTGCGCTCCGGTTACATCCGCCGGATGCGTGCCGCGAATGCCCGCCTTGAAGTTCTCGAGTTGCCGCACGAGGTACCAAGGACTTGCGTGATGGAGCGGGGGCGCGTGCTGATCCCGGCTGCCACGCGCGAGCGGCCCATGGCAGGCAGCGCACGTCGCGTAGAGCGGCTTGCCGCGACTCGCATCCCCGGAGCTTGTGCGCGCATGGGATGGTGGTGCGAGCTGAGCCACGTAGGCGGCAACGAGCGCCACGTCCTCGGGACTGCGTAGCGTGCGCGACATGGGGCGCATGCGTAGGCCGGCGACATCGTCGGGATGAGCGCCCCGCACACCCGTCTGAAACTTCTCGAGCTGCGCCTGCACATACCAGGCTTCGAGGGCCGCGATGGCAGGCGCGCCGTATTCTTCGCGGCCTTCTCCAGCCTGGCCATGACAGGAGGCGCAGGTGGCAAACAGAGCCGCCGCGCGCTCTTTGCCTTGCGGTGCGTTGGGCGCACAGCCGAGCGTCGCGCACAGCAGTAAGAGTAGCCATTGATAGGACATGGGGCGTGTGACCATCCATCCGGGCTCTGGAACTCAGCCTGGCTGAGTTCATGGGTCCACTCGCTCTCAGCGGACTTGATCCAGATCAATTCACGCTGCGCGACCCAAATGGCGCCCCTTGTTGTCGCCAGGCGGAGCGCCTACGACAAAGGTATGACGATACTCGCCGCGCCTGCTACTTGCGATTCCGCACCCACGCGACAGCCGCCCCTGCTGCCGAGTGCGACGCTCGGCATGCTCGTCTTCGTCATGACGGAGGTGATGTTTTTCGCAGGCCTGATCAGCGCGCACACGATAGCGAGAGCCAACCAGCCCTTCGCTTGGCCGCCACCGGGTCAGCCGCGCCTGCCGATCGAGGATACGCTGTACAACACGCTTCTGCTGCTAGCGAGCGGCTGGCTCGTCGCGCTCGCGGGGAAGTACCATCAGAAGGCGCCGCGCAAAGCCGAGGCACAGCTGCTCTTCGGTCTTTTGCTCGGAGGCTTGTTCGTGATGTTTCAGGGAGTCGAGTGGGCGGCTTTGATCGGTGAAGGTCTCACGCTCACGTCGAGCTCCCACGGCGGCTTCTTCTATCTGATCGTCGGCGCCCACGCACTACACGCAGTGTGCGCCCTCGGGTTTCTCGTGCTTGTGCTCGTGCGCCTCTCCTCTAACACCTTGGACAGCGCGACCTTCGGCGCTGCCCGCGTGCTCTGGTTTTTCGTGGTAGGCGTGTGGCCGGTCTTGTATTGGAAGGTATACTTATGAGCGCTCGCACAAGCCTCTTTGTGCTGATTTTTGCGTTCCTGCTCTCGCAAGATTCTGCAGCGGTCGCGTGCTCCGTTTGCGGCGATCCTCGCGATCCGAGTCAAGGAGCGTTCTTGATCGGCACGATGATGTTGAGCTCCTTGCCGCTCTTGATGCTCTTTGGGTTTTTCTTGTTTCTTCGACATCGGTCGCGTTGCATCACGGCAGAGAGCACGGCTCCCAAAACAAAGGTAGCGGAAAGCCCATGACCTTACTTTCTCCCATAACCTCGCCAACGGCTCTTTCGTCGCATGAGGACTGTCGGCTGTTGGTCGATACGTTTTATGCGCGGGTGCGCGAAGACGCGATGCTCGGTCCCGTGTTCGCCTCGCGCATCGCTGACGATGCCTGGCCCGCGCACCTCGAGCGTATGGCAGGCTTTTGGTACACGGTGTTGTTTGGGGTGCCGCTCTATCACGGTGACCCCCGGGTCAAGCACGGCGGGTTGCCCCTCACCTGGTCGCACTTCGAGCGCTGGCTTGCGCTCTGGTCATCCACGCTCGATGAGCTCTTTGCCGGCGAGCGAGCTGAAATGGCCAAGGCGCGCGCTCAGCGCATGGCCACCGTGCTCTCGGCGAATATCTGAAGGGGCGCTACAACCAGTCCGGTTGAACCGTGGCGTACGAGTCCTCGCCGCTCCTGCACAGCGCAGCGAGCGCTTGGATGCGCGGCAGATCGTTGAGGATCCAGTATTGGGCTGCTGCGAGCTTGCCGCGATAAAAAGCCTCATCGGCGGGGCTGTTTCGAGCAAGGCCACGTTGCGCTGCGCTGGCTTGCAAGAGCCAGACGAAGCCGACGGTGAGCGTGGAAAAGAGCTCGAGATAGTCCACGCTGTGCAAGAGACGCGCAGCTGGATCACGAAGGCTAGTAAGGTGCGCAGTAAGGTCGAGCGTGGTCTCGAGGGCGCGCTTCACTTCGTCGCACAGCCGCGCATCCATGGACACCGAACGTGCCGCCGAGACGGCGGAGGTCACCTCCTCTGCAAACACCTTGAGCGCTGCCCCTTCGAGCATGCTCACCTTGCGGCCGAGCAGATCCAGGCTTTGGATGCCGGTTGTACCCTCATGCAAGCTGTTGAGCTTTTGATCGCGCAGCCATGCTTCTGGTAGGTATTCGCTGGAGTAGCCGTAGCCTCCGTGCACCTGTACGGCGAGCGCGTTGGCTTCAAAGCCACGTTCGGCAGGGAAACTCTTGGTCACAGGAGTGAGCAGCTCTAGGAGCAGCTGCGCGCGCTGCCTCTCCTCGGAACCAGTACCGTGTTCCGCCACATCGGCGCACTGCGACACGTATGCGAGCAGGGCGAGCCCACCTTCTGCTATCGCCTTTTGACGCAGCAGCATACGGCGCACATCGGCGTGCTCGATGATAGGCAACTGAGGAGCATCCGGGTTTTTGTTGCCGACCGCGCGGCCCTGGGGGCGCGTTTTGGCGTACTCGAGCGCCTCTTGATAGGCGACGTAGGCGGTGGCGATGCCGTTCATCCCGACCATCAGCCGTGCTTCGTTCATCATCTGAAACATGTAGGCGAGGCCGTGGTGCGGCTTTCCCACGAGGTAGCCGTGGCAGTCGCCATTCTCGCCGAGATTGAGGGCGATACTTGGCAAGCCGCGCCAGCCTATTTTGTGGATCACACCGGCGGTAGCGGTGTCGTTCGAAACCAGGGCGCCGCCCTCGAGGCGCCTGGCAGGAACTGCAAACAGACTGATGCCCTTGACGCCAGGCGGTGCACCATCGATGCGCGCCAGCACCATGTGCACGATGTTCTCCGTAAGGTCGTGGTCGCCACCGGAGATAAAGATTTTGGAGCCACTGATCCTAAACGTGCCGTCCGGCTGTGGCGTGGCGCGCGTGTTGACATCAGCCAGGCTCGAGCCCGCCTGCGGCTCCGTCAGCGCCATGGTGCCTGTCCATTCACCGCGGTAAATGGGCGCCATATAGGCGGTCTTTAGCTCATTGCTGCCGAATGTTTCGATCAAGCGGGCAGCGCCTGCACTCAAGCCCACGTAGCCGTAGGCACTCAGGTTCGCGGCACTCAGATAGGCGCCGCCAAAACTCCACAGCGTGAAGGGGAGCTGCTGGCCGCCCACGCTTTCAGGGCGCGTGGCATTCACCACCCCTAGCTCAGACAGCGCCGCAAAAAGCCCGTGCATGCGCGGGTGTACGCGGACACGGCCGTTCTCGAGCTTGGGCGGGTCTTCGTCGATGGGGCGGTAGCTCGGGAAGAGCTGCTCGCGGGCGAGCTTGCGGCAGGCCTTTAAATAGAGGTCGAAGGTCTCGCGCGAGTGTTCTCGGAAGTAGGGCAGGGAGCACAGCTTGTCCACGCTGAGCACTTCGTAGAGCACAAAGGCTACATCGCGGTCGCTCAGCAATGGATTCGGCATCGTTCACTCCCACCAAGGATAGAAAGCCGGCATGTCGCTGGCCTTGCTTGTGAATGCGGTGTCGCGCTTCTCGCGGAAGGCTTTCACGCCTTCCTTGCCGTCGCCGATGCTCGTGTAAAACATAGCGAGCGAGTCCACGCGGTGCGCGTCGAGCGGCGAGGGCATGGCGCTGTTGCGGTAGAGCATCTGGCGCGTGAGCGCCACGCCTACAGGGGAGCGGTGCTGGCTGAACTTGCGCGCGAGCTCGTAGGCCTTGGGCAAGAGCTCCTCCGGCTCGTACACCGCCTTCACAAGACCACCAACGCGCGCTTCTTCGGCTGTGAAGATGTCGGCGCTCAGGCACCACTCGAGCGCTTGCTGGATACCCACGAGGCGCGGCAAAAACCAGCTCGAGCATGCCTCGGGCACGATGCCGAGTTTGCCGAACACGAAGCCGATGCGCGCCTTGCTCGACGCGAGGCGCACGTCCATGGCGCACGTCATGGTGGCGCCGATGCCCACCGCGGCGCCGTTGATGGCGCCGATGACCGGCTTTTTGCAAGCGTATATCGCCAGCGTGACGCGTCCGCCCGTGTCGCGAATGCCATCGCGGATGGCAGGCTCGTCGAGACGCTCGAGCATGTCTTCGTTGCTGGGACGCAGGCTTTCGTCGAGGCCGAATACGTTGCCCTCCTTCGAGAGGTCCATGCCGGCGCAAAAGGCTTTTCCTTCGCCTGTGACGACGATGGCGCGCACTGCGTCGTCTTCACTCGCGCGCTCGAACGCATGGATGAGCTCATGCGCCATCTCCACCGTAAAGGCGTTGAGCTGTTCGGGGCGGTGCAATTTCAGCGTCAGGATGCCGTCTTCAACCAGGTATCGAAGTGTATTGTAAGTCATGGGTCTCTCATCCGTCCTTGCGAAAGCGCGCGCTCAGTGCGTCGAATTCTGCCGTGGCTTCTCGGTACTCTCGCACCAAGCGCTCGATGAGCTCGCGCGCAGGTAGCAGATCGGAGATGGCGGCCACGCCTTGTCCTGCGGACCAAATGTCGCGCCATGCTTTGCTGTCTTTGAGCTCAGGTTTGTAGGGCTCGGTGATATGGCTCAGATCGACGCTCGTCGGAGGCGCGAGCTTGTCTGGGTCGAGCCCGGCTGCCACGATGCTTTGGCGCAGAAAGCTTGCGGGGATGCTCGAGATGGAGGGCGTGTAGACGATGTCTGCCGCACCCGCCTGGACGATCATGTCTTTGTAGGCCTGGGATACGAGCGCCTCTTCTGTGGCGACGAAGCGCGTGCCCATGTACGCGAGGTCCGCTCCCATCATCTGGGCCGCGGCGATGTCGCGACCTGTGGAAAGGCAGCCCGCGAGCAGAATGGTGCCCTTGAAGAACGCACGGACTTCTTGGAGCAATGCAAAAGGACTCCACGTGCCTGCGTGGCCGCCCGCGCCGGCTGCCACCAAGATCAGACCGTCTACACCGGCTTCCGCGGCTTTCTTCGCGTGCTTGGTGGTGGTGACGTCATGGAACACCAGACCACCGTAGCTGTGGACCTTGTCGACGACCTCATGGGCCGCGCCGAGCGAGGTGATGATGAGCGGCACCTTGTGCTCGACACAGACCTCGAGATCCGCCATCACGCGTGGGTTCGTCTTGTGCACGATGAGGTTCACGCCAAACGGGGCAGCGCGCTTGCCTGTGGCTTTTTCGTATTGAGAAAGCTCTGTGCGGATCTCGACGAGCCAGCTTGCAAAGCCCTCGGTGGTGCGCTGGTTGAGAGCGGGGAACGTACCGAGTACGCCAGCTTTGCAGCACTCGGCAACGAGCTTGGGACCTGAGGTAAGGAACATGGGCGCTGCCACTGCGGGGATGCGCAGGGCGTCAAAGGCTTGGGGCATGGGCATGCAGATTCTCCGGCGGTCTCGTCCTAGGACTCGGGCCCCAAGGCTACAGGCTTGACGCGGAGTGCGCACCGCTTTGGCCGCGGAAACCGTGCGCTCTCGTTAGGTGGGTCAGCAGCTTACACAGGGGACGCAGGCCTGCCCCGTGCTTTCTCGGTCTAGATTGCGGCCTCGCAAGTCATAAGCGCTCTCATTCTCGCGTGGTTTCCGGGCGTTGCACCACGTGAACGGGCGCTGAGCTGTGCGCGTAAGCGGGTGGCACAAGCGTTGCTCAAGGGGGTAATGCGTGACCTTCCGGGCCGCGTCGGGCGCCTTCGCTCGACCGTCCCGAACGAGCGCACGGAGTGTTCCAATGAGACGAGTCGTTTCACTGGCGTTGGGTACGCTGTTGATTTTCGCCTGTGAGCTCAGCACGGCGGAAGCGCAGTCTCCCGGGACTCAATCGGCGGCGGCCGTATGGGTCGCGCATCAAGGTGTGGCCTCGCTGCGCGTGGGCCGCGGCGTTGTGCAATCGCAGGTCGAGCAAGCGGCAGCTCTGCTTTTACCCTTCGAGCGCGACCCGCGTTTTACGCTCAAGGGCACATCCATCCGCCACTTGCCCCACAAAAACCTGATCGAGATCAAGAGCGAGGCGGAGGTCAGCGTGGCCTTCGTCTCCGACAAGACGGTGAGCGTCACGATTCAGCTGCGTCCGGAAATCTACGAGGAGAGCTTGCGGCTCGTCATGGTCCGAAAGCGTCTGAAAATTAGCGGCTGCGTGATGGAGGGGCCGATCTGCTTCATGGTGAAGCGCGCCGTCGATCGCCACTTGGGTGATGGGCAAAAGCTGCAGGCATTTCTGGACGATGGGCTGAACACCGCGCTGCGTCCGGTGTTTCGCAGCGCAGCCGATGCGGCCTGCGGCGACCGGCACGCCATCCCTCGGCGCGTGACGACCGCTCCGGAGTTTCTCGACGTGCTGATGGCCGCCAGCGCGTCTGAGCTGAGCTGCTTGCGCAGCTATTCCCAGGCTCACGCAGCGGGCGATCGCAGTGCAGCCTTCAAGCGCGAGGAAAAGGCGCAAAAGGCGCGTGCTCACCGCAGCCTGCTCTAAGAAG
>CAZEWA010000159.1:4991-11815 GCA_964515685.1 uncultured Polyangiales bacterium | reverse complement strand
GCACCGTCACGATCGGGAGCCTGGTGACCGAGGTTTTTTATCCGGCAAAGCCGGGTACGACCGATGGAATCGAGGTCGCCCGGTACGACATTCGCGATTGGTTGCCCGAGCAAGAGCAGAAGAAGGTTCCTGACGCCAACGTGCCGTTGATCACCGCGATCGGTGGTGACCTCTTTCGCGACGTACCGATCGATGATCAGTACGGGCCCTACCCGCTGGTGGTCTTCATCCACGGCACGGCTTCGTTCCGGATCGCCTCGGGCACCTTGAACACCCAATGGGCGAGCCGCGGCTTTGTGGTGCTTGCGGCCGACTACCCCGGGCTCGGGTTGAAGGATCAACTGAGCTCCACGCTCGAGTGTAACTACCCAGCAGTGCCTCAGGACATTCCGAGAGACGTGAACGCACAGCTGGATGCACTCAAGTCCCCGAGCGGAGATTTGGCATTTCTCAAGAGTCGTCTCGACATGACCCGAATCGCCATCTCGGGTCACAGCCAAGGAGGCTGTGTATCGTCGACCTTCAGCACGCTGCCAGGCGTCAGGCTGGTCATGCCGCTTTCCGGAGCCACACCCGTGTCACCTTCCGACACGCTCCAGTCGATTCTCTACGTGTCAGGCATCGACGATCGCGTGATGGGGTATGGCGGCCCGTGGGTCGGCAGCGTGGTCTGCCCGCTGGGCTCGATCAGCACGAGCTTCGCTTACGAAAGCTCACCCGGTCAGCCCACGATCAAGAAGCGCCTGCTCGGTGTCAAAGGCGGCGGGCACCTGTTGCCAACCGATCTATGTCAGACCAATGCCCAGGGCAAAAACGCGATCGAAGAGTCCCAAGCAAATGGCGTGTGTGGCATCGGTAGCGCGGTGATCATCGGCCTACCCTATCTGTTCGACTGCGGCAGCCTGGACATGGCCGAGGGCAACAAGATCGTCGGCTACGCGACGACTGCTGCGCTCGAGGAGACCCTGCATTGCCAGGATCGCAGCGCGGCTTTCGCGAGCCTGATGGCGACCTTGCCTGCCCAGAGCGAGTTCAAAGAAGAAGTCAAAGCTCCGTAGAAGGCGCTCCTTCGTCGGGCACGAGGCCTATGCGACTGCCGCAAAACGCCCCCTGCGCGCCTGCTTACGAGCCGGAGGCGATCAGCGTGAAGGTGTCCTCGGCGTCGGGGCCTAGGTTAGCGTTGATGCTCTGCCAGCGGTAGACGTACCAGGCCTCGCCGTAGCTCACGGGCGTGTTGAGCACTTGGTTGATCAAGTACCAGGCGCCCGCGCCGGTACCCGCAGACCAGTAGCCGTAGGTGTAGAGGGTCATGCTGCCGCTCGAATCGCGCGCCAAGGCGATCACGAAGTGTGCGTCAGTCTCCGTCTCGTCGCTGACCTGCCCACCGTAGATCAAGCTGTTGTCGCTGCTGCGCCGGAACTCGAAGCTTGGGATCTCGTCCCACTGGTGGGTCATCAAGAGCGGGGCTATGCCCTGCTGCTCGAGGTAATCCACGAGCGGATTGGAGTATGCGCTGCCCACTGTGACGAGCAGGTGATTGCCGCCGGCCACCGGTTGTCCACTTGCAAGGTTGAGCAGCGCGCTTTCGCTCACGTCGTGGCTGTCGAGCGTCGGAGCTGGAGTGCACAGGTCGCCCAGCGCCGTCTTAATCTGCTCGCTGCGCAACACGTCGTCGGGCGCGCCGGTGGTGATAAGCGTCGCCGCCTGGTTGTCGCACAGGTTCGCGAGGCTCACGTCGGCGCAGCCCGCCGTGCCGCAAAACTGGCTCGCGCTACAGGCCATGCCGCAGCCGCCGCAGTGCGCGATGTCGCGCGTCGTGTCCACGCACGCGGCCGTGCAGCACTCGAGCGAGCCTGCACAGGCACTCGTGCCGGCGTCGCCCGGATCGTCGCAGGACGTGCCGCAGCTCAACGTGCCGCACACTTGTCCGGCGCCGCACTCGAGGTCGCTCAGACAGCGCTCGCACGCGTGATCTTCGTTGCACCGACCGCTGGCGCAGTTCGCGTCGCCCTTACAGCCACGCAGGCACTGGAACCCCGCGCTACAGTACTCGCCGTCCGGGCAATGATCGTCACTGGGCAAGCACTCGACGCAGCTGCCCGTCGCCACGTTGCAGACCAGGTTCGCATTCTGGCAGGGCACCTGCGCGGTACAGGCGATGCAGCTGCCGTCCGCGAGACACAGACCGGTGCCGCAGTCGGAACAGGTTGGCCCCGCATCGATCTCGGCATCTCCGCCGTCGGCACTCGTCCCCGCGTCGCCCCCTTCGGGTCCGCTGTCGAGGCCGGCATCCACGTCACCATCGCTGCCCGAACCCGAATCGCCGGCGTCCGCGCCGTCAGGAGAGCTACCGTCTGGCGCTGAGTCGCCGCCGTCGAGGCCACCGTCCATGTCCTCCCTGTCCCCGCCATCCAGGCCACCGTCCGCGTACGCAGAGTCGCCTCCGGCGTCCAGACCGCCGTCCATGTCCTCGGTGTCCCCGCCGTCCACGCCACCGTCCACATCCTCGGTGTCCCCGCCGTCCACGCCACCGTCCACATCGATCTCGCCGTGCTGGGACGGGTTGGAATCGGAGCAGGCCGCCGCCGCGGTGCATGTGAGGAACACCGGCAGGGCCCACTTTAGTGCAAAACGCTGTACCGAACTCATGGACACATCGTAAGGGGCCGTCTGCGTATTTGACAGTCTTGCTTACACGCTCGCGAACATCCGGACAGGATGCCGGCCCGATACGGACGCCCTAGGAGCGTACGAGCGGCCAGGCCTCTCAATGAAATCCATCAGTTACACCCGCCCTCCTGTCCCCTTCCCTACCCCGCGAAAAAAGCAGCTACCGACCAGCGACGATGGCCCCCGATTGTGTCCCACAACGGCTAAACTCCATGGATTGTGCACGTGAGCAATCACGTGAGATAAGGCAATTGCCTACCCGCCAGCACCTCCAGGTCACGGTACACCTGTAACGGTGGCATCTCGCGTCGCGGGGAAGTTTAGTGGCTTGTCGCGGGGGGCACGTCAGGTGAGTCCACCCACGAAGCGCACGACGCCCTGAAAGCCTGCTTCTAGCAACTCGCGTGCGACCTTGGCTGCACGCTCCGGCTGCTGTTCGCGCACGGCCTTGGCGAGCTTTTGGTAGCGAACAAGGTCACCTATCTCGTCCATCAATGCCACCGCAAGCGAGTCTTGAACCGGCCCCCAAGCCTTACGCATCGAGTTGTAGGTGCACCGATACGCAATGTTGTCGGACGCAAGCGCGAGTCGCTCCCACAGCGTCATGCTCAAGCGCTGCAATTGAGGCGGAGTCCGCTCGCAGGGCTGAGCCATGCGACACACCAGTTCACCGATGGCTTCGGCATCTTCTTCTGAGCGTCTAGCTGCCGCGTGTCGCGCCACGTCGGGCCCCACCGCCGAGCGCAGCTCGAATAAGCCTCGCACCGCACGCCGCCTGAGTGCAGCGTCGGGCCCGACCAACATCGCAGGCAAGAGCTCGAGCCCGCCTTCCGCGCGAAAGTCCACCACGCGCGTCGCACCGCCTTGCTTGATCTGTACGAGTCCCAATTGCTCGAGTCGCTTCAGGGCCTCGCGCAGCGCGTTGCGATTCACGCCAAAGGCTGCGCACAGCTCGCGCTCCCCAGGCAGCGCTACATCGGGGGCGAGTTGCCCTCCAAGGATGCGCGCGCGCAGTTCCCGAAAAACCGAATCAGACAACGATGTGCGGCTTACGGGCTCGATCTTCATATCTGGAGCGTAGCGCGTTATGTGGTCATCTGGCCAGACCAGCTTATCCGTCGAAAGCGAAGCTGAGCCCGAAACTTGCTCCTTGTCGTTCGAGGGCGGCGAAAGGATAAACGCGCTCCAGGTGGCTGCGCTCCCGCCTGATCGCTCGGAGCTTTTCTTTGAGCACGCGGTGTTCGTGGACGAGGGCCTTGACCCGCGCCCGCTCGGGTTGCCTGCTTTGCTGCATGCGCAAAAGTCCGAATCCTGTCAGCGCGAGGACACCGCCCGCAACCTGTGTGCCGATGAAGAGACGTACGAGATCTCGGTCAATGGAGCCGCTCGAATGAGGCAGTATCTCGGACGCTCCGGCGAGTAACATCGGCACAGCACCGACGACACTGACTCCCAATCCCGTAAACAACGCAATGAGGGGGACCGTGACCGAAGCGGCTTCACGATTGGTAAGGCGCGCTTCGCGTAGCTCCGCTCCGACGGACAGAAGGCGTGCGCAAGTCAGTTCCTCACGCTCGCGGATCCGTTGGAAAGCAGAACGTGTGACCCGCAAGTAAGGGTACGCGAGTTCAGGTGGCACAGGTTTGGTGCCCTCGCTGGCTTCGACCAAATCGGTGAGCTCAGCCACATTGGAAGCCTCCGGGGCCTGCACTGCCGTCAGGTCTTGGGATTCGGCTTGCGCGCGCGAAACCAGCGAAATTCCGCTTATAAACCAGGAGAGCAACAGGATTACGTACTGCGAGGAAGAAATGAGCACGGGCCAACACTAGCCCGCGCATGACACCATGGTCAACTGGCATTACCACCCATCCACCACTCCACTCGCGCAGCAGCCCACCGCTCTCCTACTCGCTCAGCAGCTTCTCGAGCTGCCGTCGGGTCTCGGCCGCGCGCTCGCTTTGGCCTGCGTCGTGGAGGTAGCTCGCGAGCGCTTGCAGTGCGCTTCTGTCGTTGGGGCGCTGCTTGAGGGTGGACTCGAGCGTGCGGATGGCTGCGTCGCGTTCGCCACCTCCGGCGAGTGCCACCGCATACACATAGCTGAAGCGCGTGTCGCCTGGTGAGAGCTCCGAAGCCTTCTTGAGGCTGACGATGGCCTCCTTCGCCTGGCGCGCGCGGACCTGCCAAAGACCGAGCGCGTGGTAGGCCGCTGCGTTCTCGGGGCTGCACTGAATGGCGGCACGAATTTCGCGTTCGGCTCCGGCTTCGTCGCCTCGTTGGCGCGACAAGTCCGCCAAGTTGAGATGGGCCTCGGCCAAGCACGGCTGAAGGCGCAGCGCGTTTCGAAGCGACGCTTCAGCTTCCGCTAGCTTGCCGCGAGCTAGCTCAAACGCGCTTTGTTCGATGTGCGTCTCGGCCCGCGACGCGCTGACGGCGAAGCTCTCTAGCACCTCGACGAACGCACGCTCGAGCGCAGGCTGCGCGCTCACCGGCAGCTCCGCCACGGGCACGCTTGCCAGCTGCTTGGCTGCTGCGATGCGCACGGCGCGCGTAGAATGCTCGATAGCGGGCAACAGGAGCGGCACGCGCTGCGCAGGCGGAAGCTGCGCGCTACCGAGTACGGCTCCATAAACCACGAGCGACTCTTTGCTGCTGAGCGCCACGCGCAAGGTTTCCAGGTTCTTCTGCGCAGGATAGCGGCCAAGGCGCTCAAGCGCGGTCGCGCGCGCGACTGCTGGAGCCTTTGCTTCCTCAGCGAGCTTACGCAACGCCTGCGGGGCATCCAGCGCACCTTTGCGATCCTTACCGAGGGCTTCCACGAAATGCGGACGCGAGGGCAACGCCGGAAACCACTTTGTCACATGATCGTTCGCCCAGCTTGCAGACTCCTTGGTGTGGCAGGTATTGCAGGCGTTCGGCGTGCCGTACGCCAGGCTGTGATCGGGACGTGGAATGCGAATCGAGTGATCGCGCCGCTCGTCAATCTGCATGAAGGTGCTGGGCGGCATGTGGCAGTCGATGCACAGCGGCGCCTTTCCGAGCGCATGGTGCGTATGGGATTCCACATCGAAGCGCGCAGGCTCATGGCAGCGCACGCACAGGTTGTTGTCCTCCGCGTACGGTTTTCCGGAATGCGGATTGTGGCAGTCTGAGCATTTCACACCGGCTTGGTGCATACGGCTCTGCTGGAACGACGCCCACTCGTAGACTTCGCCTTCGACCTGACCGTCTGCGTGGTGGCGGCCTGGCAGCAGCAGCTCTGGCTCAAAGGAGTCCAGAAACGGATCGCTCGCTAAAAAGCCCTCTTTGAGGGGCTTACGCCGACTGTGGCAGGGCGCGCAGGTCTCCATTTCCACATCGTTCTGAGCGTGCGGCTTGGGGCTGCCCGTATCGGATGGGAGCCACGGCTCAGAGGACGTAAGTCGCACTGGCAACGGCGCAATCGGTGTCGATGCCGTGGCCGCTTTGGCGGACCGCACATGCTCGGCACCCGGACCGTGGCAAGCCTCGCACCCGACTGAGAGCTCTGCCCAGCGCGTATCGAAGCTGTCCGACGCGAGATCGTAGCGGCGCTCGACCCACGTGGAATGGCACTCCGCGCACATATGGTTCCAGTTCTGCGCGGGCTCGGTAAAGAAGAGTGGATCCTTGGGCGCGATGCCGTCTGAACCGTAGACATGAAACCAACGATTGCCACCCTCTGCCTTGACGCGGCTGTCCCAGACCACGCTGAGAGCCTGCAGCTTGCCGCGCTCCGTGGCCACCACGTACTGCTCGATGGGCCAAACGCCGGAGACGTGCGTGATGGGAAAAGTCTCAGATTTTGCGCTGGCGGTGGGCGTGATCACCACGGGGCCGTCTTCGCGAAGCGCAAACTTCGTCGCGCCGCCTTGTTTGGTCAAAAAATGGCTAGCGTCGAAGCGCTCCTTCGAAAACTCTGCACTGGGCGTCACCAGCGCCTTTGCATGATGCGAGTTGAGGTACGCCTCGCCTTGCGCCTTGTGGCACGAAGCGCAGGTCTCGGAGCCTACGAAGTCCTCGCGGCCAAGAAGCCTGGTAGCTTTAAACACGGCTGAAGCGGACTGCGAACTCGCAGCGTCGTCGCCAGAGCTCACGGACTGAGGAGCCGGAACGTCGTCTTCGGACCTTTGGACATA
>CAZEWA010000159.1:1624-4891 GCA_964515685.1 uncultured Polyangiales bacterium | reverse complement strand
AGCGGATCGGCGACGAGGTCGTACAGCTCCCAAGTGCCGGTGTTGTTGATCAGCTTGAACCGCGAGTCGCGAAGGCCGTAGCGGTGTTGGTTCGCGCGACCGCTCTCCGAATAGGAATGCGTGCGTCCGCTCGAGGCGGCCTCATCGCTCAACACCGCCTTCAGGCTGTAGCTGTCGTTGACATGGCTCACGGAGGCTCCCGCCAAATCCAGGACGGTCGCGTAGATATCCGTCGTCACGAAGAGATTTTCCTCGCGACCGCGGCGCGTCACGCCTGCGCCTGCGACGACGAGCGGCACGCGCACGCCACCTTCGTAGACGCTGCCCTTGGACCCGCGGATCCCCTGACCCGCATCCGTCACCGGGGGCGGTACACCGTTGTCACCGACGAAGATGACGACCGTCTTTTTGAGATCGACTTCCTTCAGCAGTCTGCCGATCTCGGTGTCCAGGCTCTGAATGTTCGCCTTGTAGAGCGGAATGTTGGTCGCGATCGCGCCCGGCGCAGGGTTGCCGACCGAGCTGAGATCGACACTGTGAAGCTCAGTGGGGGGCGCCTGGTACGGGGAATTTCCGCCGTTGGCGGCATGAGGTGCGTTGTACGCCTGATAGACGAACCACGGCTTCCCGGGGTTCGCTGCCTCGTGCTGATGGATGTAGTCGATCGCGTAGTCCGTGAGGGCGGTCGTCGCGTACGTCTGGTTGGAGACCGCGGGCGCGTTGATGTCATACGTCACCCAGTTGAAGTAGTCCGCGACGCCACCGCCGAGGAGCCCTCGGAACGTGGTGATTCCCAGGTCACGTACGTGCTGGAGAACCTGCGCCGCGACTGGATACGCGACTCCAGGGCGCGGGTCGATGGAGCCACCGCCGACGTGGTACTTGCCGAAGAAAGCGTGACCGTAGTCCGGGCTGTCGCTCGTGAGGCGGTCGAAGAGGGAGACGGTCGAGGTCGGCAGCACGTCACCCACGTTCGTGACGCCCGTGCGGTAACCGTACTGGCCGCTCACGATGGTGCCGCGGGTCGGCGAGCACACGGGGCTCGCCCAGGCGTTGTCGAACACGAGGCCGTTCTGCGCGAGCGCTTCGATGTTCGGGATCGACACCGCGCCGCTGTTGCCCGCTAGCTCGGGATAGAGGCTCGTCGAGGCCGCACCCAAATCGTCGGCGATGATCAGCAAGACGTTGGGCTTGTCCGGCCCCTCTCCGCCTACACCGCCGTCTGCGTCGGGATTTACGAACGTCACCGCTCGGGTCGCGGTGGTCGTACCATCCCCGTCCGAGACGGTCAGCGTGACCGCGAAGGTGCCCGGGGTCGCGCTCGTCAGCGTCGCATTCGGCGCGATCGGGTTGTCGATGACTCCCCCGGTCGTGCTCCAGTAATAGGTGAGAGGCGCGGGCCACTCGTCGGGATCGCGGCTCACCGAAGACAGCGCAACGGAGCTGCCCACATAGACTGTGAGCGGCGACGCGGTCACTTCGTCGATGACCGGGTTCACGTTGATGGTGCCGTTTACGGTGACGCTGCCATTTCCGCTGTCGACCGTACCGCGCAGGTGCACGGTCACGGATGCCGTGCCGCCTGCTGTCACGTCGAACTTGGCCGAACCCGTGAAGGTCGCGTTGTGCTGCGCCGAGCTCGCCGTCAACGTGATGGTGTAGCCGGTGCCAGCAGGGATACCGCCGATAACCGCGCTGATCACCGGGGCACCGCTGACGTCGATGCTGCCGCTCTTGTTGAAGCCGTTACCGGTGATGGTGTACGTGACGTTATTGATCGTCACGCCCGGTGCCACATCTAGGTTCAGATCGAGCGAGCCGAGCTGATCGGCATCCGCTTCCGTGTTCGCATCTTCGCTCAAGCAACCTGCCATCGAGCTGCTCACACCAAGCGCCGCCAGGGACCAAAGCAAAGAAGCCTTGCTTAGGCTCGTCGAGAGCCCGCCACGTGCATTTTTCATAAAGACACATCCTTTGCAGGAGGCGTCCGCATCACCTGCTCAAGCAGATGCCCGGACGCCTACGTACAGTGGGGGGCTGTGTCCATCAACTTCATGGGTTGACGTGTAGCGGAGTGAACTCACCCCAGCAAGAAATTTTTCTCGTTTCGATCAACACCACCCATTCACGAAGTTGCAATGCTCGAGCGACTTCGGCCGTGAAAGATCATGCCCGTGATCAATCACGCCCGCGAAGTTTCACGCCCCTTGTATTTGCCGGATATTCCCTACGTTTTGACCGTAGATCTCACAACGTGGATCGAGCACATCATCTGCCGAACGCTACGCGATGCGCCTTAGCAAACATAGCTAGCCCCCGTTATCGCTACCGCGCTGATACACGATGATAGAACGAAGTGCGACTGCGCGGAACACTCAGACTGTTTGCCTCAATCCGTCTGCTGCATCTGAGGCGCACGGCAACGTCAGTGCCACCGCGATGACGTGCCGCCGGTGCCACGCACGCGTCCTTGCGATGCGCGGTTGGCCCGAAAGGCCACGTCCGAAATTACGATTACAACAACGCCGCTTCAGCCGTAAGGCCCCACACTCCCTCTGCACGGAGGGAGGGAACCTGGTAAACCCTCCCCTCGCACAGAACGCATACGCCATCCCTCCCCACGAGACCGCAACCATGACCCCACTAGACCAAGCTAGCTCCTTCGAAGACGAGGTGTTCGAAGACCTCGATTTGCAGCGCGCCGACCTGTGTGAGCGCGAGTTCTCACGCTGCGTGTTCCGGGGCTGCAAGCTCTCGGAGAGCGTTTGGTCGCGCACGCGTCTCGAGGACTGCACGTTCGAGCGCTGCGACCTGACGCGCGCGAATGTCGCGCTGTTGTCGTTGCGTGATGTGACGTTTCAGCACTGCAAGTTGATGGGCGTCGACTAGTCCCACGTGGCCAGCTTCCCCACAGCCGCCTTTGCAGACTGCAATATGCACTACACGAGCATGGTGTCGCTTGCGCTGCGCAAGACTCGGTTCGTACGTTGTGCGCTGGTCGAGGCCAACCTGATCAAGACGGACCTGGTGGAGTCTGTCTTTGAGGACTGTCTGTTCACAGGCACGCGCATCGAGGAATGCGATTTGCGCAAGGCAACGTTCGCGGGCGCTCGGGACCTGTTCTTGGATCCCGTGAAGAACAACGTCAAAGGCGCGCGCGTGCCAGTCGAGAGCGCGGTGTTGCTCGCAGCTTCCTTTGGTATGCAGATCTTCGGCTACACCGAAGCCAAGGGCAAAACCGGCCGCGCAAAGTAAGCGCGACACAAG
>CAZEWA010000159.1:0-1524 GCA_964515685.1 uncultured Polyangiales bacterium | reverse complement strand
CCGCGCTGTTCTGTTCTTCGCGCACATCCCAATCGCGCCCGTCCGGAAGCGCCTTGAAGTAGCGGCACGCCGCGGCATCGCCGAGCAGCTTCCAGCGAAACCAGGCGACTGCGACCTGATTTGTGGCGGTCTGCGGTGTAGGGATATGCGTCGCGCCGTTGGCCGACCAGAAGTAGGCCTCGATGTCATCGGCGAGCGCATTGAAACCGGAGCGGACCCAAACTTCAGAGACGAGCGTATCTGCTGTGCCGCTGAACATGAACATGGGCGAGCGGATGCGGGCGTAGATCTGTTGCCATGACCCACCCGCAGGTTGCGAGCCAAAGCCGCTAGCAGGCTGTATCGCAAGCCCGGCGTAGCGCGCACTTGCGCCGAAGGTGCGCTCGGCGAGCTCCAGCACCGTGAACGCGGCCTGCCCACCCTGCGAATGGCCCGTGGAGCCGATGCGCTGATCTGCGAGCGCAGGAAACTCCTTGAACGCCGTCTGCAAAGACTCGAGTCCCTGCGTGCCAGCGCCCGTGTTCGGATCCTCGTAACACGCCGTGAGAAAACCGTGCGACGCCAGGCGGTTCAACACCCCCTGATAGTTCCCACAAGAAGCAGTCGTGCCGTTCGCGAGGTGGACCACAGGCACCTTGCAGCCCACAGGCACCTGTGGCACCCAGAATTTGATGCGCCCGAAGGTCTTCGCCGCAAACTTGAACGGCCCCTCTTTGTCGAAGCCCTCGATGCCCGCGAGACAGTGGTCTGCTGGTAGCTCCGGCGCACTATCGTCAGGCTCCTCCTCGTCGGGCGAACTTGCATCCTGAGTGTCTTCCACTGGCAAAGCGGCATCCGGACTCGGCACTGGCCAGCCGTCTGGATCGATTGGCGGCGGCGCAGTCGATGCATCACCGGTGGGCGTCAAGTCAGGCGGGGTCCCACCATCTCCCGTGCTTGCGCCAGAGAAATCTCTCTGCTCGAGCACGTCTGCCCCTTCACAGGCCGAGTTTGCGAGCCCGCAGCAGAGCAACATCGCAGAAAGCAAACTTGTTCGGACAGCTAACATGGGTGAACTCCAAGACAGGACAACGTTGAAGAATTTCTGACTGTTCTGTTCATTCGGCGGCATCGGACCAGTGAGCGCCCCTGCCCACCATGGGCTCTGCGACCTCAGCTGCACCGAGGCGGCGATAGGCCATCGGACTCATTCCCTCCCAGCGCCGAAAAGCGCGAACGAATGCACTCGTCTCTGCGTAGCCGACGCTGCTAGCTATCTCCTGCACGCTGATGCGCGTGCGGACGAGCAGGCTGCGGCTTACCTCGCGGCGCACACCGTTCAGGATGTCTTTGAAGCAGGTGTGCTCCTGCCTGAGATGCCGCGCCAGCGTGCGTCGACTGAGTCCGAGCTTCACGGCCATCCACTCGCTATCCACGTGGCCGGCCTGCAGTTCCTCCCGCAGCATGCTGCGCACGCGGTAGCCGAGTGACTGCAGCGCAAACACGCGCTCGAGCTCCTGCTCGGCCTTCTCGACCAAGATGGCG
>CAZEWA010000158.1:0-11861 GCA_964515685.1 uncultured Polyangiales bacterium | reverse complement strand
AGCACAGCCGAACGCGTGCGCGGTTGCGTGACAGTTTTGATAGTCCTTGGCTATCGAAGTCCTAGGGACGATGTATTGGTGACTATGGCCCTAGCGTGTAGTCTATGCAGAGTGGCGCCTACGACACGCGCCGCTGATAAACCAGTCGATGTTCGGCTGTAAGCCTGAGGAGAGATAAAATGACGCTGATTAATTCGAAGATTGTTGATTTCAAGGCCGAGGTTTTCGTCGACGGTCAGTTCAAGACCGTGACGCAGGAAGACATCAAGGGGAAGTGGGCCATCTTCTTCTTCTACCCGGCGGACTTCACGTTCGTTTGCCCGACCGAGCTCGGCGACCTTGCCGACAAGTACGAGGAGCTCAAGGGTCTCGGCGTAGAGGTCTACTCGGTGAGCACCGACACGCACTTCACGCACAAGGCGTGGCACGACGCGTCGGACACCATCAAGAAGATCAAGTTCCCCATGCTCGCGGATCCCACGGGGCACCTTTCGCGCGCATTCGGCGTGTACATCGAAGAGGCAGGTCTCGCCTACCGCGGCACCTTCCTCGTGAACCCCGAGGGCAAGATCAAGATTGCCGAGGTCAACGATAACGGCATCGGTCGTAACTCCGACGAGCTTCTGCGCAAGGTCCAGGCCGCGCAGTTCATCGCGAAGAACCCCAAGGAAGTGTGCCCGGCGAAGTGGAAGCCCGGCGCGGCCACGCTCAAGCCCGGCCTCGACCTGGTCGGCAAGATCTGAATCTAAGAAGGTGTTCCACAGAAGTGGCCCGCCTCGACGCCGATCCATCCCGGCTGGTGTCGCAGCGAACCCTCAAGAGACGGGCAGTCTTCTTGCAGCTTCGCCGCACCGCCGGCCAGGCGCCTCGCCGCCGATCCGAGCCACTTCCTGTGGAACACCTTCTAACGTTTAAGTAAAAGGAGAAAGCCATGCTCGAGGAAGCGATTTCTGCACAACTCCGCCAGGTTTTCGGAGCCCTTGAGTCGACGTACGCTCTGGTGGTAGCCGAGAGTTCTCACGAGAAGCAGGCTGAGCTCCTCGAGCTGGCCCAATCCGTGGCGTCGACCTCGCCGAAAATTGAAGCTGTGGTTCAAGGTCACGTGGAGTCGGGCGTATTGCTCACGCTCCACAAAAATGGTCAGCCTACGGGCGTCTCGTTCCGCGGCATTCCGGCGGGGCACGAGTTCACCTCGCTCATTCTCGCGCTGCTGAACGCAGACGGTAAGGGCAAGCTGCCCGACGCTGGCGTACAGGCGCGCGTGCGTGCGCTGAAGGGGCCCGTCGCGCTACGCACGTATGTGTCGTTGAGTTGCACGAACTGCCCCGATGTGGTGCAGGCGCTCAACCTCATCGCGTTGTTGCATCCAGATGCGAGCCACCAGATGGTGGACGGAGAATTCGCGCAGGGTGAGATTGAACGGCTCGGCATCCAAGGCGTGCCCGCGGTCTTCTCTGGCGACAGCATGATTCACTCGGGGAAGGGCACTTTTTCAGAGCTGCTCGAGGTGCTCGAGACTTCGCTCGGACGCTCGGGCGAGGCCATGGCGAGTGAGTCCGCCGAAGCGCGGCACTACGATGTGGTCGTGGTCGGTGGCGGACCTGCGGGCGCGTCGGCTGCAATCTACAGCGCGCGTAAGGGGCTGAAGACGGCCATCGTGGCGCAGAAGTTCGGCGGCCAGGTGATGGACACGCTGGGTATCGAGAACCTCATCGGCACCGTGTACACCGAAGGCCCGCGTTTGAGCGCGGACTTGGAAAAGCACGTGCGCTCGTACCCCATCGATTTGCTCGAGCACCGCAGGGTAGAGCGTGTGGTGAACGGCGAAGAGAAGGAGCTGCTGATTCAGGGCGGCGAACGGATTCTCGCAAAGACGCTCATCATCGCGACAGGCGCAAAGTGGCGTGAGCTTGGTGTCACCGGAGAGAAGGAGCACATCGGCCGCGGCGTGGCGTTCTGCCCGCACTGCGACGGCCCTTTCTACAAGGGGCGCACTGTGGCCGTGGTCGGCGGAGGCAACTCGGGTGTAGAAGCCGCAATCGACCTCGCGGGTATCTGCAGTCATGTAACGTTGCTCGAGTACGCGGACGCACTCAAGGCGGACGCCGTCCTCGTAAAAAACCTCGAAGGGCGCTCGAACGTCACCGTTATCACCTCGGCGCGTACCTCCGAGGTCCTCGGTGAAGACGGAAAGGCGGCGGGTCTGCGCTACGAGAATCGCAAGACCAAGGAGTTCCACGAGGTCAAAGTCGACGGTATCTTCGTGCAGATCGGGTTGTCGCCCAACAGTGCCTTGGTGAGCGATTTGGTGGAGCTCAATCGGTTTGGCGAAATCGTGGTCGACGACAAGGGACGCACGTCGGTGCCTGGTATCTATGCAGCGGGTGACGTGACGACGACGCCGTTCAAGCAGATTGTGGTGGCCATGGGCGAAGGCGCGAAGACGGCGCTAACGGCCTTCGAAGACCGCATGCGCGCGGAGTAGTAGGCTCGCGGGCCGGGTCAACGTACTCCGGCCTGCGTTTGCGTCGTCGCGCGCTTGCTGTGCGCTTTGTGAATCAGAGACCCAAGCAGCTTCTGTGGCACACGAGCCAGCCGTTCAGGCAGCGGGTGGCTCCGCCATAGCACTGGGTAAACTTGCAGTTCGGGTCGCCGGGCGAACAACGCAATGCGCACGCAGACGTCAAGCTGCAAGCGACCTGACAGCTGCCGGAATTCCGGCAATCGACGATGCAGGAGGAGTCGCGCGTGCACGACGTTTTGCACTGCGTAGCGTCGCGGCAGTCCACGTTGCAGTCGGCGTCGCTATCACAGTCGGCGCTGCACTTGCCGCCTTGGCAGTTGGAGATGCTGCACTCTGCGTTGTTTCGACAGCTAGTGCCGCAGTCGGCCGAGCCCTGACACGACGTGTTGCACTCCGAGTAGAAGCCGGTGCAAGAGTTATGACACTTGGTCGTTCCGTCGCAGTCGAGTGAGCAGTCGCTATTGACGCAGCTTCCCGTGCACGACGTAGCGTCGGTGCAGTTCATGTTGCAGTTCGACAGTGCCCCGGAGCAGCTTGTTGCGCAGGTGTTCGTTTGGGCGCAGTTGGTGTTGCAAGTTTGCGAGTTTGCGCAGCCGACATTGCAACTCGCTGCGTCGTGGCAGGACAAGTCGCAGGAAGCCTGTTGGCCTGTGCAGGTTGGATTGCACGTGCCACCGCAGTTCGAGTCGGACTCGCAGCTACCCGTGGCCGTGCAGGTCAAGCCACTACCGCAGGGCTTTCCTGGATGGCTTTCCGTAACGCGGCACGCGTTCTCGGCCTCATCGCAAACCTGGTCGCTACATACGTCGGCCCCGCAAGGGCTGGCTGACCCCTCGCACAGCCCGTTGTTGCAGGCGTCCAATGCGGTGCAGAACTTGCCGTCGTCGCAGGCGCTGCCGTTCGGTGCTTGGGTCGTCGTGCAGCCGATTCCCGGAGCACAGATGCCCTTGCTGCAGCTCGATGTGGCCTGTTCCTGACAGCTGACGACCGACGTCACTTCACCCGCGGCATCGCAGGTGTACCAAAGGTCACCGATGCAAGCGCTCCCGTTGGCCGGGCACTTGCAACCGCCGTCACCGCAGTCGATTTCCTCGCCGGCATCGGCCGGTTCGCTCGCATCCAGGCCTGCGTCGTCGTCTGCGTGGCTTGCGTCACCCTCGGGCGTTTCGGCGTTTGGATGCCCGTCCAGCTCCTCTTCGGCATCGCGTTCGCCGTTCACCGTGGCGTCGGGATTGCCCTCACCTGAGCCGCCATCGCGATTCTGTTGCGAGGGGTCAGCTTCCAGTAACCCACCGCGATCTTCTCGCTCGTAACCTACGAGCAGGCATGCCTGGAGGCAGACGATCGCAAGCAGGGCTGCGATCGCAGGAACGAAGCGGCCGATGTGCGCGACGTAGACCAACAGTCACGCATGTTACGTCTTCCGCTCACTGACCGGAAGGGGTGTCTCCGCGTAGCGCACCCATGAGCTGTTCGGACTGTCGTCTCGTGTGTGTTCGCTGCAGCACGACCCAACAAGGTCGGTTACCCAGGTGCCTCCAACCGGCACCTTGGCAACGCAGGGTCCATCCCTCACACTGCGCGTAACCGGGCCAGTTCAAATGGCCGTTTTGGGTCAAAACGATGTTGCGAGAGCGCGCCGATCTACGCCCCCTATTTTTCAACGGCCTGTACTACGTGCTGTTGGTAGCCGCTTGGTTTTGGGGGCCACTCAACCTGTGGGCCCTGCCGTTGCTGGTCCTGCTGTGCCTGACGGCTTTCCAGGGCGCAGTACAAACCCACAATTCCTTGCACTGCCCCGTCTTCCGGGCTCGCTGGATGAACAAGGTGTACCAGGTGGTCCTCACCTGCATCTACGGGCACCCGGTGAGCGCCTACGTGCCCGGTCACAACCTGAGCCACCATCGCTTCACGCAGTCGCGGCGCGATGTGATGCGCACCACCAAGACGCGGTTTCGCTGGCACGCGCTCAATGGTCTCTTCTTCATGCTCTCGGTGGCACCGGCGATTATGCGCGCGGACTCCGAGTACATGTGGGTGATGCGCAAGCGGCATCCCAAGTGGTTTCGTCAGGGACTGCTAGAGCTCGCGGTGTTGATGAGCATTCAGGTGGCGCTTTTTGTTTTGGACTGGAAGCGCGCGCTGTTGTTTTGGCTCGTCCCTCACATCTACGCGCAGTGGGGCATCATCACCATCAACCTGCTGCAGCACGATGGTTGCGACCAGGACAGCGAGTTCAACCACGCGCGTAATTTCGTCGGCAAGTTGGCCAACTGGCTCGCCTTCAACAACGGCTTTCACAGCATCCATCACGATTTGCCCGGCCTCCACTGGAGCAAGACGCCCGAGGCACACCGGGAGCGCTACGGCGGCAAGATTCATCCATCGCTCGAGCTTTCGTCGGTGTTGCTGTACGTGTTCAAGACGTTCTTTTTGAACCGAAGGCATCACTACACCGGCGTGCCGCTCGTGTTGCCGGCTGAAGGCCCCGACGAATCCTGGTTGCCCGAGCCCAGTGAGACCTTGCTCGACCTCGGAGCCGAGCCCCTCGACGCAACCCAACTGGCATTCCGCCCCTGAGCGAGTCGTATTCCGTGTCTGAGCCGTCTCCATCGAAACCGCCGCCCCTTCCGCCCTTTTCCTCGGTGCTCAAGTCCAAGGAGGTGGAAGACCCGGTCAACCTATGGCTGCATCGCCCGCTCGCCTACGCGTTCGTGGCAGCGGTGTACCGCACGCCGATTACGCCGAATCAGGTGACCTTCCTGGCGATGGCTGTGGGGCTGACTGCGGCGTCGTGCTGGGTCTACGGCACCAAGGCTTCCATGCTGGCGGGCGGCATCTTGCTGTGGGTCAGCGCGATTCTGGATGGCGCCGACGGCATTCTCGCGCGCGCCAAAAAAATGAGCTCCGCGTTCGGTCGCGCCCTGGATGGAGTCGCGGACATGGTGGTGGGCTTTTCCACCAGCGTCGCGGCCTTGGTGCACATCCTGCTGCACGACGACGTTCCGCCGACCTGGCTCGTGATAGGCGGCATCGCTGCCATCGTGTGCACGGTGTTTCAGCTCAATCTCTACGACGCTTACAAAGAATTGTACCTGCGAGCGACGCGCGTAGGCACGGGGGGCGAGAGTCACAGCTCGGTCGAGATTTCCGAGGTCAACAAGACGGCCGAGGTCAAGCAGGGTGCCTGGTACACGCGTCTGTCGATGGAGTTCTACGCAGACTACCTGGGCAAGCAGGAGCGCTTTACCCAGCGCACGAACCCCTGGGGCTTTCGCCTTTTGGCTGCACGCTGGCCTGTGTCCGAAGAAAGCGCCACAGCGTACCGGCAGCACAACAAGTTCCCGATGTCGCTTTGGATCAGCATCTCGCTGGCCCCGCACTCGTACTTGTTTGCGATAGCCGGCATGCTGGACATGTTGCTGCCGTACATCGTTTTTCGGCTGACCATCGTCAACGGCGTCGCGGCCGTCGCGCTCTTGCTGCAGCGCAGAGCATCCCGCTCGACCCTACTGGCCTACGAGACGTCTGGCGTGCTCACTGTGCGCTGAAGCGCGCGAGTTTGCCTCGAGCCAGGCGCGCTCGGATTACAAGCTGCGCCTATGGCATCGAGAAAAGCTAGATCGAGAAAAGCGTTACTTCTTGGCGGGCTCGGCGGCCTTGAGGGCCTCCTGCTTCCTGCGCCATTCAGCGAGCTTGCGGGTTGCGCGGATCTTCTGCTTTTTACGGGTTGGTGAATCTTGAGGGCTTGCCATGGGCGACACCTTAACACGAAGGTCCGCCCCTGGCACAGGGGTGTGTAGAGGGCCTATTGAGGCGGAATCGCGGCCGGATCCATCCAGAGGACTTCCCAGTGATGGCCGTCGAGATCATAGAAGCTCCAGCCGAACATAAAGCCGTGATCCTGGGGGTCGACGGCAAATGAGCCACCGGCTGCGACGGCCTTGTGGACGAGTTCCTCGACCTCGGCGCGGCTCTCGCAGGAAAGGGCAAACATGCCCTCCGTGTGAGAGCGGGTGTCGCAGATGGCTCTCTTGGTGAACGTCTTGAAGAAGGGTTCCGAAAGCAGCATCACGAAAGCTTCTTGGCTGATGATCATGCAGGACGCTTTTTCGTCGCTGAACTGCGGGTTAAACGAAAACCCTAGCGCTTTAAAGAAAGCGGTGGATTTCTCGAGGTCAGCCACTGAGAGATTGACGAACAGCTTGCGGGATGGGGAGATAGCCATGTTGTCCTCCTGAGGTGCGAAAAGCGCACGTTCTTTGATTGGACTCGAGGCCGAGCCGCAAATCATCGGTGCCTGTGCAAAAAACTATTCCGCCGCCAGAGAGCCAGGCAGGTCGAACAAGGGAAACAGCTTCTCCGTGTCGAGGAAGGACACCATCTCGACAATCTTTTCCCCGGAGAGCGTGAGCACAATCAGAGCCCAGGGCGAATGGCCGCCTTCTGGACGCGGGCGGTACTGACCAAACGCGGTCGCCCCCGCAGCGCGGGTCTGGATGAGCCTCGAGCCGCGGCAGCCTGCTCCGCGCCCCAAAAGCCAAGCCGCAATCGCTTCGTGCCCTCGCAGCCACAGCGTGTAGGGAGGCATGGAGAGCGTGGCATCTTCGTGGAGTAGCGTGGTCAGCGCAGCGGTGTCGTAGCGCTCGAACGCCGAGATATAGCGGGTGATGAGCGCTTGCTGGGCTTCGGTCAGCGGCAACGACAGCGGCTGTATCTCGCGGGTCGCAAGCGTCTCGCGGGCTCGCTGCAGCGCGCTGTTCACGGAGGACAGCGAGGTTTCGAGCAGTTCGGCAACCTGGGCGGCGGAAAACCCCAGTACCTCGGTGAGCAAGAGGACAGCACGTTGCTTTGGCGGCAGGTACTGAAGAGCTGCGACGAAGGCGAGCCGCGTACTTTCCCGCAGCACCAGCAGCTCCGCTGGGTCGGCGTCGCGGGGGATGGCGCGCGCCTCGGCGATGGGCTCGAGCCAATGGTGGCGAGGACGCGATTCGAGGGCATCGTCGACTGTTCCCTGGGGACCCGTGTCCACAGGCCGCTCGCGGCGCGAACGCTCGGCCAGAGCGTCGAGGCATACGTTTGTAGCAATACGGTACAGCCATGTCTTGAGGGAGGCACGGCCATCAAAGCCTTCGACACCGCGAAACGCGCGCAGCATGGCCTCCTGGACGGCGTCCTCGGCGTCTACCGCTGAACCGAGCATTCGGTAGCAGTGGCCGGTCAGCGCGACACGGTGGACCTCGAGGAGGGCTAGGTCGATGGACATGCCGCGGAACCTACCATCGTCGCGTCAGATCGACGAGCCGAGTATCCCGAGTGACCTGAGCGGGGAAGATAGTGACCGCAAAGGCTCCCGTGACGGTTCGCATCAAAAGCACCACGGTCCTGCTGCGACTGACGGGTGCCTGCCATTGTCTAGGAGACTTCAGTGAACCGTCAAAAGCTATCGGCTGTGTTTGGCTTGATGTTGGCCGCCGCCTGTGGAGGCTCGGAAACCAACTCAGGAAAGGACATCGGGTCCTCGGCCCAGGGGCTTCCCTGCGAGGTTGAGGCCATCGTCGAAAAGCATTGTGGGCTGTGTCACGGAGAAAACCTCACGGCCGGCGCGCCTGTGAAGCTGGTCTCGTACACCGACTTTCACGAAAAAGATGGTCGGGATGAGCCGCGTTACGCGCGTGTGAAGGACAGACTTCACGATGAAGCGAGTCCGATGCCTCCCATCGATCATGCGCGTTTGAGCGAGAAGGAGCTCGAAGTGCTCGATGCATGGCTCGATAAGAAGGCCCCGAAGGGGAAGGAAGCCTGCGAGGAGCCCGATCCCGTCGATGGCGACGAGACGCCTGACGAGGAGGACCTTTCTGAGTGCGACGAGCTGATCGAGCTGCGAGCCAACGATGGTGACGACGCCGAAGGTAAGTCGCGCGCTTTCAGTGTGCCCATGGAAGACGACTACTACGAGTGCTTCGTGTTCGAAGTGCCGTGGACCGATCAAATGCATGCCTTGCGCGTGGATCCACTCATCGACGACGAACGCGTGCTTCACCACTGGCTGTTGTACCAGGACCCGATAGCGTCTGCGGGCAAGCCGGGTAGCCACAGCGCGTGCGGAGGCGTGCATGCGGACGGTACCTTGGTTGCAGGTTGGGCCCCCGGTGGTTCGCCTTACGCCATGCCCAAGGACGTCGGATTGCATGTGGATTCAGCCAAGACCCATGTGTTCGTACTCGAGATTCACTACAACAACGTGGCTCGCTACGACGACGCCAACGACAAGAGCGGTGCACGGCTGTGCGTGACGCGCAAGTTGCGAAAGAACGTGGCCGGGACGCACTGGCTGGGCACGGACCTCATCGTTCTGCCGCCCGGCAAGGGGACGGCCGAGGGCGACTGCAAGCCCAAGGAGGAAGCCCACATCCTCAGCGTATCGCCGCACATGCATCAGCTTGGACGCCACATGTCCACGCTCATTACGCGCGCCGACGGCAGCGAAGAGATGCTGCACGACGCGGCATTCGACTTCAACGATCAGCGAGTCTACGGAGTGAAGGGCGGTCCGGTCGTTGTGGGTGCGGGCGACACGCTCAAAACAACCTGCACTTTCGACAACGACAGCGGTCGCTACGTGACCTTCGGATCCGGGACTTCGGACGAGATGTGCTACAATTTCGTGGTGGCTTACCCCATCGGCTCGCTCGGCACTGGGGGCAGCTTTCTCGGTGGCGAGAACAAGTGCATGCAGTGAGGGCCAAGCCGAAGCCTTGCTGAAGTCTTCGGCTTTTGGAGCCTCGCCCGTGGCCTGATTTCTAACCGAATTGTACTGAGCGCTTGGTGAAGGCGCCGTCCATCCAAAAGCCGTCGATGGGGAAGCTGGCCTCGGGTTTGTTGCGAGCGACGGCTCCGGCTGTGACCAGTACGGGAGCGAAATGCTCCCACGTGGGCAGCGCAATCTGTGCGGCGGGCGCGCGGTTTTGGAAGTCGAGCAAGGCGTCCACATCGAGCTTGGCGAGCGCTTCCTTGGACCAAGCATCGAACTCGTGAGCCCAGCTCGGCGTGCCTTTCTTGAACGCGAAACGCATGTTGTGCGTGAGAAAGCCGCTGCCGAAGATCAGCACGCCTTCGTCGCGCAGCGGGGCTAGGGCCTCGCCCAGTCGGAACAGCTCGCCTGTTTCGAGACGCGGTAACGAGACCTGCAAGACCGGCACGTCGGCTTCCGGATACATCGCGACAAGCGGCACATAGGCACCGTGATCGAGTCCGCGCCGCGGATCGTCTTGAAAGGGAGTGCTCGCTTGTTTTAGCAGGTCGCGCACGCGGGCAGCGAGCTCTGGCGCTCCCGGGGAACGGTACTGGGTCTGGTAGTAGCGCTCGGGGAAGCCGTAGAAATCGTAGATGAGCGGCACGGTTTCGGTCGCGCCGAGCGTAGTCGGGCGTTGCTCCCAGTGAGCCGATACCACAAGCACACTCTTCGGCTTGGGCATGGCATCGGCCCAGCGCTTCAACTCGGCCATCCATTCGGCGTCGTCGAGCAGAATGGGTGCGCCGTGAGCTGCGAAGATAGCGGGCATCTTGCGCGCGGTGTTTGCGGAAGTAGGCTCACTGGGCGTGGTCATCGAGGATGGCTCTCTTGGTGGCGAACATGCGGCGGTGGCGGAAATTGGCAAGGCCGCGATGGCGGTATACAGAAACTCTCGTCGCTTCATGATTTCCATTGCGCGCAAATCAGGCCGTTTGCTCAGGCTCAGAGCAGCCGTCTACGCTGCAGGTCGCACCTTCGTCGAGGCTGGATAGGCCTGTTTCAATCCGCGTATCCCAGGCCTCCTTGAGAGCCTCTACGAGCACTGTCGCAGGCTGCGCGCCAGGGACAGCGTAGCGCCGATCGATGACAATAAAGGGGACGCCATTGGCGCCGAGCGCTCGCGCCTCGCGCCCTTCCGCGCGCACGCGCTCTGCATAGCTGCGTGAGGTGAGGGCAGCGCGTGCGACTTGTCCATCCAGCCCCAGCTCTTCGGCCAGGGAGACCAAGTTGTCCACGTCGAAGATAGGACGGGCCTGTCCGAAATAGGCTCGGTACAGCGCGTCCCACATTGCCTTGCCCTTGCCGAGTTCCGTGGCCCAGGCTGCAAGCTCATGCGCCAGAGACGTGTTGCCCACCTGATTTTCCAGCACGATATAGGGCACGATTCCTTGCGCTTCGGCGAGCTTCTCGATGCGCTGGGTGGTGGCTGCGATCTGCGTATCGGACAGCTTGAGCTTTTGGCTGAGCATCTCGCGCACGGGCCGTGGTGCAGTGGGTGCGTTCTCGTCGAGTTGAAACGAGCGATGGACGAGCGTCACGTTTTTACCGTGTGCGAACTCGGAAAGCGCGGCATTCAAACTGTCGTTCCCTAGGCCACACCACGGGCAAATGATGTCGGTCCAAATCTCGACTTGCATAGCTCGCTCTCTTTCTTGGGCTGCGGCAATCATGTTGACCATCTTTGTGACGGTTGGGCGAACTCGCAAGCAGGCACATGCAAGTCACTGCTGTAAGTTTTGCTCCCCTGTGTTGATAGTGCGCATGGCTGATTCCGGTCGAGCGCTCCCGGCTCGGCTGCAAGTTGCGCGCAAAGCCGACCTGCCCACGGCGCGCACAGTGGTGCGAGTCGGCAAGGGGCCCACGCGCTACGGATGCTGCGTTCTATGGGAATAGTAAGATCTGAGTAAGATTAGATCGGCAGCGCCTCATGGGCCTGAGACGGCGTGCGATCCCGTCGGGTGAAGGCGCGGGTGGGCGCAAGTAGTCTCCCGTGAGAGCGGAGAACCAGGCGTGAAAGAGGCGTCAGGCTTTGCCTGGGGGTGATTACCGCGTCGTAACGATAGTTTCCAAAAGGCTTGTGTAAAATTTATTTCGTGACCACGATATGGACCGCTTGGCCCGTATCGGTGGAGGGGGAGCTGCGCATCAGGGCGCAGTACGCCTAACGCAATTCGATGGGCTTTGGGAGGGAAGAGAAGAATGCGCACGTATGCGGTAATCGGACTGGTCGCCATGGGATTGTCTGCTGCGGGTTGTGAGGGGTCGGAAGGGCCGCAGGGAGCCAACGGCGCAGTGCTCTCGGTGGGGGACGAAGCGGCGGGCAGCAACTGTGCAAACGGCGGTCAGCGTGTCGAATACGGCGCGGACACTAACAACAACGGCGAGTTGGACGACGGCGAGACCGAGGGGGTCACGTTCATCTGTAAGGGTGACAATGGCCTCGACGGCGCGAAGGGCGACCCAGGCGCAGACGGTGCTCCCGGTGCGGATGGCGCGAAGGGCGACCCGGGCGCGGATGGCGTAGATGGCGCGAAGGGCGAC
>CAZEWA010000157.1:0-11908 GCA_964515685.1 uncultured Polyangiales bacterium | reverse complement strand
GATCACGATCTGCGGTCAAGACCCGATCAGCGCTTCGCGGTCACAGCACTAGCATCCTGCCCCAACAGTTCAGGCGCACTCTGCCTGGCGTGTGGCGCTACAGCAGCCCATAAGACACCGGCTGTTCGTGCAGGTCTATGGACCAGACTGCAAAGCCTGGATGCCCTGAGAGACTCCAGGTGAGGCGGCTTCGTGATTGGCCAACGCGCCATAGAACGCCGCGGTGTAGTAGTTCGACCTCACGCGAACGTAGCCGGGCGGTAAAACAAAGGCCAAGTAGGTTTCGGGCCGAGGTGCTCGCCAGGAGATAAGCCGCACAAACGGGGGCGCGACCTGAGAGCGGGCTTTGCGAGCCTGCTTCAGCCGCAGCGACGCCCGTGCGGCGGACTCATCCAAGATTCCCGCTGACGGGGAAGACGGGTGTGGTATCGCTCCAGTTCGCGCGCCCGCTTCGACCTTACGCCGTGTGCAGTCCAGGGAGCGGCATCAGGTTCCGAAGTTCACCACGAAGAGCGTTACTCCGCCGTCGCGTTCAGCGTAACCGAAGTGCAAGAAGCGCCCCCCCTCTAGTTGTGCCTCTCCCGAGCGCATACCGGGCGTTGCGTCGGGATCCCAACCCTTGTAGTCCGGACCAAGTTCGCCAGGTCCTGCCATGAGGTCCTCTGGCTTCAGCGGAAGGCTCGGGGCAAGTCGCGCGAATGCCGCTGTACTCATCGTCACCTTGGCGCGTGTCATGTCGTCGATTCCTGTTTCATGCTGCGCCCATACGACCTTGGTTTCGATCGGCAACGGGAGCGCCAGTTCTCGGCTCAAGCGGGGCAAGTCATGGACAATGTCGTCCATCGTCGCGTTGTCGGAGGAGCATGCTCTGATTTCACAGCCCGAAATAGCGATCAGCAAAGTTAGTGTCGCAGATCGGCGGATCATCAACGTCCTCCGGCGCTGGCTAGCTGGGTATCGGGGATGGCTTCGCCGCTACGCCAAGTGAACCTTCTGCGGATAGACCCAATACAGTCGAAGTGCTGGGCCAGACCCTGGCGGTGGAACTCTCCCATGAACTCGTCGGTGACTGTGATGCCGACGATGGTGACAGACTTTCCTTTGTCCCAGTTGTAGCGGTCGTGGAGTTTGTATTCGAAGTCGAGCTGGTAACGACGGCTCCCAGAGTCGTCGCGTATGACGAGGTCGCCGCATCCCCACGACTTATATCCACCGATGGCGAAGAACCAGTTCCAGTTCTCTTCCTTGTAGTTGTAACTGCCCTGGCTGTTGCGAGAACGGATTGGATAGTTACCCGCTGGCAGTTTCTCAGCGAACATGCGAGCTTGGGCGACCTCTGCCTTGAAGCGGTTACGTGCTCTTGGCACTTCGTCGATCATTCCTTCTAGGTCTATGGTGTAGGGCCGCCCGGTGTTGGACAGGTAGTGCGCCATGTGCTTGACGGCGTCGTCGCCAATCGTCGCGTAAGCATGGGGCAGCACCTGCCATATCGCTGCCCAAAGCGTGCGATAGGAGGCTTCCGCGGGTCTTGTGTTCCACCTCGGCTCGGCTGGGTCTGGCAAAACTGCGAGATCGGCGGTCCCAATCTCATAGTTCGGGTCTCGAGGCCCAGGTTCGATCCGAGGATCGAACAGAACAATTGAAGAGTCTTTGGCCGCCTTCGCGACCATCAACTTGTCGAGGAGTGCCAGCGTGTTCTTGCCAGCGACTCCGTCGGGGGTGAGCTTGTGCGCGGTCTGGAAGTGCTTGAGGGCGGTGAACGTCTCGAAGCCAAACAACCCATCAGGCCCTCCAGACTTCGCTTTGGACTTGGGGAGCTTCTCGCCTAGGTCGATAAGCGCTCCTTGCAGCAAGCCCACCGCTGGTCCATGGGCCCCCTGCTTGAGAGGTGGCCCGCCTTTCGCCGCCAATACGAAACTCGAGACCGCTCTGAATGGGCCGAAGTGGAGCATGCGGGCGATCTAATGCAGTCTCCTCGCGGGCACAAGATCGCTAAAGGGTGACGTCACAGCTCCGCAACTCCGCTCTGCGCTCTCCTGGGGGCCTCGAGACGCTTGAGAGCACATGGAGATAAGCCGCACAAACGGGGGGCGCGAGCTGAGAGCGGGCTTTGCGAGCCTGCTTCAGCCGCAGCGAGGCCCCCGGAGGGCCGTGCGGCGGCGTCCCCGCATCGAACATTTATACCAACGAGATCAATCGGGATGGCTTTCCCGGAACTCAAAGTTTCGATCTCGTAATCTCCCTCATCTCTTGGGGCTTTCACTACCCGGTGTCTACCTACGCACGACCCGTTTATGGAGCCCTGGCTCCGCACGGCGTGCTGATCCTCGACGTTCGGCGCGGGACCGCGGGCAAGGATGAACTTGCAGAGCTCTTCGGTCAGTCCCCAACGCTCTTGCAAGTCACCGAGAAGTACGAGCGCGTTAAGCTTGTCAAATCGGCCTGAAGTTCACGGCTCGATAGACATCGCATTCACAATGGGAGTTCGCCCTAGCCAGTCAGGCTCGTCATCTTCGGACTGCGCGGAAGATAAGCCGCATGGGCAAGAAGACGCGACCTGAGAGCGAGCTTCAGTCGCCGCGAGGCCCCCGAGAGCGTCGGCGCAGGCTTCACCCCTTGGCTGACTGTGCGCCGGGTCGAGTGTCAGCCTTCCCATTGTAGGCAGGTTGGGATAACAATTGTGCCGATGGAAAACCGAGAGAATCCGTACCAGCCGCCGACCGCGGAGGTCATCGCGGCCAGCCCGCCGGTGAGTGAGGGGCCGCTGCTCGCCACCCGGGGTTCGCGCCTCGCCGCGGCGATGATCGACGGTTTCGCTATCCTGGCGATCGTCTTGCCCATGCAGTGGGCGAACGGGGTCTTCGAAAATTACCAGGCCTTCTCCCAGGACAAGCTCGCCCAACTCCCTTGGGCCCTGGTAGGCTTGGCGGTCACCCTGCTCCTCAACGGCTACCTGCTCGCCACGCGTGCCCAGAGCATCGGCAAGGTGTTGCTCAAGATCAAGATCGTCACGCTGGACGGGCAGAACGCAGATCTGAAGCGGATCATCCTGCGCCGTATGCTGCCCATGAGCGTCCTCAGCATGCTCCCCGTGGTCGGCGGCTTCATCGGGATCGTGGATGGCTTGTTGGTGTTCCGCAAGGACCAGCTTGCCCTGCACGACCAGATCGCCGGCACCCGCGTGGTGCGGGTCTGAAGGCACGGGCAGGCGAAGTAGGCACGATAGGAGGACCCCATCGAATCGCTGAATCCGTATGCGGCTCCGACCGCCGAGCTTGAACCCGAACGAAAGCCAGTCGTCTCGCAGGGGCAGGCGGCCTACTATCCGATGTCGCCGCTCAAGGCGTTCGTGATGTCCGCGTTGACATTGGGCGTGTACGACTTGGTCTTCTGGTGGCGGCACTGGCGGACCCTGCGCACCAACGGGCGTGAACTCAGCGTCTTCCCGCGCACGATCTTCGCAGTCTTCTGCGCCTTCGAGTTCAAGAACTCTCTGAGCATCGCGCTCCTCGAACGGAACCAGCCATTGCAGCCGATGCTGGCCAGCGCGCCACTCATCTACTTCTTGGCCCAGGTAGGCGACAACGTGTTTTCCCGGATCGCGGGTGACACGATCCTTGTCATCGTCATCTCGGGCACGTTGGAGTTGGTCCGTGCTTCGGCGCTCTACATCATCCAGAAGTCGGCCAATCAGGTCCTCGAAGCAGATGGCTATCAGGGCGTGGTGAATCGCGGAGCATCGGCGAAGACTTACTTGGCGGGTCTCGTGGGACTGTCGTTATGGGCGCTCGCGCTCACCGGCAGGCTCTTCCCTGAGTAGCGCTCGGACCTGACCTTGATCAACCTTCCCATCGATACTTGCCACAGCCAGGAGACCCCGGAGGGTGTCGAGCTGACACTCTCTCCGGCCGGACCCGTGCCGCGGGCGCTGGCCTGGTTGGTCGATCTCACCATCCGCATGTTCGCCTATGCAACAGGCGCCGGGCTCCTCGAGCTGATGGGAAGCGCAGGCACAGGTCTACTGCTGATCGCAGCCTTCTTGCTGGAGTGGGGTTACCCCGTCTACTTCGAGCTCACGACGGGCAGCACTCCTGGCAAACGCTGGCTCTCGCTGCGCGTGGTCCAGGAGGATGGCGCACCGCTCACGCTCGGCGCAGCCGTATTGCGCAATCTGATTCGCTTCGTGGACTTCCTGCCACTTGGCTATCTGTCCGGCTACCTGAGTTGCATGATCTCGGGTCGCTTTCAGCGCCTGGGAGATCTGGCCGCAGGAACCCTGGTCGTGTACGAGCACGTTGTCCTACCCCGACCACTACCCGAGATCGTGGTGGCACCGCGTCCTCCACTGCTGCCGCTCACGCTCGAAGAGCAGCGCGCGATCATCGCCTTCGCAGAACGGGCGGGCCACTGGAGCGAAGATCGTCTCGAAGAGCTTGCTTCGCACAGCGGCGCCAGCACCCATGGCAGCAATCGCGAGCGGGTGCAGCAACTCCTGGGTTACGCGCGCTGGATTGCGGGGGAGCGGTGAACGAGCGGTCATTTCGCTCGCGTGTGCACAAGGAGTGTGAGGCGCTGACGCAGGACCTCGAGTTGCTCGAGCGAGGCGAGCAGGTGGATGCCTTCGTGTTTGCTGCCCGCTACCGGCTTCTGTGTCAGCGGCTGGCTCTGGCCCGTCAGCGCCAGTACGGGACCGATCTGATCGCCTGGCTCAACGAGCTCGCGATGCGTGGTCACGCGCAGCTCTACCGGCGCACTTCGAATCACTGGCTGCGCGACACGGTGGATGCGATCACTGTGCAGTTTCCGCGTGCGCTGCGGCGTCAGTGGAAGAGCCAGCTCGCCGCGCTGGCGCTCTTTTTGGTGCCCGCCCTCGGGGCATGGCTGACCATTCTGGCGGCGCCCGAGTTGGTGTACCACTTCATCGACGTGAGCCAGGTCAAGGACATGGAAGCCATGTACGACCCCAGCTCGGATCACTTCTTGCGCGCGCGCGCCTCGGGCGACGACCTGCAGATGTTCGGCTTCTACATCTTCAACAACATCGGCATTGCCTTCCGCACGTTCGCGTCGGGCCTTCTGTTCGGTGTGGGGTCGGCTCTCTTCGTTGCCTACAATGGCCTGCTGCTGGGCGCCGTGGCTGCTCACTTGCAAGCGGTGGGCAGCAGTCACACGTTCTTCCCCTTCGTCATCGGGCATGGCGCCCTCGAATTGCCGGCGATCATCCTCGCGGGTGGCACGGGACTCGAGCTTGGCTTGGCGCTACTCTCGCCCGGATCCCACACTCGCATCGAGGCCCTGCAACGTGCGGCACGGCGCAGCGTTCCCGTGATCTACGGCTTCACGGCCATGCTCCTGGGAGCTGCTTTTCTCGAAGCATTCTGGTCTTCCCAACATGCGCTCGGCAGCGCCGTGCGTTACACGGTGGGCGGTCTATTGTGGCTGGGAATGACCGTCTTTCTGCTGTTTTCCGGGAGGCGCGGTGCAGCTTGAGGGGGCCAAGGCCGAGCTTCGCTCGCGAGCTCCGTTCGAGGCGGCAGACCTCGGAGTGCTCCTTTTGCGCGCGTTGTTCGTGCCCGCGCTGAAGGCGTGGCTCGGCTTCGTGCTGCCACTGCAGTTGGCCGTGATGGTTGCATGCTGGTCGCTCTCTTGGGGCTGGAGCATCTTTTGCCTGTGGTGGCTGAAGCCGGTCTACGATCGAGCATGGGGGCTGGTGCTCGGGTGTGGCCTATTCGGCGATCCGCCGAGCGGTCGCACACTCTATCGGGCGCTGTGGAGCGACGGCCGGCGTGGGCTGTTTGGAGATCTGTCCTGGCGCCGTCTGGATCCGGCTCGCACGCTGGTGATCTTCGTGACGCTGCTCGAGGGTCTCAAAGGCAAAGCCGCGGCGCGACGACGACGCACGCTGGGAGAGAGCACGACCGTCACAGCGGGACTCGTGCTCGCAGCCTGCCTGGCCCTTGAGCTCGCCATGACCGCAGGCTGGATACTCGGCATGCGAGCTCTGCTTCCGGACGAGGCTGCCTGGATTGCTCAGGAGCTGTGGCCCGGGGATATCGTCGCGATTCAGGAACGCTCGATTCTGGCAGCTTATGCGGCGTCGCTGGGCATAGTAGAGCCGCTGTTCGTGGCGGCTGGCTTTGGGCTCTACGTCAACCGGCGCACCAACATCGAAGGCTGGGACGTGGAGCTCACGTTTCGGCGCATGAGCCGCCGCCTGATGAGCAAAGGCAAGGTAGCGCTGGCCGCCCTGTTGGTGCTCGCGTGCGTGTCACCGAGCTTGCTCGCTGCGGGTACAGTGGTTGCGCAGGAAGACTCGGAGACGGAGAGCACGAGCAGTGCAGTCGATGAGTCGCTGCGCCTGCCAGCACCTGAAGTGCAGACGGACAACGCTGCGGCCGACGCCATGGCTCGCGTGCTCGCACGTCCGGAATTGCAACGTTCCCATTTCGAGGAGCACTGGGAGTTCCGCAGCGATCAGAAACTCGACGACGTACCGCGGTCCAGTAGTCCCTGGCTCGAGTCGCTCGCGGGCTTGATGGCGAGAGGGCTCGAGATTCTGCTCTATGCGCTGACGGTACTCGCTCTGGCGGTCGGGGTTGCCGTGGTCGTTCAACGTACGCAGGCGTTTCGTCCCCTGCGAGTCGCCCCAACTCCCATGCCCGAGTTCGTCGCGCTGCTGCGTGGCACGGACGCGAGTTCTCCGGTGCTGGCGCCCCATGAGGTCGTGCCCAGGGCGCGCGCGCTGTTGAACGAGGGGCAAGACGTCGCGGCGCTGTCGGTGTTGTATGTCGGCACGCTGACGGCGCTGATGCAGCAGCACGACGTCGCATTGCCGCCCCAGGCCACGGAGGAGCAGTGTCTGGTCGCCGTGCGCGCCGCGCCGATCGCCGAAGACCGCCGCTCGCTCTTCGTGGAACTCACCACGCTCTGGCAAACCTCGGCTTACGCCCATACGCAACCTGAACGCGCGCGTCTGGAAGACCTGTGTGCGCGCTTCACCGTGTATTTTGGGAGGGCCGCTTGAAGCCGACGAATGGCTGGCGTGCTCGCGCACGCGTGTCGCTGGCGCTTTGGCCCGTGCTCGGCGTGCTCTTGCTCGCAATCGCGGGCTACTTCGGTTTCCACGCGTTGTTCGTCAAGGTCGGCCGCTCGGTCGAGCAGCCCTTCTCCGGGCCTGCCCGCCACAACGAGTGGTATGTGCTCCAGCGCTACCTGGAGGCGCGAGGTCTTCAGGTGCGCACGGTACGCGACTGGCCTCAGCCGCTATCGTCCCGGAATCTCGTGCTGTGGTTCGCCCACGACGATGTGCCGCGCGAGCTGCGGAGTTGGCTGGCGGCAGGCGGGCAAATGTGGGCCTTTCAGGATCCCGACGGAACGCCAGAGGAGGAGTGGACGTACACCCCCTGGCCAGGCGAAGAGGAAGAAGAAGAAGCAGGCTCGAGCGACGCGGGCTCGTCCGACGCTCAGGACGATGCCGTAGCCGGCGCGTTCACCGACGCCGGAGTCGAAGCGTTCGAGCCCGCCATGCCTGGCGAAGGTGACGCTGGTGCCGAAAATGGCGCACCCGAGGACGGCGGTGCGCCGGAGATCGACGACGACTGGTGTGCGGACGGCTGTCTCCAGGCCGCCCAGTTTCGCTATGGCGAAGGCCGGCTGACCCTGGTCTACGCCTATGCACTTCACAACGAGCGAGTGGTGCTCGGCGAAACCCCAGCCCGCATCGACGCGCTGCTCTCTGGCGCCGAGCGCCCGGCGCTGGTGTACATGGTGGCCAGCGTGGGCAGCCCGTGGTTCGGCCAGCTGCTGTACGAACGTGCGCCGGGCGCGCTGCTGGCGTGCGCCGCACTTCTCGGACTCGCACTCTGGCGCGCGGGCACGCACTTTGGTCCCAGACATCCGCTGCGGCGCACCGAGCGACGGCAGATTCTGGAGCACATCGGCGCCGTGGCCACTCTCGCCAGCCGCGTCGGATTGACTCCCCTGGTGGCAGCCGCGCGCCACGAGCTTCGCCAACAACTGCTCAAGCGCATCCCTCAGGGCACGACCTTGACCAGCGCTGCACTGGTCGAGGCAGTCGTCGCCGCCACCGATCTCCCAGAGCGCGAAGTTCAGCGCGCTCTGCTCGACGAACCCAACGGGCTCCCCCAAGACGCACTCGCCATCGCACGCGCCCTGCAAGCGCTGTGGAGGAAGATATGACCGACACCTCGAATCCGTTTTTTCAGCCCTCCACAAGCCCCTCGTCGCGGCCTTCAGCTGTCACGCGTGGTGCCCCTCCCCGCGAACTCGACGTTGCGGGCGCGGTGCATGCCGTAGCCCTGCTGCGCGCCGAGCTCATGAAAGTCGTGGTCGGTCAAACCGAGGCGGTCGACCAGGTGCTGGCGGCGTTCATCTCCGGCGGCCACGTGCTGCTCGAAGGTGTTCCGGGCGTGGGCAAGACGCTCATGGTGTTGGCGCTTGCCAAGGCCATCGGCGGAAGCTTCGGGCGCGTGCAGTTTACGCCCGACTTGATGCCGAGTGACATCACCGGCCACGCGCTCTACGACGTCACGGCCGGACAGTTCCGGATCCGTCGCGGTCCCGTGTTCGTGAACCTCTTGCTGGCCGATGAGATCAACCGCGCCCCCGCCAAGACCCAGGCTGCGCTGCTCGAGCTCATGCAAGAACGCCAGGTGACCATCGAAGGAGAAGCGCACGCGCTGCCGGTCCCCTTCATGACGCTCGCCACCCAGAATCCTGTCGAGCACGAGGGCACGTATCCGTTGCCCGAGGCCCAGCTCGATCGATTCTTACTCAAAGTGCGCCTCTCGTACCCGAGTCTGCAGGAAGAAACCGCCATCGTGCGCGGCGTGACCCAGGGACGCATCGGCGAGCGCCTCGACGTCGATGCCGTGGATCCGGTGTTCGACCTGGATCAGGTCTTCGCGTTACAAGCCGTGGTCGCTCGCACCCTCGTCGACGAGCGGGTGCTGGACTACGGCGTGCGCCTCGTGCGCGCGACGCGCGAACACAGTGGGCTCGCGCTCGGGGCCGGCCCGCGCGGTGCCATCGCGTTGATCCGTGCGGCTCGTGCTGCTGCAGTCATGGCGGGGCGCAGCTTCGTCACACCAGACGACGTGCGCGTCCTGGCACCCGCCGTGCTGCGTCACCGTGTGACACTGGCCCCGGAGCTGGCCGTCGAGGGGCTCGACGTGGACCAGGCGCTGCACGCCGCGATCGGTGGCGTGGCCGCACCGCGCACATGAGACCCACGCGGCGAGCGCTCTATGCCGTGATCGGCTGGTTCGTGCTCGGCGGCCTGGCCGCCATCTGGCCCGAGATCGGGCTGACTTTCGAGCTGGCAGGCGGAGGCATTCTCGTGCTCGTGCTCGCGGACGCGCTTGTCTTGTGGCGCAGGCCTCGACCCCAGATCACCCGCGCGCTGCCACAAACCATGGCGCTCGGAGAGCACTACGACATTCAGCTCACGTTCGTGTCGGATCGGCACGAGCGGTTGGTGCTCCACGATCGCGCTCCCGACGAGGGAACTACCCAAGGGCTGCCCGGCGCCATCGAGTCACGTCCGAATCACCCCTGTCAGTTGATCTATCGCTTTCGACCGCTGGCCCGGGGCGAGCTCTGCTTCGCAGCGACCGGCGTGCAGGTCGAAGGACCGTTGCGCCTGCTGGAGCGCGAAATTGCAGTCGGAGGGCCGGCAAAGGTGCGGGTGTTTCCCAACTTCCGCCGCGTCGCGGCCCATGTCGGCCCCGGGGAAGAATCGCTCTATCGCGGCATCCACCTGCAGCGTCGGCGCGGCGAGGGTATGGAGTTCTATCAGCTGCGTGAGTACCGTGACGGCGACTCGCTGCGACAGGTGGACTGGAAGAGCGTCGCTCGACGCCAGCAACTCATCTCACGCGAGTATCGCAGCGAGCAGAACCAGAACGTGATCTTCATGGTGGACTGTGGGCGCCGCATGCGTGCTCACGACGGCGAGCTGACGCTGCTCGATCAAACCCTGAACGCCTTGTTGTTGCTCAGCTACGTCGCCTTGCGTCAGGGCGACTCGGTCGGTCTGCTCACGTTCAGTGGCGCGCAACGATGGCTTCCCCCGGTGCGCGGGCCCCACGGCCTGCGGCATGTGCTGGACACGGTCTACGACCTCGAGAGCTCCGCGCAGCCGAGCGACTTTGCAGAGGCCGTCGCGCGACTCTCTGCGCGTCAGCGGCGCCGTGCGTTGGTCGTGCTGCTCACCAATCTCGGCGACGACGATGAGGATTCTCTGCGCGACTCCCTGGTTTCCCTGCAAGGTCAGCACTTGGTGCTGCTGGCGAGCATGCGCGACCCCGCGCTCTCGAATGCGCTCAGGCAAGAAGTCGGCACCGAACAGGACGCAGCTCGCATGCTCTCCGTGCTCGCCTACCTCAATGCCCGTCGCAACGCGCGCTCCCGTCTTGCCGCAGCCGGCGTGGCCACGCTCGAAGCGGAGCCCGCGGCACTCCCGAAACAACTCGTCCAGCGCTATCTGGAGATCAAGCGGGCAGGAAGCCTCTGAGGCTTCGCGGCATCACCGGCTCTCGTCGAGCACGGATATCAAGTAGGGTCCTAGCTTCTCTCGTTCGCATTGAAAGTTCCCTCTTGAGCGGGCGCGGTCACGTTCGCGTAGGGTAAGGTCGTTCGAATCGAGCTCGAGCTTCTTCGCGTCGATCTTTGCCTTGGTGTAGTTCGTCGTTGTCCTGGCCCCACAGTCCGCTGGCGAGCCGCTGTAGGTTGAGTAGTTCAGCCCAGCTCCTGTCGGAAACGTAAGGCACGACCGCTTCTTATCGCACAAGGCCTCAAAGTGGCGGGCGCTGTCGCCAAAGGCGTAGGCGATCGCTCAAGCCTGTGCATGTGAAGCGGGCTCGTCACGAAGAATTCTTGGTTCCAGAGAGCACGCTGATCGGAAAACCCATCATCAGTGTGTCCCCTTCCCAGTGGGCCGCCATGTCGAGCTCGTCGATTCCGACATCGTTCGCCATACGCACGTACAGACCTTCGGCATCGGCTGGAAAGCAGCTCGCGAGCAAGTCCCGCACGGATGATGCGAGTCGGAAGCGTGTGATGTGCAGGTCGCTCAACAGCGGCGTCCCCATCGTCACGAGTTCCAGCTCAGTGCATGCTGAGCTGTGGGACACATCGCGCGCTCGCTCCCACGCGTCGTAGGCAACACGTGCTTCGAGGCGCGGCGTGGCGTCACACACGACGACGCGACCGCCTGTTTTGCAGACTCGTACGAGCTCGGTCAGCGCGCTCTCTGGATGGAGCAAATGATGGAAGGTATAGCGGGTCACGACCGCGTCGAAGCTGCCGCCCGCAAAGGGCAACTTCTCCATGTCGCCCTCCGTCACGCTCGCGTTGTGCACACCGGCTTCGGCGAACAGCTCTCGGGCCTTCTCGAGCATGGCGGAGGTTGCATCCAGACCGACCGCGTTTTGCACGAGTGGCGCGAGGTAGCGCAGCAACAGGCCCGGCCCGCAGCCGGCGTCGAGCAGGCGCTCGCTTCCGCGCAACGCGAGCCCGGTACGCAGCAGCTCGAGACTCGATGCATGCGTGTGGATCGTCAGCGCGGCGAAGGGGGCGGCCTGCTTGGTGAACTGGTCGCGGATCGTAGCAGCGTGTTCGCGTTCTCTGACCGTCATGTTGACCTCGCATGCAGCATGGTCCTTACGGGGCGTCCGTTCTTGCACGCTTTGCCCACGCGAATCGTGCAAAGGCGGCCCCCCGAGTCGCTGCGCAGCTCAGCGCGGTGAGGCGGCGTAGCGGGCGGGGCTGACCCCCACTAGAACCGTGAAGTGCCGGGTAAAATGCGCCTGATCGCCAAAGCCGGTCGCCAGCGGGAGATAAGCCGCACAAACGGGGGACGCGAGCTGAGAGCGGGCTTTGCGAGCCT
>CAZEWA010000156.1:0-11995 GCA_964515685.1 uncultured Polyangiales bacterium | reverse complement strand
ACCGACAGATGAACGAAGTCGCAGCCTACGGCGGCTTCCCCGTGCGCTATCCCCACTGGCGCTTCGGCATGGAATACGAGCAGCTCAGCAAGAGCGCGGAATACGGGCTGTCGCGCATCTACGAGATGGTGATCAACAACACACCGTCCATCGCGTACTTGCTCGAAGGCAACAGCATGGTCGACCAGAAGCTGGTGATGAGCCACGTCTTCGGACACGTCGATTTCTTCAAGAACAACTACACGTTCTCGAGCACGAATCAGGGAATCGATCCGCGCACGGGCGAGCCTTTGCGCAAGTGGATCGACACCATGGCCAATCACGGCGCAGTGGTGAGGCGCTGGGCCAATCGCGTGGGCATCGACAAGATCGAAGAATTCATCGACACCTGCCTCAGCCTCGAAAATCTGATCGACCTGCGCAAGCCCTTCGCGCCGAAGGATCGCCTGCGTTCAGATCCCAGACCCGATGAATTCGAGGGCAATGGCGCGAACGCTCAGGACCAAGAGGTCCCTCTTCTGCGCGTCGATCGGGACTACATGGAGTCCTACATCAACCCGGACGAGTTCGTCGAAAAGCAAAAGAAGCGACTCGCCGACGAAAAGGCCAAGCACAAGAAGACCCCTGAGTCCCCCGAGCGCGACGTGATGGGCTTCTTGCTGGAGCACGCGCCGCTCGAGCGCTGGGAACGCGAGATCCTCAACATCGTGCGCGAGGAAGCCTATTACTTCCTGCCACAGATGCAGACCAAGATCATGAACGAAGGCTGGGCCACCTACTGGCATTCCCGCCTGATGACCGAGAAGGTTTGCGACGCCTCCGAGATCATCGAATACGCCGACCGCTGCGCCGGTGTACTCGCGACGTCCCCTGGACAGCTCAACCCTTACAAGCTGGGCGTCGAGCTGTATCGTCACGTGGAAGAGCGCTGGAATCGCGGCATGTTCGGCAAAGAGTGGGACGACTGCGATGACTTGGCCGCGCGTCGCGATTGGAATCGGCGCACCAATCTTGGGCGCGAGAAGATCTTTGAAGTCCGCAAGAACTACAACGATGTCACCTTCATCGATGAGTTTTTGACGGAGGAATTCGTCGCGGCGCAGAAGCTCTACTCCTTTGGCTACAACGAGAAGCGCGACCGCTGGGAAATCGAGACCCGCAAGTTCCGCGAGGTCAAAGACAAGCTCTTGTTCGCACTCACCAATGCGGGCCAACCCTTCATCGAAGTCATCGACAACAACTTCGAAAACCGCGGTGAGCTTCTGCTACAGCACCAACACCAAGGTATCGACCTACGCGTGGACTACGCGCGCGAAGTCTTGGTCTCGCTGCAGCGCGTTTGGAAGCGCCCCGTGGAGCTTCATACGGCCGTCGACACTCGCTACTCCTTGCTGCGCTACGACGGAAAAGAGCACTCCCAACGCGTGATCAAATAGCGCAACCCCGCTTCTCGTCTCTCTGCTCGCGCGCCCGAGGGCGCGCTTCGACTTTGCGCTTCATGACTGCCGCGCCATGTAAGCTGTGCATTGTAAGAAACGCTCGCAATCATCGGCACTTAGCGAACAAAGCGTGACCCTTCCGCACGTTTCCGCGGTACCTATCTCCGTAAGCCAAGCCAATCGCAACGACCGTTCGAGCGCGCCTCTCCCAAGAAACAGGATGGTTTGAGAGGCGCGGTCGTGCGCGCTAAGCAGGGAGTAGTCATGTCCGTGAGAAGGCACAACAGGCGTCAGTTTTTGGTCGGAGCAGGAGGATTTGCTCTCGCTTTACCTGTCATGCCGTCATTGCTGAGCAGCAGTAAGGCGCACGCACAAGCACAAGCACAGGCCCGTCGACCGCGCTTCGTCATGATGGCGACGCAACACGGCGCGGTGCGCCAATCGAACATGTTTCCCGAGGCGAGCACGCCTTTCACGGTCGTTGGAGATCATCAGGGACGCCAGAGCAAGCTGACGCGCAAGGTCAGTGGCAATCAAGCCAGCCTCTCACCTGTGTTGGCCGCTTCAAGTGCTGCGCTCAATGAGCGCATCGTGTCGAAGATGAACGTAGTGCGCGGCGTCGATATGCCGTTCTACATCGCGCACCACACAGGCGGTTACCTGGGCAACTACGCACGCACCGATCGTGAAAACGAAGGTGCCATCCGGACAGCCATCAAGCCACGACCGACCATCGATCAGGTCATGGCGTGGTCTCCGAACTTTTACCCGGATCTCAGTAGCAATCGCCTGCGCTCTATGCACATCGGAGGCGACGGCAGATTTGCCATCTCTTGGGGGTACTCGAATCCGCAGGCCAAGAGCGGCAACATCCAAGCCGTGCCCACCGTCTACAGCACGAAGGAGCTATTCGACAGCATCTTCGTCACCAGCAGCGCCCCCACCTCCGCGCGCGTGCCCGTAGTGGACCGCGTACTCGAAAGCTACAAACGTCTACGGGACGGCTCGTTTGGCGACGCGCAAAGGCTATCGGGCGCGGATAGACAGCGCCTCGACGACCACATGGACCGATTGTCTGAGCTCGAGCGCCGCGTGTCTGTGGTTGCCTCCTGCAGCGGCGTGTCCTCGCCAAAGACTTCAGTCAACAAGAGCTCGCCTGGCAATGCAGACAACACCACGAGCATCGAAGCGGCGCGCGACTACTTCGCCCTCTACAACGACGTGATTGTGGCAGCGTTCATCTGCGGCACTTCGCGCATCGCGACGATCCAGGCTTTGATTACCTGGGCGATTCACTCAGGTGATTGGCATCAAGATATCGCCCACATGGCCGGCAACAATGCCAACGCGCAAGCGATCATATCTGAAGCGCACCGCAAGGCCTTCGAATACATGTTCCTCGACCTGGCCAACAAGCTCGACATTGAAGAGGCCGACGGTAAGACCTACCTGGACAACACGCTACTTTGGTGGGGCCAAGAATCCGGCTTTTCCACGCACGATCCGATCAGCATGCCCATCGTCACGGCGGGTGGCGCCGGGGACTACTTCAAGACGGGTTACGTCGTCGATTACCGCAGGCTGAACGGCCCACGCTGGGCAAACCAAGAGTATACCGGCATTGTATACAACCAGTGGCTCGCCAATGTGCTGATGGCCATGGGTGTGCCGCGCAGCGAGTACGCGATGTTCGACGACAAAGGCTACGCCTCGAACTACCGCGAGAACTGGGGTGGCACCGCCTCCGAGATGTGGCCCGATCGGCTGTTCAATATGGCCGACAATCCTTTGCCATTTCTGACAGGCTGAGCCCAGAACAGAATGGTGAGTGCCCGTGCTTGGCTGCGCGGGCACTTTGCCTTTTAAGGGTCCTCGATCGCTGTCATCGGCACCACCTGACTGCTCGCCACAGTCGGCACAAAGCGGAAGTCAGGGTCCGCAGAGAAGCCCGCATCCATCGCGAACGGATAGCGGCTGAACTGCGGAAATAGGAAGCGTATGCCGAGCCCTGCAGCGTGATGCACCTGCATCGTCTGCAGACTCCGGAACACCGAGCCCACATCGTAGAAGGCCACTAGGCCCACGTGCAGCGCATCCCACTTGATGGGCAGCGTGCGCAGCTCGACGTTGCCGAGCATGCGATTGAGACCGTACCCCCGGATGGCCTGGCTCGGGTAACCGCGCAGACCGTTGTCCGCCCCCAACGTCACGAAGGTATTCGCTGTATCGTCTTGTCTCGCTTCGAGCACATAACGCGCAACTAGGCGCACCTTCCCCATCACAGGCGAAGCCGCGCGGGCCATCAGCGTCGCAAGCTTGTCTACCGTCTTCTGCTCTTCGTATCGGGCACGCGCGGTGGCCCTGAACTCGAAGAGCGCGCCCTTGGGTGCCAGCACCATGCCTGCGCTTGTCGAAAGTACCCACGAGTGCGTTGTAGAACCCCAAATCTTGAGCGGCGCCCGCACCACAACGCTCGCGCTCGGCCCGACGCGCACGTTCTCACTCTGACCGAAGGTCGCAAGATCCACGAATGTTCGGTACGCTGGGGTCCAGATATCGTAGCTGAACGCAGGGCCTAGCTCACGACGCTGCCGGGGCAGCATGTTCGCACTGAAGGACTCACGCAGGCTCTCGGGCAGCTGGGTTTCTCCTGTCGGCGCCGCGGATAGCAGCTCGCGATAGTCCCAGCCGAAGCCGAGCGTCTGCTTGTATGCGTGGCCGCGACGCAGATAGCCCATCATCGCAAGCGCGACCGACTTCTGCCGGAATACGCTGTTGGCGGCGGGACCATCGGGAACGGGTTGGTAGCGCTCCGTAACGCCATTTCTCAGGCGCCGCACAACCTGGTTGGTGTAAGCCCCTTCCAGTGCATAGGAATAGGTCTGCTTGAGCTGATAGAAAGGCTCGCCCACGCTGAACCCAAACGTGCTGCCTTCAGCCCTACCGGTTTCGCGATTGAAAATGACACCGGCATTTTCACTGAGACTCATCCGGGAGCCCATGACCCGGCGCGCGTAGTAGTAGGGCTGCAACATATAGGTCTTCGGAACTAGGGAGAGGTCGACGCCAAGCCGCTTGTTGCGGCCAAACAGGTTTCGCTCCTCGAGCCGAAGCTGCAGGTTGACCTGCGTGGTCACGTTGAACGACTGCTCAAAACGCAAGCTCCACAGGTCGCGCGTGTGGACGATCACGCCCACCTCGTTCGCCTTTGCGGTTTGCACGGGCACGATGCGCACCAGCGCAAAAATCGCCATGCCGCGTAGGTTGCGCATGGTCTCCTCGATCAAGGCCTCGTGATAGACATCCTGCTCGGCGAACAGGAGCTCGCGCCGCACGATCGACTCTTTCGTCGTGGAGTGGAACAGATTGATCCACAAAGGCCAGCGCTCGTCGCGCACGAACACATCGTCGCTCACCACGCGCACCCAGGCGATGCGCTTGCCCTCGGCCTGCTCCGCCACGCTAAGCCCCTCGCGGGCGAGCAGCTTTTGCGTGCGCTGCCACTCGTAGGAAGTCGCGGCGAGATCCTCAGCGCGCACCGTACGCGGCGAGACGGCCCCCCCAAGACACAAGAGGAGGCTCCCAACCAGAATACGCGCGCGCAGAGAGAGCCCCATGGGAGGGGCTGGTTATAGCAGAGATCGCGAGCTTACTTACACTCGCCCTCGAGCGATTCGATCCAAGCCCGCAACAGCTCCACCCCTTCCGTGTGCACGAGATTGCGGCCTAGGGGCGGCATCTGGACCTTCGGCTCGCTGCTCTCGACACGACACATGTAGATGGACTGGTCCGGCTGCCCCGGAACGATATCGACCTCCCTGCCGCACGTCGCCCCACCCGCGCTGGTCGGACGCTTACACACCCCCCACACCGCCGGGCTAACCTCGGGTGCGGTGTTCGGGAAGTCGAGCCACATGCCGCTTGCCGAAGCGTCGCCGCCTTGCTTGTGGCACTGCGCACAGTTGACATCGAGGTAGGAGCGCGCGCGCATAGATAGCGAAGCCGCATCGGACATAGGGTCCACAAGCCGCTCACGCTCCGAAGCGGGCTCAGGTTCGCGGTCGAATAGCCCTAGCTCCGTCATGTGATCGATCTGGTTCCGCTCGCCTACGTCGTAGCGGTGACTGCGGTCGAACTGGCGCGTGCGAAGCCCGAGTGCGTCGGTAGCCTCACGCTCGCCGTGGCAATCGAGGCACTGGTTCGTGTTGGGCACACTGTAGCGGTTTTCGACCTGCTTTCCCTGGGCATCGATCCAAGTCGTCTGGATAGATGTACCTGCCACTTTGCGTACGGCGTTGGTCTGCTCCTCGTTCCACACGTAGGTGTGGGGCTTCACGCCCTCCTTTGTAAACACCAAGAGCCGCGTCTCGAGCAGCCGCTCTCCCTTTTCAGGCGCGCGCATATCGTGCGGGTAGGCAAACGTCTTGATCAGGATGCTGCCCTCGGGCAGATCCCACATGTCTTCAGGCGCATACCCGATCTTGGCGCCGGCAGGCAGGTAGATGAAGCGGTGCTTGGCCGTGTAATCGGAGAACAGCGGCGAGATCACTTCGTAGGGCAAGGTATTCGAGCCGGGCTCTTGTTTGGTTTCATCCGCAAACAGCCGCCACTCACGCAGCGTCTGCGGAGCTAGCTCATAAGCAGACTGAGGCGGGCCACTGTCAGGCTGAGTTCCCCCGTCCTCTGTGCTTCCATCGCTGCCTGCATCCAGCGCAGGCACAGACGTATCTTTGTCTGGACCACAGGCCAGCACCGCGCAGCTCAGGCACAAGCCACCCCACAAGCGCGCTGCCATCTGCCTAGTCTTTGCTTTCATGGCCGCCTCTCAACAATCTGTCGCCATCGAGGGGAAGCGGAATGCCACTCGGCACGGACTTCGGCGGATGCTGTTCCCGCGACACATCCGCCAGAGCGCGCCGCAGAAATGCGAGCAAGTCTGACGATTCTTCGGCGCTAAGCGAGCCACGCAGGCCCGACGCCACTTGCAGCTCCACCTCGTGCTGCACCGCCTGTTCAAACGTGCGCACGGCGCCGTTGTGAAAGAAAGGCCCTGTCTCGCGTGCGTTACGCAGCGTAGGAACACGAAACGCTTCTCGATCTTCTTCTTCTCCGGTTACTTCAAAACGACCGTGGTCCATGATTCCTTCAGGGTTTGGAACCTTACGGTTTGCATAGCGGTCGCTATCAAAGCGCGGCGGAACATGGCAAGTGTGACACGCAAGTTCCGCAAACAACGCGACACCTCGCAGGTCCTGCTCCGAAAGCGCATGGAAATCCCCTGCGAGGTAACGATCGTAGGGCGACCTATCCGAGACGTAGGCCCGTACAAAGCTCGCGAGCGCCTGCACAAGGGTCGCCGCGGTAACGGGAGGATTAGCCTCTGGGAAGGCCTGCCTAAACAGGTCCAAGTAAGTCGCGTTCGATGCGAGGTCGGTAACGACTTCGTCGATGGGTCGATTGAGTTCTTCTCGCGCGTCGAACGGAAACCGCGCCTGATCTTCGAGTGAATCGCTGCGCCCATCCCAAAAGAATTCACTGCGGTAAGCGAGATTCCACAGCGGCTGGGCATTGCGCCGCGTAGTATTCGGCCCCACCCGACCAGGTCCGATGGCTCCCGTTCCGTCCACGCCCACGGCGCGGACGAGTTGGTCGCCAAGACCCCAGATCTCGCTGTGACAGGTGACACACGCCGTAGCGCGGTCGCTCGAAAGCAACGGATCGTAGAATAGAAAACGCCCGAGCAGGCGTTTTGCCTCCGTAGGCACGTTGTCCCCAGGATGAGGTACAGGGCCAAGCGCCTCGGTCGACCAGGGTAACGAAACTCCGGTCGCTGCGTCTGCACTCGGCCTTGCGACGTTTCCGTCAGATACGTCGCCAGCATCTCGCCCGCCGGCCTCTTGCTCGACAGCTCCGCAACCGGCGAGCAAGAGAGCAGCTAGGGCACACCATCCTGAGTTAGACAACGTCAATGGACTACTCAATCGTCTTGGGGAAGATCAATGTCGTCGAACGGTTCGGGCAACGTGCATGTAAACAGGCTCGCGTCTGTGATGGGATCGTCGAGGAAGCCATCGTTGTCACCGAACACCAATATAGTCGTGGGATCCGTGCCCAAACACAACTGGTCTTCGTCGTCTCCCTCGGGCACGATTCCATCCCACAACACATTCTCGAGTGAATCACCGAGCAGTCCCGCCACTAGGGCTGACGGATCCTGGCCATTGTTCTCGAACGTGTTGTCGTGGATGTAAGTTTTGCTCAGATCCGGGTCGGTATCTGCATCCGTTCCGCTGCAGTTTCTGCCGCCATTGGCCGCGCAGATAAGCGAGAAGGTGTCGTAAGACACGGCGAGAATGGCGCCGCTCTTGTTGTTTCGGAAGGTGTTTTCACGAACCTCCGTCTTGTCGGCCGCCAACAAAAGCAAACCGATGCCGGGTGGCACAAACGAAACCGTCGTTCCCTCCTCGCCAAAGTTTTCGAGATTATTATCGCGGATTTCGTTGTCCTCCACGATGGCGCCGACGCCGTCCTTCTTTTCAAGATTCGGCAACACAAACACCAGGATCCCGGCGGTGTTCTCGTACACGAGATTGTCGGTCACGAGGGCGTTGTCGCTGTTCTCGATTTCGATGCCGGCCACGTTACCGTGCACCACATTGTCCTGAACGATGATGTTCTTGGACTGACCGACGTAAATTCCCGCATCCGAGGCGCCCGAGACCTCGCAGCCCTCCACCAAAACATCTTCCGAGCTGAGCGGGTACACCGCATAGGCTCCATTCTCGGTTGACGCTGCGCGATCCCAAAACACCCGGAGATTTCTGAAAGTAGTTCGCTTCGTGTTTCTCGCGACGATCGAGTTTCCACTCGAATTTTTCAGCGTGAGATGCTGAATGGTAAAACCATCTGAGCTCACACTCAGCGCATCCTTACCTTCTTGCTGGTCTGAATAATCCAGCACCACCGCGCTGCGATCCTTCGCATTCCCCTGTACCGTCACGTTCGCAACGGACAGACTCAGCTCGTTGTCGACTTCGTAAGTACCATCTTCAAAGCAAATGGTCTCACCGGTCTTGACCTCGATGAAGGCTTCTTGAATGGCCTCGGTGTTACTGCCTGACGCGATCAGAACATCGCAATCTTCTGCGGCATTTCCATCGCCGTCACCGTCTCCATCGCCACCGGTGTCCGGGTCTCTATCGTCGTTGTCATCATCTCCGCAGCCGGCCTGAAAGGGCGTAGCCGAGGCGAGCAAGAGCGCAAGCGCGCCGATACGGTAACGTTGCCATGACATAGAACAACCATCCTTTGCGCGTTCTCGCACGCGTTTTCACGCAAACTGAGCGAGGTGCGCTTAGATCATATGAATCGAACGAGCGCGAATCACAATGTGCGGAAGCGATAACCTTGCGATTGTGTTTCGCAGATCACCACTTATTTTCAGGGCTTTTCTGTACGTTCGCGCGCGTCTTTTCCGAACGTGTGCGTCCTAGCGCGTCTTACCAAACGCTGCGTGCGCGAAGGACATCCACCGGTAAATACAACAGATCAGACGCCATCGGTTTCGCACGCTGCCCGTAGTCGCGCAGTCTGAGGCTCTGCGCGAGAAGCCGCAGGAGCCCCGCGGGATGCGGGAGTCCCCAGGGCCGCGTGCGACGCAGGCGCAGCACTTCCTCGAGCGTCAGCAAGGGCACAGACGCAATCTGAGACGACAACGGCAAAAGCCCCGCGGGCAGCGTCTCACCGCAACGCACGAGCAACCCCAGCACGCGCAAACACAGAACCCAAACCTCGGGCGCCACGATCAAGCGCCGCAACGCCGCAGCCGAGAGTTCGTGCGCGTGCCGTCGCAATACGAAAACAATGTCCACAAGCCAAAGCAGCACCACGCCCAGCTCTCGCGTGTGCCCGTGCATGTGCTCGATAAGGTGTGCGAGCATGACATCGGACTGAAGCGCGCCGACACGCACTCCACGCAAGCGACGCAGCGAGACTTCGCGCTCGAGTTCGGACCACGGCAGCTGCGGATACATCTCCAGATAGGCGTGGGCATCACACGCCACGCCCTGGGCGTTCTCGAAGGCGACTGCATGTGCCTGAACCACATGGTTCGGTGCGCGCAGGAATCCCGCGCGCTTGAGGGCCTCCTGCAGCCGCAACGACTCGCCAGGAGCCGACAGCAGGTCGAGGTCGCTCATGGGACGTGTAGCAGGATCCGGATAGTAGGAATCCGCGAACAAGAGGCCCTTGAGCAACACGGGCCGAACATCGAGCGCCGACGCCGCGCGCAGAATGCTGGCCGCGGAGAGCAAGAGCAGCCCGTTCAGCGCGCGGACCTGGCGTAAAGATCCGTCTAAGCGCGCCCTGAGCTCCGATGGCAGCGCCTCCAGCACCTCGCTGGCCCCGCACTGAGCAAGCCGATACGCGAGCAGCGGAAACACTTTGTGCGGCTCGAGCGCCTCGATGGCTTCAGCGCGCGCCCGCGGCTCAAAGCGCCCAAACTGCGCTCGCAGCGCTTGTCCCGCAGCGTCGCTCGAATCGTCGGACACAAGTAGCCGGAACAATACTGCGTTCAACGAGGGAGATTTCGACACTGCGGGGAAGATATCTGGCGACAGCTTTTCGGGCTACTTTGCCGTGTTTCCCCACTCCATAGCCAAATTGGGATGCCTAACGAACGCGGCGAATGTGCGGGCGCTCGGCCTCGCCAGGAGCGTTCTTCTCGTCCAACAGGACGGGCTTGAACTGCGTGCCGCTCGCAGCGCGTCCTGCGTAGGCCTCGTCGTCGTCCGCAGCGAAGTCGTCAGCGGCGTCCTCAGCGAAAGAATCCGGCGCAAGCTCCTCGTGATGGGGCCAGTCTCCGGTTTCCTCACGGTAGGTCTCTGCCGCAGGCTTGAGCGCACGCAGGGACTCGAGGCGCAAGACAGCTTGCGCCTCGGTCGCGGCGGCATCATTACCGCGTGCGAGAACTTTGCCCAAAGCCAAGGCGCAAACTCCCGACACACCGAGCCAGCTCAAACCAAAAGCTGCCAGTGTCCACGGAGAGATGTCGTTGAGCCAAACCATGATGGCACCCCCAAGGGACCGCGAAAGCCCCCACTTCTACGAGGTTCCCCGACCTCAAGCTCGCTGGCAAGGTTTCTAACCGTTTTTACGCGCTGCGTCTAAGCAGAAATCTCGTACGGACATGTTCCGTTTCTAATCTCATGCTCTAATTTACACCAAGAGTGATGCTTGATGAACGCTTGACGTCCCCTCGGCGCGCGCTCAGGAACCCTTGAGGAGTCCAGGACTTATGGAGAAACCGAAGAGCGCAAAATGGATCTTCACGGCGCTCGTTTTGAGCTCTCTGCTTCTCGTTTCGTTAATTATTCGCCCGTTCGCAGAAGCGCTGATTTTTGCCGCGGTCCTCGCGGGTGCACTCATGCCCTTACAGGATCGTTTGGCACTTCGCCTACGCGAGCACCGCGATGTAAGTGCAGCGCTAGTTTGCTTGCTGGTCATACTCGCCCTGCTCGTGCCGTTCGGCGGTATCGCCGCGTTTGTGGTTCGCGAATCGGTGGCGGGAGGGCGCTACATCGCCGAAACCATACAAAGCGAAGGCGTGACGGGACTCATCTCAGAACTGCCCGTGGGACTGCGGGACGTCGCAGAAAAATTGCTCGAGAAGTTTCCCATCGAGGAGGAGTCCATCGACGCCACGCTGCAACAACAGGCGAGCGCTCAAGGTGGAAAAGCTGCGCGCGCGGTCACAGGCGCTCTGGCTGCAACGGGCTCCCTGCTCGTGCAAACAATCATGATGCTGATTGCGCTGTTCTTTCTCTTGGTCGACGGGAAAAGCTTGGTGCGCTGGATAGAAGAAATTTCTCCGCTCGCGCAGGGACAAGCACTCGAGCTTCTGACCGAATTCCGTAAGGTCACGGTATCTGTGCTGGCATCGACCCTGGCCACAGCGGGCGTGCAGGCTGTCGCCGCTCTGCTTGGCTACATCATCACAGGCCTTCCGCACCCCTTTTTCTTTGCAGTAGTCACCTTTTTCGCGGCCTTCATTCCCGCCGTCGGTGCAGGCGGTATGTGCGTCTTGGGCGCCCTCCTCCTGTTCATGCAAGGCAAGGCCTGGATGGCTGGTTTTCTTGCAATCTGGGGCCTTACGGTCGTCGGTTTGGTCGACAACATCATCAAGCCGATCCTGGTGAAGCGCGGACTGCAGATGCACGGTGCGGTCGTGTTCTTCGCCTTGCTGGGAGGTCTCGCCACGTTTGGCCCCGTAGGCCTCTTACTGGGCCCCCTGGTGGTCACGTTCTTCCTGGCCCTGGTGCGCATCCACCAGCGCGAGAAGCAGCGCACCCGCGACAGCCTGCCTGGCCAAGAGCGTACCTCAGGGGCCTGAGGCCCGAGCTCCTCGGCCCGGGCCAGGGAATAAAAAGGGTTCCTATCTGAGCCGCACAGAACTTCCCGTTACCTGAGGCGTCAGAGAGCAGATACCATTCTTCTCTCCGGGGCAAGGAGGCGATGTGCGCGCGCAACGATGGATGTGGTTGTTCAGCTTCTCGATG
>CAZEWA010000155.1:0-12166 GCA_964515685.1 uncultured Polyangiales bacterium | reverse complement strand
GGATCCTCAGGTTCAGGACGCGCGCCGCTTTCGCGTAAGAGCCCAATGTATACCCCTTCTCGATAGGCCTCGAGCTCACGCTCACTCAGACTGTGCGGACTCATGAGCTTGTCGCCCGCACGGAGCTGTGCAGGGGACAGTTCGCCAGCAAACAGCAGATCGGTGCGCTCGGGCGTCGATGTGGCGCCAAGGTAGAGCGCGAGGTCGCTAGGGCATGCTGCATGCGCGACGAAGTACAATTTGAGCACGTTGCCCACGAGCTCCGCGCCTTCCGACGAAAGGCATGCAGTAAGGTTCTGCGACGCATCGTGCTCAGGCTGGGGCAACGACTGCGCGAAGAAGCGCTTCACCAGGGCAGCGTCGCGCGCACTTTCGCCGCGCTTAAACAACGCATAAGGCGGCGCATAAACCAGGAGCGCATGATCGCCGCGCGCGAAGATCCCTCGCACCAAGGGCTCCTCCAGCGTACGCAGCAGGTCGTCCGTTTTCGCGTAGCGCTGGCGATGGGACACGTCGAGCACCAGGTATTCGGTGCTGAACTCGGGGGGCGGTGCGCGATGCACCACACGCCGCTCGGCCAGGTGCGGAAGCAATGCGTCGGGTGCCTGCACACTTTCGCTCTCTGGAATCGCGGCCAGCACTTCGCGCGCTGCGAGCGTCTGCGCATCGGCCACGAATGGCTCGCGCTTGAAATCGTAAGACAGCGGCGAACCGCCCAAGGCAAAGAAGCCAATGCCCAGCGTGAGAAACCACATGCCGCGCACAAAGCGCGTCTGGGCCTGCACCACGCCCACCAACCCGGATGCGACGATGGCCGGGATAGCAGGCGTGAGGTAGTGCGAGAACTGCTGCTGCGCCGTGGGAAACTCGCTCGTGAGGTTCAGCAGCAAATAGGGCAGCGCAGGCAGCAGCAACAGCGGAGCACGCAGGGAAAACAGCGACAACGGCGCGAGCACGCGCAGCAAATAGGTGAGGCGGGGACGGGCAGTGTAGTGCTCCCAGACAAGCCCCGGATCGGTAAACAGGGTCTTGAGCACACCGAAGGGCGAACCGCCCCAAATGCCAAAGTGCTGCGAAAGCGAGCTGTCGTTGGGGGCAAAGTACAAAACCGCAAACGTGCCGAGCGCGCTGTACGCAAAGCAGCTCGCGGCGAGCCACACAAACCTGCGATCACGGCGCGACCGATAGGCGACCAGCGCTATCAACACGCAAAACGCGCCCAAGTCCTCGCGGCAAAACAACACACCTACGCAGCTCAGCGCAAGCGCGCGAAAGTTGCTGCGGTCGAGGGCGTCGTAGGCCCATGCCATCGGCAGCACAGCCAGCGTGCCGGGATGGAACTCAAACGTGGCTACGTGGCAAACGTTGGGATAGAGCAGCCAAGCTGCCCCTGCGAGCACCACACCGCGCGTGCCGAGCCTGCGCGCCGCAAGTTTGGCCAAGGGATATCCTGCAAGTGCGACGCAGGCCGCCTGCCCCCACAGCAGCACTGGGACCGTGCCAAAAACGCGCCCCAAGACGCCCAGCACGAACAGCACGGGCGAAACATGCGCACCGAGCACGTGCGTGTTGAGCACAGGCGACCATCCGTCCCCATGCGCAAGGCCAAAGGCCACACGCGCGTAGAGGGCCAAGTCGAAGGTCTCGTGGTGGACGTTCGCATAGCGAGCCCAAGCAAGAGAACCGAGTACAACGAACTGAACGGTTAGAAGCGCGCACAGTCCGAGGCGAGTGCGCCACGAAAACACGGGCCGAGTGTAGTCGGCGGCCGTGAACGTTCACGCTTTCTCTCGCAGATCTTCCTCTCGCAGATCTTCGTTCGGCAGCTGCGAGGCGCCTCAGCGCTGCGCTACGCGGTTTCGCCCACCGCGCTTGGCGGCGTAAACAGCCTCATCGGCGCGCTTGATCAGCTGCTCTACGTTCGCGTCGCTGGGCTGGAAGGCCGCAAGCCCGACACTCACCGTCAACGTGACCTCGCGCCCGTCGTCGAGCACGACCGGGGTATTGGCCACGCGCTCACGCAGGCGCTCCATCACGACTTCAGCGCCTTCGCGCGGCGTTTCTGGCAGCAGCACCACGAACTCTTCGCCGCCGTAGCGCGCCAGCACATCGCTCACGCGCAGCGTCTCCTGGCAAATGCTGACGAGCGAGCACAGCACCATGTCGCCCACGTCGTGGCCGTACTGGTCGTTGATGTTCTTGAAGTAGTCGGCATCGACCATGGCCAGCGAAAGCGGGCGTTGGTAACGGCGCGCACGGCTTATCTCGCTGGCCGCCAACTGCCAGAAGTAATGCCGATTGTAGGCCTGCGTCAGCGGATCACGCTGCGCGAGCGTGCGCAGCTGATGCTCCACGGTCTTTTGCGCCGTGAGATCGCTGAACGCCACAAGCACCGCGTCTTCTTCCCCGAACTGCATGGTGCGCGCAGACAAGAGCGCCCAAAACCCCTCTCCATCGTGGCCACGCAGCTGAAGTTCACGGGCGTCGATTTCGCCGTGTGCCTCGAGCGCTGCGAGCACGTCTTGATGGTCCGACGGGCGCATGAAAAGCTCCGATATGGCGCGCTCAGACAGCTCACTCACGCTGCACCGCAAGGTCTGCGCGCAACAGTCGTTGGCAAATCGGATGACTTGATCTTGCTTGCTCACGAGCAACATGGGCACAGGCGATGCCGCAAACAGCTTGCGCCGCTCGTCTTCCGACTTGCGGATGGTCTCTGCCGCGAGCTGGAGTGCGTCTACTTCACGCTGCAAATCCGCATTCTCACGCACGGCCGCGTTCGTGCGCGACTCCAGCAGCTCTTCTACGTAGGCTTGCTGCTTTTGAAGCTGGGCTTCCCCGCGCAACTGCGCGCGCACCTGCAGCACCATCGCCAGAAAGTCCGCCACCGCGAACGCGGAGAGCCGCTCCCAGAACTGAAACGCACCCATGCGCTCTTCGCGCTCGAACGACACCACTCCCACCATCCGGCCGCGCAGCCGGACCGCCCCGTCCATGCGCACACACTGAGGGCGGTGAGGCCGCAAGGCCGCTGCGCTCGACGTCTCAGAGGCGCTGGTCTCGAAAAAGCCCACCGCGCGCAGCGACTCGAAGTAGCGAGCGTCCCGCTGCTGCTCGAGCCTATCGCTTTGTAGTACTTCGCCGCGCGAGGAAAAAGCGTGCACACAGTCGAGTGTCTCGCCGTCCGCGCTGAGCTGGTACACACGCACCGTTACCACATTGAGCAACGAAACCGAAAACTCAGTCACCTCGCTCAGCGCACTGACGATGTCTCCGGTGGCCAGTGACGCGGAGTTTTTGAGCTGGAGCAGTCCGTGCAGAACTTCGCTCTCCGGCGTCCGCTCTCTCATCTCAGACGTTCCATCCGCAGCGTGAGACGCCCCGCTGGCCTTTCGGCCAACGTTCTGGACATCGGGTGCACGCTCGCTCGTCACCTTACGAGTGCTGACGAGGAAATCCCCTTCGCGCAAGGTGATTTGCACCGACGCTGACATTCCATTTTAGGGAGTAGATGCCTTACGCACTACGATTGCCTAAATTAGGTGTTTAAGCGATCATTTGTCGCGAGCACGTGGACGCCCAGTGCAGGAAAACATTACGCTATGTCCATGCATCGCATCGCGATACTGACGAGCGGCGGAGACGCGCCAGGAATGAATGCTGCGATTCGCGCGGTCACGCGCAGCGCACTTGACCGAGGCACGGAGGTGTTCGGCGTCCGCTACGGTTTTCAGGGCCTGATTGACGACGCGTTCGAACCCCTGCGGGCGCGCGACGTGGGTGGCATCATCCAACGCGGTGGCACTTTTCTCGGGAGCGCGCGGGCCAAGGAATTCCACGAGCAACCGGGCCGACTCAAAGCGCTTCGCAATTTGGCGCAGCGCGGCATCGAGGCCTTGATCGTCGTGGGCGGCAACGGCTCGCAGAGCGGTTCGGCTGCGCTGAACGGCATGGGATTTCCTGTGGTGGGGGTGGCTTCCACCATCGACAACGACCTGCTCGGCTCGGAAATCACCCTGGGCGTAGACACCGCGCTCAACGTCACGCTCGAGGCCATCGACCGGCTCCGCACCACGGGTTCCTCGCACCAGCGCGCGTTTTTGGTGGAAACCATGGGCCGAGACTGCGGCTATCTGGCGCTGATGGCGGGCCTGGCCGGTGGAGCCGAGGTGATAAGCACCCCCGAAACCGAGGTAAGCCCCGAAGAAGTCGCCCAGCGACTCCGGGCGGCCTACCAACGCGGCAAAACCCACGCCATCGTGGTGTGCGCGGAAGGCGCCAAGAACGGCCGAGAGGCCATCATGCGACACTTCCAGGCAAACCAAGAGATGATCGGGTTCGAGCTGCGCGCCACCACCCTCGGCCATGTAGTACGCGGCGCTCAGCCAACGGCGGCCGATCGCATCCTCGCCACGCGTTTGGGCACGGCTGCCGTCTCCGCGCTCTCGCAGGGGGTGTCGGGCGTGCTGGTCGGGCTGATGCGCGGCGAGATCACCCATACCCCCCTCTCCGACATCGCCGGCCGCACCAAGCCCCTCGATCTGGAGCTCATCGAGCTGGCTCGGGTGCTCGCAAAGTGAGATGCATTACACAAATGGCTCAAGCGCCATGACTCGCTCTTGACACGCACACCTCGCACGGCCTAGCTAGAAGGACATCTTGATGCTGGAGCTCGGTTTTCGCTCTCGCCGGATCCTGTACGCGGCCGTGACGGAATATATCGCCACGGGCGAACCGGTGGGCTCACGCAAATTGGCGCGTCGCTACGGGCTCGATGTCTCGCCTGCGACGATCCGCAACGAGTTGTCGGACCTCGAGGAGGCGGGCTACCTCGCTCAGCCTCACACCAGCGCCGGACGCATCCCGACCGACAAAGGCTTTCGCACCTTCGTCGACGCCCTGGTGCGCGTGCGCGAAGTGCAGCCCCAGGACCGGCTCGCCCTGTTCGAGCGCCTGTCACAGCTCAATCCCGGGGTCGATGACTTGCCTCGCGAAGCAGGCCGCCTGCTGTCGCACCTCACGGGCGCCGCCGCCGTCGTCCATACCCCGCGCGCCGAGGAGCAGCATGTGGCGCAGCTGCGCTGGCTCAAGCTGCGCAAAGGTCAATTGCTCGCGGTGGTCGTCACGCGCTCAGGCTCGGTAGAAAACCGCGTCGTTCACGTGGAAAGCGAGCCCGATGCCCAGGAACTCGAGCGCCTGCACAACTACCTCGAGTCTCTGTTGGGCAACCGTACCCTCGCCGAGCTGCGCGCCGTGGTCGCGCGTACGGCCGAACGCGAGCGCAACAGCGTCGCTGCGAGCGCGTCGCGCATCATGGAAGCCACGCTGTCCGCGGGCACGACCTCGCGCGAGGTGGTGATCGAGGGTCAACAGCGCCTACTTGAGCAACCGGACTTCGCCAGCGTCGACAAAATCCGCAGCGTGTTATCGGTGCTCGGAGAACGAGAACGCTTGCTGGTTTTGCTGGATCGCACGCTTGCTGCCGGTGGCGTGCAGATACTGATCGGCGCCGAAACGGAGCTGTCCGACACCCAAAATCTCTCGCTCATCAGCGCGAGTTTCGGCCAGAACGGCAGCGGCACGGGGACGCTGGGCCTCATCGGTCCCACCCGAATCGACTATCAAAAGGTGGTCCCCCTCGTGAGTTGCGCGGCGAACCTGCTCACGCTGCTACTCGATAAGCGGAACTGATTGAACTGTTCCACCCTGGGCGAGGACTGCACGCGCAGTCCCTGGGCCTTGCTTTGGTGGATTGAATGTATATCTTGGCGGCCAACGTAGGGGGATGTTGCGTGAACGAAGCTGAACAGAAGTCTGAAGCGGGTGAGCCCGTGATTTCGCCCGAAGAAAGCACGCAGCCGCCGCTCGAAGCGGAAGCCGAGTTGGAGGCGCCCGTAGACGCACAGGCCGAGGCTTTGCAGGCAGCGCAGGAAGAATCCGCGCGCCTCAAGGACCAGCTGCTGCGCACCGCCGCGGATTTCGACAACTACCGCAAGCGCTCACGGCGCGACGTGGAAGAGGCCAATCGCAAGGGGCTCGAGCGCGCACTAATCGAGGTTCTGCCGGTGGCCGACAACCTGGAGCGCGCCATTCAGGCCGCTACCCAGTCGCCCGAAAGCGCGGCCATCCTCGAAGGCGTGCGCATGGTGCTCAAGCTGACCGAAGACGCCCTCGCGCGCCTCGGAGCCGAGCGCATCGTCAGCCTCGGGCAGCCCTTCGATCCGGGCCTCCACGAAGCCGTGCAGCAGGTAGAGAGCGAAGAGCCCGCCGGTACCGTGGTCATCGAGATGGTTCCGGGCTACCGCCTCGGCGGCAAGCTACTGCGGCCCGCGATGGTCGCCGTGGCACAGGCCAAGCCCAAGGTCAGCGCGCAAGCCGCCGACGAACCAAGCGCCTAGTTCACGCTTTTCATGAGTGAAGCCGCAGAAAGGCTAACGCCGCCCCTGCGGATTCGGTAGGGTGTTCATGTGGCGAGAGTCATTGGAATCGACCTGGGTACGACGAACTCTTGCGTCGCGATTCTCGAAAACGGCGAGCCGCTGGTGATCCCGAATGCGGAGGGAAGTCGCACGACCCCCTCCGTTGTCGCGTTCACGGCCAGCGGCGAGCGCCTGGTGGGCCAGGTGGCCAAGCGCCAGTCGGTCACCAATCCCGACCGCACGGTGTTTGCCGTCAAGCGGCTGATGGGGCGCAAGTTCGATTCGGAAGAAGTGAAGCGCCAAGCAGCGCTCATCCCCTACCGCATCGCGCGAGCCGAAAACGGCGACGCCTGGACGCAGGTCGGCGGGCCTGCACAATCGCCGCAAGAAATCTCCGCCATCATCCTGAGTACGCTCAAGAGTGTCGCGGAAGCCTATCTCGGTGAAGTCGTCAGCGAGGCCGTGATCACGGTCCCGGCTTACTTCGACGACGCACAACGCCAGGCCACCAAGGACGCAGGGCGCATCGCAGGCCTCGAGGTGAAGCGCATCATCAACGAGCCCACGGCCGCCGCCCTCGCCTACGGGCTGCACCAGCAGGAAGGGCAGCGCATCGCCGTCTACGATCTAGGCGGCGGCACCTTCGATATCTCGATCCTGGAAATCCATCAGGGCGTGTTCAAGGTCCGTGCGACCAACGGCGACACCTACCTGGGCGGCGAAGACTTCGATCATCGACTGATCGAGTTCCTGTGCGACCAATTTCTGAAGGAGACGGGCATCGCGTTGCGTGGCGATCGCATGGCCCTGCAGCGCCTGAAAGAGCAGGCCGAGAAGGCCAAGCACGAGCTTTCGAGCTCGCTCAGCACGGAGATAAACCTCCCCTTCATCGCAGCCGACAGCACAGGCCCCAAACACCTCGTGCTCACGCTCAAGCGCAGCGAGCTTGAGATCATGGTCATGGACCTGATCGAAAAGAGCCTCGAGCCCTGCGAAAAGGCGCTGGCGGATGCGGGGCTGAAAATCAGCGATATCGATGAAGTCGTGCTCGTGGGCGGCATGACGCGCATGCCCCTGGTGCGGCAGAAAGTGAGCGAATTTTTCGGGCGCGAACCCAACAAGGGCGTGAACCCCGACGAAGTCGTCGCATGCGGCGCCGCAGTGCAAGCGGCCGCACTTTCGGGCCTGATGGACGAAGTGCTGTTGCTCGATGTCACGCCGCTTTCGCTCGGCGTGCAAACCGGTGGCGGGGTCTTTTACCCGATTATCCCGCGCAACACGACCATCCCCACCAAGCGCAGCGAAATCTTCACGACTAGCGTAGACAACCAGCCGTTTGTACCGGTGCACGTGCTGCAAGGTGAACGCGAGATGGCGGCGGACAACAAGACGCTGGCCAAGTTCGAACTCTCGCCCATCCCTCCGGCGCCGCGCGGTGTGCCTGAGATCGAGGTCACGTTCGAGCTCGACGCAAACGGCATCATGAATGTGAACGCGGTCGATCGCGGCACGGGCAAACATCAGAGCGTGCGTGTGGTGGCCTCGAGTGGGCTCACACTGGAGCAGGTCGAACAGCTTGTGGCGGACGCGGAGAAATTCAAGGACTCGGACGCGCTTCGGCGCGAGCTTGCCGAGCTGAACAACACTGCAGAGGCGCTGATTTACACGAGCGAGCGCGCTGTGACCGAGTGCGCGGACCTGGTGCCTGCGCAGGTGCTCGAGGCCGTCAAGCTGGACCTAGATGCGCTCAAAGCATGCATGGCGCGCGGCGAGCCCACCTCGATTCGCGAAGCCTTGCAGCGATTGGAAGTCAGTGCGTACAAAATCGCGGAGTCCATGTACGGCCCAAGCGACGCCGCTGGCTAACCGCGTGACGCGCGAGCTCTGGCAGCCCCGCGCACGAGCAAAGCCTCAGGGCCGAGCTGCAGTCAGCTGATACAATTTGCCCGCGCCGAAATCGCTCACATAGAGTTCACCGTCTGCATCGCGCCCGAAGGCCGCCGTCTTCACGTCGAGCACCGATAACGCCGCTAGCTCTTCCGCATCGGCTTTGTCTCCCTCTTGCGTAGGCAGCGTGAGCGCCCACATACGGCCTGAGAGAAAGTCCGCAAACACGTATTTTCCGCGCAATTGAGGCAACAGCTTGCCTGTGTAGACGTAGCCCCCGGTGACGCTACCTCCGAGCTCTCGGCCGTACTCGAACACGGGATCCACCATGCCCTCCTGGCGGCAGCCCGTGGTGGGCTTGAAGCAACGGCTACCTTCCATGCGCCGCCAGCCCATGTTGTCGCCTGCGCGCACCAGATCTATCTCTTCGAACTTGTCTTGCCCTACGTCGGCCACCACAAGACGCTCATCAGGCGTAAAGCTCAGCTTCCAAGGATTGCGCAACCCGTAGGCAAAGATCTCTGGACGCGCGCCGCTCCGATTCACGAAGGGGTTGTCCTGCGGCACGTAGTCATCGGCATCCACATCGAGCCGCAGCACCTTGCCGAATAGCAAACCGAGGTCCTGGGCGCGATTTTGCGGATCGCCAGCGGAACCTCCATCGCCCACGCCCCAATACAGCTTTCCATCCGGGCCGAAGACGAGCTCGCCGCCGTTGTGATTCGTATAGGGCTGCGCAAACTCGAATAGCACGCGCGTTTCTTTCGCGGTTCCCGAGCTGAATTCTGCCATGGGCAGCTGAAACTCAGAGAGGCGCGTCGCTTGCTTGCCCTTCGGGTTGTAGTGCACGAACAAGCGGCCGTTTTCCGCGTAATCCGGATGAAATGCGAGCGCCAAGAGACCGAGCTCCGAAGGCGTGTCGACCTCGAGCTCAAACACCGTATGCGACGGACGCGCTGGTTTTTCGGCGCTGGCGCCCGCGAGATCCACGAGCTGAGCGCGACCCTCCTTGTTGAGCACGACGGCTCTGCGCCCCGGCCCGCGCAGAAACTCCACATCCGTGATCTGCTCGAAGCCTTCAGCCACGAGTGACAGCGCTAAGCCTTGCGTACCCGCGCCTTCTTCTATCGATGCATCGGAGCTTGGTTTAGGCGCCTGCGGGTTCTCGCTGCACGACGCGCAGCTCAAGCTACCCAAGGCGATAAAGCTCAACAACGATGCGATGAGACAGGCGCGCATCGGTAGAGGTTGGAGGCCGTGGGCCTCGCTGGCAAGCGCGTGTGTTCCGCCCAATTGAAGGAGCCTCCCCAGTTAGGGAGGCTCCTTCATGCGTCAAGTGCGAGTGCTAGACGAGCCTGAGGCTCACTGCAGACCGGCGCGCGACCAGTGCGCCGGAAGACCTCGACTCGTACCCCTAGCTAGGCATCGTCTTTTTTGCCCTCCCACTCAGAAAAAACAGTGCACTGAATACTTGAGCGTGCCGCATAAATGGTGCACTGTATATCCATGGCCGACAGGAGGTTCACCTGGGACCCGAAGAAGGCTGCAAGCAACGCAGCCAACCACGGGGTGAGCTTCGAGGAGGCAGTGACTGTGTTCGACGATCCGAATGCGCGGTATCGCGGACAGAACCACTCCTATGAGCGCCGCTTCGCGGTCATTGGCTACTCGAGCGTAAGCCGGTGTCTCTTCGTGGTCGCCGTAGAGTTCGACGAAGATGGAGCGCGCATCATCAGCGCGCGGGAGGCAACTCGCCATGAAAAAAAGCTCTACCAAGAAGACGTCTACCGCTAAGCGCGCGAAGCGCCCTAGCGAGGCGTCGCTGCGCGAGATTCCGCCGCTCAAGGAGGATGGAATCATCGAATTTGGACGCGGCCCAGAGGGGCTAAAGCGAGCTCTTGCGTGGTCGAAATCTAAGCGTGGTCGACCAAAGAAAGGGGTCGACGCCGAGGGCACGGTGGTCAAGACCGTGCGACTCCCACGATCGGTCTACGAAGAGCTGGCGCGCCTTGCTGGCGAGCAAGAAATCTCTGAACACGTTGCTCTGCGCAAGGCAGTCACAAGCTGGATCGCGAAGGCCCGCAAGGCTTCGTGACGATGCTTTCGGGTCTCCATTCTTTGTTGTCTTCTCCGTACCGAACCGACGACAGGCGAGGACAAGTACGGCTCTCCGCGACATCCAGCTCGCGGCTGCATTGAAGCGTGTCTGCCTGAGCCCCGGCTTCGAGCGGTACAGACTCTCCGCGTTACCCAACAACACCTCGCCCTGCGCGGCCCGGAGCTCGCGGATCAGAACCGGCAGCGCGCCCCCCATCGAGTGCATCGGGAGCCAGCGCGCCCGGGAGATGAAGGCGCCCTTCCAGGTTGCTCGCCGACGCGCAAGGTCGTTCGCCGTCGGCGAAGCTACTTGGTACATGCCCCGTCGACGGGGAGCACCAACGAGGAGTACCCGGGCCGTGATTCGGTACCCGGTTAAACGACTTAGGCCGCCCGAAGGCGACCTAAGTGCTGGAAATCAGTGCTAGGCGAGCCTGAGGCTCACTGTAGACCCGCGCACTTGTTGGGTGAGAACACGCCGCACATCTCACCCGACAGGCAATCACCGCACTGCACGAGACCGCCGCAACCGTCGCCGATGGCGCCGCAATCGGCTCCGACCTGAGCGCAGGTCAGCTTCGTGCAACCACCGCCGCACTGGTACGGGGTGCCGCCACCGCCGCAGGTCTGACCCGCGGGGCACGTGCCGCAGTTGAGGAGTGCACCGCAGCCATCGCCGACCGCGCCGCAGTTCGCGTTGAGGTCGTTGCAGGTGAGCGGCTGACAAGCATCGCCAGGCGCGCACCTGTTGGGCTCGCCGCCACCACCGCAGGTCTCCCCGGCCGGGCAAGGACCGCAGCCGATGCTCGCGCCGCAACCATTGCCCACCAGACCGCACTCCGCGTTCTGATTGGCGCAGGTGAGAGGCGTGCAGCCGCTGGCGCACTTGTTGGGCTCGCCACCGCCGCCGCAGACCTGTCCGGGCGGGCAGGGACCGCAGTTGACGCTGTCACCGCAGCCGTCGCCGATGTAGCCGCACTCCGCTTCCACTGCCTCGCAGGTGAGCTTGGTGCACGTGGTGCCGCCGCACACGTTCGCCGTTCCACCACCGCCGCAGAATGTCGGAGGCGTGCAGGTGCCGCAGTCCAAGATGCCGCCGCAACCGTCTCCGACGCTGCCGCAGTTCGCGCCACCTGCGTCTGCGCAAGAGCGAGGGATGCAGCCACCGCACTGGTTAGGTACACCGCTGCCGCCGCAAACCTGCGGAGCTGGGCAGGGAGGGCAGTTCAGCGCGCCGCCGCAGCCATCGCCGATGGCGCCGCACTGAGCTCCGACTGCTGCGCAGGTGGTGGGGGTGCAGTCAGGGCCTTCACCGCACTTGTTGGGCACGCCGTCGCCGCCGCAGGTCTTGCCCGGATCGCAGGGACCGCAGTCGACAGGCACGTTGTCGCAACCGTTGCCGATGAAGCCGCACTCGGCGTCAACAGCGTCGCAGGTCAGTGGCTGGCAACCATTACCGCACTGGTTGGGTTCGCCATCGCCGCCGCAGATTTCTCCGGGCGCGCAAGGTCCGCATGGAACCGTACCGCCGCAGCCATCCGCGATGAATCCGCACTCGGCGCCCTCGCCCACGCAGGTCTTGCGCACGCAGGGGTCACCGCCGCAGACGTTGGCTGTACCGCCGCCGCCGCAGCTCTCGCCGGGTTCGGTGCAGTCGCCGCATTCAAGGATGCGACCGCAGCCGTCCCCGATCTTGCCGCACGTAGCGCCCACATCGTTGCAAGTGATGGCGGTGCAGCTTCCGCCGCACTGGTAGGCCACGC
>CAZEWA010000154.1:0-12240 GCA_964515685.1 uncultured Polyangiales bacterium | reverse complement strand
CCTTCCGCGCCTGTTGTTCGCCCCGAACTACCATTTACCGAAATCGGAATTCCGATCATTGGCGGTCCCTGATCCTCATGCACCGTCACCTCGATCTGAAGGCCAGATCTTGGCTCCGCCTGAACACATGCCAGCGATGAAGAAATCAGCAGCAGCCAAACTCGCGCTATTTGCACCGCCCACCTCCGCCGTGTTCGCACTCGTCATGCAGCAGGCGTACCGCAAGCCGATACTCTTCGCGTTGCGGCTCCGCCGCCGCGAGCACGCGATAGGCTTCGAGTGCAACTCGCCCGTCGCCTGATAGCAAAAGGTCTACCGCCTGCCTCACCATCTCACGCACCCCCGAAGCGGCTGCCGTAGGCGCCGCAGGACTCTCCTGGGCTCTATGCTCTTCGGCCGCGTTCCCCAGGCGGAGCTCTTCACGTGGCTCCCCATCCCTGCGCTCGATTTGCAATACCGCAGGCAAGGCTTTTACCGGCGCAGCGACCACCGGGTCTGCGTTCGTCAGCACAACACGTAGCGAGAGCCCCAAGCCAGCCGCGAGACAAAGCGCACAGCCAAGAACGAGACGCTTTCCGCCAAGCGTTCGCACAAATGCGAATCTTGACGCCCCTTGCGCGGACGCCGATACGCGACTGAATACCTTGGTTTGAAGAGCCTCTTCATCCACTGCGTCGGCTTTGGTTAAACCGGTGAGTACCGGCATCCCAACCTCAAGCGGCACCCCGTCGACTCTCCGCACATGTGCGCGTTCGCTGTCGGCTACAAACACTTCACGGTGCGGCACGGTAGCAGACCCCGACTCGCGAGGATTGTCTACCTTGCCCAAGTATGAGCGGATCTCATCTGCATTCAGATTCCGAGTCTCTGGTTCATGCGGACACATGCGCTGTCCTCCTCCTTGAGTTCGACCTCTGGTCGCGACTCAACTCGTTGCCTCGCAGCTCCCCCGACAGACGTCCTCGACCGCCTCGAGCAGCCCCCACTCACCTGCCAGCGATGCACGCGCAAACAGCTCCCGGACGACGTATCGCCCCTCCCGATCCAGCTCGTGCACTTCTGCAATATGCGTCACCACGCGCGCGCCTTGCGAAGTCCTCTCAAGCTGCACCACGAGGTCTACGGCGGACGCAATCTGCGCTCGCAGAGCAGCCAGCGGAAGCTCAACACCGGCACTGAGCGCCATCGTCTCAAGTCGACGCAACGCATCTAGCGGATGGCTCGCGTGTAAAGTCGACAGGCAGCCTCCGTGACCCGATGTCATGGCTTGCACCAAATCGAGCGCCGATCCGTCGCGAATCTCACCCACCACGATTCGATCCGGTCGAAGCCGCAAGGTAGCCCGAAGCAAATCCCGGATACTCACGGCGCCTCGCCCCCGCGCATCCGGCGGACGCGACTCGAGTTGCACCGAGTGCTCACCTCGCGGACTAAGCTCGCGTGCATCTTCCAGCACCACAACTCGTTCCGCGCTTGGAATGCAGTCGGTCAGCACATTGAGAAACGATGTCTTGCCTGTCCCAGTACCGCCCGAAACGAGCACGTTGCGCTTGCTGCGCACGCGCTCCCGCAATACAGCCGCCGCCTCGGCGCTCAGCGCGCCATGACGAACCAGGTCCGGGAAGGTCATCGTGCTCGAAGTGAATTTTCGAATCGCAACGTGCGTTCCACCTTTCGCGAGCTCACCGAGGATGGCCTCTACTCTGGAGCCATCTGGCATACGGGCTTCAAGGATCGGATGCTCCGCATCAAATGGCCTACCTACGTACTGAGATAACACCCGCAAGGCAGCGAGCAGAGCTGCCTCGCTGGTGAACACCGCCCCATCACGCTCGAGTCTACCCGAACGTTCCACGTAGACGGTGTGGTGCCCGTTGATGAGGATCTCACTTACGCTTGGGTCGCGTAACACATCCTGCAGCGGCGAGAAGAACTGCTGCAAGGCATGCTGAAACACGTGATTCGGAATCATGGCTTCGCCCTACTCTTGTTTGTCGGAGCCGCTTCTTCGGCGGCTCGCGCAAGTCTCGCCAGCCAAGCATGATAAGGTTTGGCTGCGTCGCCGGCATAAGCCAGAAGCTTCTTTTGGATCTTCACTTGGCGGCCAACCTTATCCAGCTCGTCCTTCTTCAAGGCGACATCGAGCAGAAGTCTGCTTTGCATCCAAAGCCTCGATATCTCCAGCTCAAACGAGCGAGCCCTCTGCCCACTTCGTTGCGACCCAACGCGGTCGCCTGCAACGCGAAAGCAAGCCTCAGCTTCCTTCATACGCAACCAGGCCAGAGGCGATTCCGCGAAGTCAAACGGCACCCGTTCCCAGCTTGCTTCCCCCAAGGCCTCTAGCTCCGCAGCACGTGCGCGTGCGACTTCTCCTACGAGGGGACAACCCATGGGCGCCTCAGGAAGCGGCCCGGCTAAACTGTGCTGAACCGTAAGCTTCCGTTCTTCGTTCCCTTGTTGCCAATACAGAGCGCCAACGCCCGCTAATGCCAGCAAGGTCAATACGAGAATCCGCCATTGCATCGCGGCCAGTCGACTCATTGCATACCTCCGCCTTGAACGATGAACGGACCGAGAATAATGAGAAGGATGCAGAGCATGAGCAGCATCAGGGGAAACATCAGCTTTACGCCAGCCTGCGCGGCCGCTTCTTCAGCCAGTACACTTCTTCTTTGGCGCAGCGTCTTGGCCTGAATATCGAGTGCCCCAACTAGCGGCGTGCCCTTGATCTCGGACTGGCATACTGCGCCTACGAAATCACGGACAGCCGTGCTTTGGCTTCTCTCGGCCATGGAACCGAGCGCCTCGACTCGAGTCCTTCCGAGCCGCAGCTCATCGAGCACCATCCCAAGTTCTTCTCTACACACCGAATGGCTCGGGCCCAGCTCGCGACTTGCAAACTGCAACGCCACCGGAAAGTCTGCTCCGGCTCCCATACACAGGACACACAGGTCGATGGCACTGGGCAGACTCCTCTCGAGCTGCTTGGCCCGTTCGGCTGCGATGCCCACCAACCGCAAGATGGGCAAACCTGCACAAAGCGCCGCAGCTCCGAATCGCCACATACCACCCGAATCACCCTTTCCGGCAACCAACCCGGTGAATACCAGGGACGCGCAGCCCAGCACGAGCGAGAAAGCGAGCCACTCCTCTGCGCCCAAGCCCAGTGGATAGCCCGAGCGTACGATGGCTTGCTCGAGTGTCTTCTTCGTGCGCTGAGTCAGAAATCTAGCGATGCATCCTGCGACGAAGCGCACGCTCGGCTCGAGCCAGCGAAACCAAGCCTCTTGACGCGCAAGCGCCCGCTGCTTTCCCGCTAAACCAAAGCTCGGTGCTGTCATGGGCTCCACCGACGCCACGCTCATCCCAAGACAAAAGCATGCGCATCCGATGGCCCCCATCGCGACCAGACGCAGCACGAAGTTTGACAAAGACATCTCAAATATCGACACGGACAATCCTCCGTATCGCAACAATCGACGCAGCCCACGCTACACCTGCCGCGAAAATGACGAGATGCCCGACGCGGGTTTGCACAAGCGGCTGCAGGAAATTCGGCTCGATGACATGCAGCAGCGCCACAAGTGGCACGGGCAGGGCAATCATCATGTACCCCTGCGCCTTGCCCTCGGCAGTCTTCACACGCACGACGCCCTCAAGGCGCGCCATCTCGCGCAATGTTCCGGCCGACTTCTCGAGCGCATTGGAAATGTCGCCACCGGTACGCTGTCCGATATGAAGCGTGGCCAAAGCCGACGAGAGCGAACGGCTCCCGACACGTACGCTCAGCCTATTTAGCGCTGCGTCGAGCGGCTCTCCCAAGCGTTGCTCTTTAACCACGGTATCGAGTTCTTCTCGAAATGGACTGCCCACCAGTCGAAGACTGAACTCGATGGCCTCACCCAGCGACGGTGTAGCGCGAAGCGAAGAAGCCAGCGCCGTCAACCAACCATCAAGCTGTTCCTCTATGGCAGCGACGCGCTTTGCCCGCCGCGCCTGCAACGCTGGATACAAACCTGCCACCGGAACCAGCATCAAGGCCGACGTCAAGTACATACCAGCCAGGGCCAAGAGAAGCACTACACAGCTCCACGCAATCTGGCCAAGTACGATGTGACGGGCAAGAGTTCTCCAGCGCAAAAACGCCACCTCTCGCTCCACATCACGCACGTAGCCACGATACATATCGCGTACTCTCTGACTCTGGTGCGTGACTAAATGCACGGCGAGAAAGCCCACCGCGGCACTCAAGAGCGCGAGCGAGAGAAGTCGTAGTTGTAGAAGCGCAGCCATTGCCTCTGCTCCTCAGTGAGCCCAACCGGAGATGCCATTCGCAAGGAAACGCTCGACAAAAGTCGGAATGGTTCCGCATGCCATGAACTCACCTTCCACCTTCGCGTTTTCACCCAACCCATGTCGCAGAAAGCGAAACACATCGCGCAGCTCCACTTCGCCATCGTCGCGCAAGCCAACGACCTCGGTGATATGCGTGATGCGTCGTGAGCCATCTGAAAACCGCGCCTGTTGAACTATAAGGTTTAGACTCGACGCTATCTGCCTCCGAATCGCCGAGATCGGCAGCTCGACCCCGGCCATGAGACACAGCGTCTCAAGTCTCTGGATCGCCTCCCTTGGACTGTTGGCGTGCGTTGTGGTCATCGAACCATCGTGACCTGTGTTCATCGCTTGCAGCATGTCGAGTGCTTCGCCGCCACGACACTCGCCGACAATGATGCGATCGGGACGCATACGCAGTGCATTCCGCACCAGATCACGAATGCTGATGGCTCCTTGCCCCTCCATGTTCGCCGGGCGGCACTCCAATGCGACTACATGGCGCTGATTGAGCCGGAGCTCTGCAGCATCTTCGATGGTGACGATGCGCTCCGACTCTGGAATCGAGGAGGAAAGAACGTTGAGCAGGGTCGTTTTTCCAGACCCCGTTCCGCCAGAAATAACAGTGTTGAGGCGGACGCGAACGGCACTCTGCAAAAACCACGACATTTCCACCGTCATGGCTCCTGCTTCGAGGATACGCTCCATGCTCATCGGACGTGCGGGAAAGCGCCGGATCGTGATCGCCGGACCTTTGAGCGCAAGCGGCGGAATGACCGCATTCACGCGTGAACCGTCCTCCAACCTCGCATCCACCATCGGATTCGACGCGTCGATGCGGCGCCCAAGTGGCGTCACGATACGTTCGAGGACCGCCCTCACGGCATTTTCATCGGTGAACTTCGAGGGAGAGAGTTCAACTCGCCCCTCACGTTCGACGTAGATCGTTTCAGGATCGACAACCATGATCTCGCTCACGCGCGCATCGGCTAGCAACGGCTCAAGTGCCCCGAGCCCCAACACTTCGTGTCGAAGCTCGAGCAACAGCGCGCCTAGGTCCTGCCCTGTCGGAAGCCCCTCAGGCATCAGGGCAGCAGCGCGCTGCAGCGCAGCTTCTACGACGGGACGCATGGTTTCAGGTGCCATTTTTGTACGATCGAAGGCCACCAAATCCAGGCTCTCCAGCACGCTGTTCCGGAGTTTCTTTCGTACATCCTTGGCGACCATCAGGAGCGGGGGCGTAGCCTCTGTCGACCGTAAACCGGCCTGCCCACGGACAGCCAAGACAACGAGGTAAGGCCCGACGCCGAGCACCGTCTTACAACCTACCTCCCGCGTCTCCCCTTGCACATTCACGCCGTCGACCACGGTTCCGTGGGAAGACACATCGCGAATCGCGAGTCCGACTCGCGTACGCCGAATGATCACATGTCTACGCGAAACGCTGTCCGACGGAAGAACGACATCACAACCTGAAGACCGACCAATACACAGCTCTTTCCGATTGAAATCTAGCGAAATAACCTCGTGCACGCCCAGGGCGGAGACCTCGACGTCCAACTGCTCGGTGGTCGATGCTGCAGAACTAGCGAGCATAACGTGCGTCTCCCTGCACTGAACTTTGAGCCACGTTGTCACGCACATCACGCGACTCGCGAACCACGGCATCCTGTGGATTGCGGAGAGACAGACGAAATCTTCCGGAGCCTTCCTTATGCGCCAGTACTGTCGCTTGCTCGGGCGTGACACTAAGTGTGACGCGCCCCCGTCGCTCTCCCTTCCTTGCCTCATCGTACTGACCGAGGTCGCCCCCAACAGTCAGAACCAAGATATTGGAGAGCAGCGTGCTTGCTCCCGACGCCTCATGAGACACAAACACGATGTCGACCCTATCTCCTGGCCGCAGCAACCCGTCGAAACTCACGTCTTGGGCCGCAAGCTCAAAGGCTCGCATGCCTATCCGCACGAGCCCGGCAAGGGTCCGTCCATCTTGCATCGTGTCGAGGTCGCTCCAGAAGATGGCGCCGCCCCCGCCCACTGCAGAGGTAACGCGCGCTCCTAGAATTTTTTCCAGAGAATCCGCGCGAATGTGGCGTTCTTCGATGTAGCTCTCGGGAATGGACCGAACCGTGATCGAAGAGCGCGCCAGGGTCTCGCCGAGCGTGAGGTCCCGGGTGCTAATCAACACGGAACGCGGCGCCCCTCCCGCCAGCTCGTGCTCGTAGCGTGCCAGGTACACCTGAAGCACAGCGGCGCCCAACGCAGCCGACATCAACCCCAACCACAGTGTCTTTCGGTGCACTCCCAACCTCCATCACTTGTGGAGGCTATCGTCCGTGACGTCTGAAGGTTGCTTGCACCGAAGCATTTAGCGACGTGCAGGGGCCAAACTTGGCCCCCCCTCAAGCTTCGCGCGCTTCTCTCCTAGGGACAGAACAGACAGCAAGCGCTCCCCAGCCTGCTCCTCTGCGTACACCACGACACTGCTGTCGCCGCGGAGAAAGAGTGCAGCGTGAGCCTGAGAAGATGCCAGGAAGGCAGGATCCTGGATCGACCAGCCGGCCGCGCTCAGAGCCGTCGCGTATCCGGAAAATGCCGTGTCTACGTCATCCTGGACGCGATACACTTGCACCCCAGTGGGCTCGCCTTCCTGAAAGGCGCTGAGTACACGCTGGGCGCCCGAAGGGCGCAGCACGCCGACAACATCGTATCCCGGGCTATCACCCTGCTCTGGAAACATGGTTCCAAGCGGCACTGGGCCGTCGTTCCATACCGCCGTAAAGAAGGTTCGAGAGCCAGCCTGCTGCACACGGACTAGACGAACACCGCCAAAGGCTTGCAGGTCTAACGCTTCCGTAAAGCGCGCGATTCGGTCTGCCCAGGCCGCAGCAGACAGTGTTGCTTTGCCGATGGCGAGACATGCGACCAAACCAACATCTCCATCTTGCACCCGCAGCACGCCATCCAGCATCGACGGAAGCGATACGGCAGGCCTCGCAAACACTCGTTCTGCTGCCTCGTGAAGTCCGCCGCTGTGCGCACGACATTCTGCCTGAAAATGGTCGAGCATCACGCCGATTGGCTGCTCACTGGTTCCCGTGGCAACGATGATGCGCGCTCCATTCAGCTGAAGCGCACGCGGCGAGGAAGACTGCCAGTGTGGAAACAAGGCAAACAGCCCCGCGGTGCGTTCCAAGAGCGTGTGCGCGAACTCAGCCCGCGCACTATGGCCAAGCCAGCCAAAGCACACGAAGAGCGCCAGCATTACCTGGAGGGTGCGCATTTGAATTCGTGACATGAGCTCACCAGTCCACTACGGATTTTACTAGGTCTTCAATCTTTGACGACCAGCTCTCAGCGACACTGTTGCAGAGTACGTACTGCGTGGAGAACAACGTGCTTCCCTCAGTCCCCGCAAGTCCCGTGTGCGTCTGGGATGCGGAGATTTTCTTGCCGTGACCAAAGACCGAGCGAACAGCCAAATTCAAGATCGGAATCCGGTCTAGTTTATCGAACCATCCTGTTCCACTGATCTCCTCGAGCTTTCCCCCGTCAGACTCTAAAGGAGAGCCCAACACGCCACACACGGGCGGCAGCGCTTTCGGGCATCCTTGAAGAGCATGGGCCCAAGCGCAGCCTCTGGATGACATGCCGACACCTTGCAGCGTCATCCCTAAGCCGTGCAGCCAGAACACACAGGCGAGGATCACGACAAAGACAGGCAGCATCACAACAATCTCGATGCTCGCCGTACCCCGTTGAGACCAGCGCCTTCGCTGCCTCACCCGACTGGTTCTTTCTCGTCTCATTGCAGCAACTCCGAGAGCTTGCTGCATCCATCCTGCTTACAACTGGAAAGGTCCTGCGCTGGCTCGCCGTTCCCGCCTGCAAACTTCGTCTGCTCCAGGTCGATTCCGCGTTGCTTGTCGCGAGGGCCATCCGCCGAGCCATGGTTGAGTCTGAACGGGCGCAAGCGCGCGACCCAGCCCTGATTCCACAGCCACTCTAACCTCGCAGCTTCGTCTCTCTGATCCGCGTAACCTGAGAAGACACGCAGGTCGAATAGGTACTCAGCCTGACTGACAGCAAATCGACTTACCTTTGTGACGGTGTCTCGCCACGACTTCGGCTCGGGAGCCTGCCCAGAAAACACGACGACAGCCTTGTCTCCGTAGCTCGGCGGAACGCCTCCGAAAGTGACACCGCGGAACTGAAAATCGCTCCCGCCCAGCCACACGCCGGATTCGAGCTGAAAAGGCGAAGTATTTTCCTTTTTCTTGTTTTTGCTTTCCAGCTCTTTGCTCATGTCGATGTCAGGTGTTTCGACTTTGGTGTGCGGGCGCTTCTCGAAGCAGCGTAAGATGCCGATGACCTCCGTCGTGGCCTCGTACAGCAGCGATGCGCCCCCCTTCAAAGGGCTCACTCGCGGGCATGGCCCATTGATATGGGGAATCGGACTGCCGGACTCGTCCGAGCACAATGGAGTTCCCTCACATACCTTGGATGGGGCAGAGCTATACGTAGGTCCTACGATGCCAGCATCGCCGCACGGGATGGCTCCGTCGTCCTCTTTGCGAACCACGAGGCGCGTCGGACTTTGAATGTTGATGGCCACCATCTTGTGGGCGCCGTGCTGGACACTATCTACGCTCCATTCATATTTCCGGACCACTGTACGCTCAACCCACTGCGTGCCCCGCAGGGGGTGCTTTCGCTCAACCTTCGGGTCACACTGCTTGTGTGCTTGCACCACGCGAGTGCCGTAGGGGCTGTGCAGCCCCCGTTCGACACGCAAGGGCTGGCCGCTCTCGATGGCCATTTGATCGATCTCGGCCCGGCGTTGTTCATCACACAGCTCGACCCCTGCGGGCGGACAGGTATCGCGTGGCTCCTCGTTGCAGTCGATCGGGCAAAGCGGCTCTTGGTATCGCGCCTCTCCCGTACGCGACGGGACGGAGGCCATGTACTCGACCGCTGCAGCACGGCATACGGCTTCGAGATGCTCGAGCTCCTCGTCGCTGGGCGTCTCTTTTAAATACTTTGCGCTTAGATCACTGCACATCTTCTGTGTTGGGAGGACCGGTAGCTCGAAGGAATCGAGTTTCTTTTTGGGGTCGAGATCCGGTTTTTCCGGTTTTTTGCCGTCCGTGTTCTCACCGCAGAACCAGCCCGGTGCAGCTGCAGCAAGCGCGCCCAAGGCATCACTGAGAGCATCGCGCACCTTCCCTGCCCCTAACCAAGAGAGCGGTGAAAACGCGACTTCTCCGACAAATTCCCCAGCGTGCATGCACAGGTCGTCGAACTCTCCATCCTCCACCGGTAGCGCCAAGCGACCTGGAATTCCCAGCGCCATCTTCTGATCGTATTCGCCAGTCGCCACCTGAATGACGCGCGTGTTGGCGCCGAGCGGAACGACCACCGACACGGCTTTCCCCGCTGTGTGCAATGCGGAGAGAATTTTGGGCAGCTTGTCGCCGACCTTCGTGATGGTCTTCTGGAGTTGGGCCGAGGAGCTCGTGAGAGGTGGAACATAGGCCATAGAAGCACCCATCGTCACCACACTGAGCGCGGTGCACAGCCCGATGGCCACGATGAGCAGCGTTTGAGCGAGACGCAGCCCGACGTAGACCGAAAGGACCACGGCCATCGTCATATTGATGAGCGCGATGAGATTCATGCCGCGTGCATTCATCACGGCGCCGGCGAAGGTCACGGCATCCGCCGCATCCTGCTGGTGCTGGCGATACCAGATAGCTTCCAGGATGCCGTGAATTCGAAACACACTGGCGACCAGAAACAAGGCAAAGAACAGCCCAAAGACCATGCTTGCACCCCGGCTATCGCTCGAGATCCGACGACTCTCAGGGCTCATAAGTTCCCCTTATCTTCTTGCGCTAACTCCGAGTGATATTTGTAGGCTGCGCCGTGATTCGGCAGCGTTGCTTCCGCGCGAAGAACGATGAAGTACTCATCCAGCATGGCAAAAAGCGGCAGCTGCAGCACAGACCACTCCGCGGCAGAAAGCTCACCGATGTTGGCCTGAAAGGCATCCCAGGCATCGGCGAAGTCGGCACTCAAGGTTTTTTGGGCTGCGACCAAGTTCTCGATACTGGGCGAGTCGAGCGCTTTCAGTACATCGCCGACGGCATCGGGGATGCCCGTCATCGAGATGAGGGTTGAGCACACAACCTTACGGGCTATCGGCACATTACACGGAAGAAGGTAGGTGACTCTTACAGTCACGACGTCGTCATCTCCGAAGTAGGCGTCAGCCGGGTCGTGAAACTCTTTCGAACCGGGGCTTAGAGGAAACGTGACGGCTGCTGCCACGCGCCCGTAGACGCCGTAACCCGTGGACAGTCGAAGAAAGGGCGAATCACCGATTTCATCGGCCACGCTTCGATGCTCGAGATCCGTAAAGATGAGGTCTGCGCCAGGGACGTATCGCGCCACCTGACGGTGTGTTGGAGAGATGGTAGAGAGCGGAAGGTAGGCCGCGTTGCGCACCCGGTTGAGGCGCTCGGTGCCTGTGGCACCCAAGCCCGAGAACGCGCTCGCGTGCTGCCCTGTGACGAGAGAGAGCGCGCGCGACACGAACCCGCCCCCCGTACCTTGCCCGTCGCGCTCGAGGTGCTTGCGCGTGCCGTCCTCGTAGAAATATGGATCATCGTCGATGGTCACCACCGCTGCACGCACGGCCTGCACTGCTGCGTGCTGCACAACCAGACGCGCGACGGTGATGACCGAGAACTGAACGATGCACACGAACAGCATGAAGAAGACGAAGATCGACATCAGAAACTCGGCATACACCACGCCGCGCTCCTGCTGCATGACCGCATGCGTCACAGCACGCTCCTTACACACAGCGCGGACACAGACACCAAAATGGCAAATCCCATCGGCAACTCGAAGCGCTCCACCTCCGCTTGCACGGGATTTTCGAAACGAGACGGCAGGATGAGGTGGAGCGTGGCGCGGTAGGACATCTGCAGCAGCGTCTTGAGGCGCCCGTGCCAGGCGGTCACCCACAGCGCGTACAGAGAAATCAGTACGAAGGCTGCGAGCTGCACTTCGAGCCCTTCACGCGGTCCGAGCAGGGCGCCGAGCCCCAAAAACAGCTTTACGTCGCCGCCTCCCAGTGCACCGCGCACGAACAGGAAGTAGGTCGGAATGAAGCACATAAGCGCGCCCGCTGCGGAGAGCGCCGCGCCCTCAAAGCCAAACATCACGCTGTGCGCAGCGATGGCAAAGGAGGGCAAGGGTAAGGTCAGCCAGTTTGGAATCGTCCGCGTGCGAAAGTCCGTGCAAGCTGCCAACAGGGCAGCTACGAAGCATGCGGTCAAGGATAGCGGTGTGAGCAGCATACGGCCCCCCTGAGGCGCAAAGCTTTCCTAGAGCACTTGGGATTTTTGGATGGACTCGGACGAAAGTTAGACCGTCCGAACAATCAGAATGGAATGGGAAGTAAGAGCACTGCCGTCTGCACTTCGTGCAAGTACAGCAGGAGCGGTCTCAACGCTGCTGCGGCGACCGCGCAGCTCAGCGAGACCAGGCACAGAAGCGCGACATACTCGACGAAAACCGTGCCTGTGTCGCGGGCGACGAGGTCAGTTCCCCTCGGCAACCTGGATCGTTTCAAATTTGTCCGTACTGGTCTTAAGCTTCTTGACGAGATCGTCTCCGAAGTCAGTCCAGAGCTTGACTGTGCCCCCCACCACCAGAACCAGCAGAATGGTGTACTCCACAGTGGATAGGCCGCGCGCATCACGCCCCAAGCGACGCAGATTTCCCAACGTTTTCATTCAAGCCTCCCGAAGGCAGACAGCCCCTATGGAGAGCTACGCAGCATGCGTCACCCTGCACGAGAACGTCTGGCTTCTTTGAGAGGCCTATCGGGCGCTG
>CAZEWA010000153.1:9157-12271 GCA_964515685.1 uncultured Polyangiales bacterium | reverse complement strand
GAAGGACGCTTCGGGACAAGAAGTTCGACGCTCTACAGCAGATGTAAGGCAGCGCTGCGGAGAGATGGAGGGGGGTGACTTCCTTGGGTGACAAGTGTTTGCCGTCACCCCCAGCAATAGAGGCTGCCGTTGCGCAGCTGAACGCGCCGGCATAGACATGATTAGCTTTTTCGGGGCTATCGTCCGGAAAGGCCAAAGGTTGCCTAGGAAAGGTGCTTTTGACTGGGTTGGGCAGGTCTAACACCGAAGGGCTCACCATGGTAGGGCGATCCATCACACCGATACCCAATGTGGGCCAAGAATGAGCGCGTTCAATGTTCTTGAATAATATTGAATGGTTATGTTCATGTCTGAAGCTGCGCCCAGCGCGTTCACCCCGAGTGCAGGATGAACAGTTCTCTGATTTGGGCTATGCAGCTTCCGAGATTCACTGCGCGGTACACGCCGGACCGCATTACCCCTGCATGAGTCACGTTTTGAGTTAGGTGCCATGGAAGGGCCGTCCCTGAATAGTTCTCGCCAACAGGCCAATGTGGGGCCCTTCGAGATTGAGCGTCCGCTCGGAGCCGGCGGCATGGCTGAGACGTTCATCGCAGTGAGGCGCGGACCTGAGGGTTTCGAGCAGCGAGTCTGCCTCAAGCGAATTCTGCCGACCCTGGGACAAGACCCTGAGTTCACGCGTCAGTTCAGCAGCGAAGCGAGAATTGCCGCGGCGTTGCGCCACGGAAACATCGTGCAAGTCCTCGACTTCGGGGAGCAGAACGGCACCTATTTTCAGGCACTCGAGCTGGTGGACGGTCTCGACCTGCGCGGCCTCTTGGAGCGTGTGTGCGGCGAAGGCTCAGGACTCTCGCCCGTGCTGGTCGTGTATCTGGGTGTCGAGATAGCCAATGCTCTCGACTACGCGCATCGCGCGGTCGTCGGTGGTCAAAGCGGCGGCGTTGTGCATCGAGACGTCTCGCCTTCTAACGTGCTGTTGAGCCTAGAAGGGGAGGTGAAGCTGGCGGATTTCGGCATCGCGCGCACCGTCCAAGGGCCGAACCACACTGCGACGGGTGTGATTCGCGGCAAAGTCCCCTACATGGCGCCGGAGTACGCGCGCAGCGGCAAGTTCGAGAAGAGCGCCGACCTATTCTCGCTGGGCGTGCTGCTGTTCGAGTGCCTGACTGGGCGCCGCCCTTACGACGGCCTGACCGAGCTCGAGACATTGCACCGCGCGATGCAAGGTGAACATGAGCGATTGGCGGAACTCGCACCCGAGGCCCCCAAGGAGCTCGTGACGCTCATCGAACGCCTGATTCACCCGAACCCTGAAAAACGGCCAGAGAGCGCGGCGGCTGTGGTGGATGGCTTGCTGCGTGCCGTGCCGCTGCAGAATGCGCGTAGAAGATTGGCGAACTTGGTTCGTCACACGGTGAAGCCTCACTTCGATGAGGGAGAGGCGGCCAGCGAGCCCGGCATCACTCGCGCAAGCGATCTCCCTGGCCGAGCTAAAAGTGCAGATTCTCGCGCGACGGCCAGCGGCGAAACGCGAACCGCGCGAGCTGTGCCCATCTGGACGGCAGCGAGTCGAAGTCTTCTCGCGTCGCGTATGCGCACGCCTCTCTTGCGCATCCTCTGGGCGCTCGGCGGAGTCGCTGCTTTGTTGGTTTGTGCGTGGGGCTTGACGCAGATCGTGGCCGGCTTTAGGGGCGAAGCTCAGGTGCCGCATCCGCCTGTTTTCACGCAAGCCGACTCGCCTGTCGCGCACGCTGAGCCCGTAGAGGAGTCGGCGCTAAAATCCGAAGTGTTTCAGCCACTTGATTCGCAAGCATCCTCGGAAACCGCCCCAGTGTTGGCACAAGGGGATCTTCCGGAGACCGCGGCCGTCAGATCCCCTGCGAACGCGCTACTCACCGTTGTGGTGATGCCCTACGGGGAGGTCCATATAGACGGGCGCTTTCTTGGGGCTGCCCCCGTGACCGTCTCACTGCGGGCCGGGATTCACGAGGTCCGTGTCACCGGGGCGGCACTCAACACTTCGCGTAGCATTCAGCTCACGCCCGGTGAAAAGCGCCGACTTGTGCTGCACTGAGCTTCGGCTGAGTCCGGTTGCCTAGGCGAGGTCAGGGCGGTAGGATTCGCCGCCGATCGTTCGGATGGTCGGGAAGCATACCGATTCGACGGCGCGAGAGGACGATAAGTGGCCAAGAAGAGACGCGGAAGATTCCATGAGGACGCGTTCGCCGGCAATGGCGAGGACGATGATATTCGCGACGACCACGTCAAGCTCGACGGTGTGGTTGCCCAGGTGTTCGCGGGCGGGCAGTTTGAGATCAATACGGACGCTGGCGCCGTGGTGCGTGCGCGACTTTGCGGGCGTATGCGTAAGTACCGCATCCGCGTGATCTTGGGAGACCGCGTGACAGTGGCGCTTTCGCCGTACGACCTGAGCCACGGAATGATCGTCTTCCGCGCCAAGTAAGTTCTCCGCTCCCAATCGTATGCTCGCATACATTGCGGGCCCGTTCTGCTGCGGGTTCGCCCTGCGCATAAAACAGACGCGCAACGCGTGCTGGAACCGCGGTACGCTGGCCACCGAGGCGACATGGGCACTCCCAAAAGCGAAGGAAAGGCGCGGAGCGCGCGATCCAAAGCCGAGCGGCGTGCAGAGTCCGGATCCGGGGCAGCCGCACGCGGGGAACAGAGGCGAGTCGTCGAGGGATCACCAGACGGTGGTGCGCTCGGAGCAGGTTCACGCCCGTCAGACGAATTGGGTGTGGTCACGAAGACGATTGAGACGGTGGGTGAAGCGACTCAGAAGCCCGCACGGGGCCTGTCTGCGAGCGCCAATTCAATCCACCCCCGCCCGGACGTGATGCGGGTGCCGGAGGCTCCGGAGGCGCACGTGCCTGCCGAGCCGCTCCGTGCGAGAGAGATTGCGCTGCGTCCCTACGCGGACGATTTGCGGCCCCGTACCGATCACGTAGGACGCCTAGAGTCCGCTTCGGTGCTCGATGCACCGGTCTCGCTGTACGAAAGCGCGGCACCGCCAGCACGCATGTCGTGGGTCTTGAACTTTTGGGTCGGTCTCATGCTGGCCATCATCGCTGCGGCTGCATTTGTCGCGTACCG
>CAZEWA010000153.1:0-9057 GCA_964515685.1 uncultured Polyangiales bacterium | reverse complement strand
GCAAAAGCTCGCTTCGTCGGCTGCTGCCGAGGCATCGCGCATTACCATGGGAGTTGCGGCGCCCTCTCAGCCCATTCTGGACGACACGGTTCGCGATCCACGCCCGAACGCGTATTCCATCGTGCCGCTGCCGAGCAATCCCTACGAAGCAGATGAGGCGCTTGCCACGGGCACTGCGCCTTAGGAAGGCGTTCACGGGAAGTGGCCCGCCTCGACGCCGATCCGGGCGCCACGTCCTGTGGATTTTAGACGCGAGGGTTACTGCGCGGTTTGTAGCGAGATGGGCAGCACAGCGACGCCGTGATGATCGAAGTCTGCCGCCAGGGCTTCTTCGTTATCGACGTTGAACAGCGGCGCTTGAGCCTGGGACGGGCCGGTTTCGGGGCGTTTGAGGGAGCCATCGCGGTCGACCAACACGCCGGTTTCGTGGATGGCGTCCAGCATAGCGGCCAGCAGTGGATCAGCCTCATCGAGTGCATCGCGCGATGCCACGATCACGAGTTGGGCTTCGCCCGAGGCGGCTGTCATGAGCCCGCGTGGAGCGCGAAACATGGCCTCGCGCGTTAAATCTGCGGCGTCCTGCCGTACGACTTCGCCTGTCTCGCCATCGGGTGTGACGAATACCATGCGAATGAAGCTCGCTGTGTCGAGCTCGACCGTGACCCACAGGGTGTCCGCCTGGGTAAGATCCTGGCCGTTGCACAAAGGGCGCCGCTCTCCGTCGCGAACCACCGTAAGGTAGACCTGAACGGTACGGCCCTTGGCAGACGGAGGTTTGCCGCATCCATCGTCGCGCCGTGGTGCCGGCGCAGGCATGCCTCCGCAACCCCACAACCATGCCGAGAGCCCAACCGCGACCCACCATGCATTCCCCATCTCGACCCATGATAGCGGGAGTTTCGGCAGCGTGGGTGACGGTTCGTTCGTTTGAATGCGCTTCGGCGTCGATGGCCGATGGCGGCCTAGGAGCGGGCGGCCTAGGAGCGGTCCCCGGGGCTTAGAATTCAGCTCGCACGCCGAGATTGGGAATCGAGATGACCGGGGCCGTGGCAACGCGGCAGGTGCCGAGTAGACAGTCTGCATCCAGGTATTCAGGCCGCACCCACATGTTCAGCCATTCGAAGTAGACGAGCATTTTGGCAAAGTGGCCCTGCCAGCGGTAGCCAAGCCGCATGTCGGTGCGCACGAACCATGGCAAGCGTTGTGCGTAGCTTGGATTCAGCTGCTCGATGATGCGACCCGAGCGCGCGGAGAAGCGGCCGCCGATTTCCCAGCGCTTCCAGACGCGCCATTGGAGCACGGTGTTGAGCACGTGCCGAACGTCGAAGTCAGGCTTGAACTTCCCGATCAGATCGCCGCTGTCGGCTTCGGCGTAAGACAGCGTGTAGCTGACCCAGCCCGTGACGGAGGCGTTCAAGTCGCGCTTGAGAAACATCTCCAAACCGTACGCATGCGCGCTGACGAGGGGCGGATTCTCCGGGACATAGCCGTCGATGAGTAGCTCGGGCAGCAGTAGCCCGTCGTAGTGGTGGTAGAACGCCTGAACTTCGAGGCGTGTGTCGTAGGGCAAGTCGTAGCCTACGCCGACTTCGGCCTGGTAGGAGCGCGTAAGGCCTTTGCTGACTGCAATGTCGCTCAACACGGGCAGGGGCAACATGAAGACGGCGGGCTGGTGGCCCATGCCGAAGGCAGCGTGCAGTTGCAGCTTTTCCGTGGCGTTGAGGATGAAGCGTGTGCGCGGGTCGAAGGCCAGTTCGACTTGGCCGTTGGTGCTCCAATAGTCGAAGCGGCCACCGAGTTCGAGCTGCGTGCGCGGGCTCATTTGGAGTGAGGTCTGCGCGAAGATGCCGCCCTGGTTTCGACCCGGCGCCTGGCTGTACAGAGGCAGGCTGATGAGCAGCTCACCTTGGGGCGTGGAAAGCGTTCCGGGACCGTCGTAGACGTTGCCCACGGTGGCATACAAATCGCCCCCAAATCGGACCGAGTGCGCACCGAATTGAAGTTGGCTCCAGATGCGCGGGCCAAAGGTCGTGGCACGCGCCTGCAACGCGTCGCCGAGGCTTGCGTCGTCGTAGCCGAAGCGCAGCGCCGCACCCACCTCACCACGCGAAACTTGGTGAACGAAGCGCGGCTCTACGCGCTGAAAGTGCAGCGACGAGGCGCCCGCGCGCGGGTTGTTGCTTAGGCCGGGAAGATTTGCGGTGTTGGTGGAGCCGAGCCAGACGAGCTCGAAGCGGCTTTTCGCGCCGACCGGCACGCGGTAACGGAGTTGCCCGTCGTAGTAGGTGAGCGATGTGCCTTCTTTCACGAGCCCAAGCGTGCGAGCTACGGCGATGGCGCCCGATGGGTAGCCGACGTGACCGCTGAAGGTGACGGTTCCCTTGCCAACGGGCCCCTCGATCCACGCGCTGGCATCGATGAGGCTGAGCTCGAGCTCCGCGCTGAATGAGTCACGCTGCGGCAGGCCCTGTGCGAGAACAAGACCGCCTGCTCGGCGCCCGTAGCGCGCAGGCGGTATGCCCGCATGGAGCTTGATGGGCCCCACGGTGCGGGGGTGAATCACCGAGCGCCCGAACACGGCGTGGAAAAGCTGGGGCAGCGGGATGTCGTCGTAGACGTAGCTGATGGCGGCAGGAGGCGCGCCGCGCAGGTACACATACGGCACGGCATTCGCGATGGGGGAAGTGCCGGGTAGGGAATCGAGAATGCGCAAGGGATCGCCAAATGCGCCGGGTAGGTCGCGGGCACTCTGAAGCGATACTTCTCGGCTGCCGGGCGTGGGCCGCGTGCGCACGCGGGCTTCGGCGCCATAGGAAGGCGGTGGTTCAAGCGATTCCGCGGATTCGGGAGGGTCTGCCTCGGTGGCGCTGGGCTCGGTCTTGGATGCAGGTTCGGTGGGCTGTACGTCTGTTGGCTGTTGTGAAGTTGGCGCTACGGGAGCAAGAATTTCACCCTCTTCAGGGTAGACGTAGTCCACGCTCGGCGGCTCGTAGCGCAGCACTGTGGAATCTGCGTCCTGAGCATGTGCAAAGGAACTCGCCCAGGCCAAGAGCGCGACCAGCGTGAGCGGCAGCCATCGGGATTCGTAGGGCGGTTCCTTCACAGCGCGGCAAACCAAAGACCTGTACGATCCCCTTTTTCGACGCTGTAAACAATGCCTTGCAGCGGGATGTACACCGTCGCGTACGACGTCACGTCTTCGTCGACGACGGCGCCCAATGCGCCGCTCGCCAGGCGTGCACGCAAGCGGCCGCGCAGGCGTGAGTCGGAGTCGCTCACGGGTTCGGCATCTTCGATGAAGATGAAGGCAACTTCCGAAACCTGCGTGAGGATGACCACGCTGTAGCCGTTGGTTGGAACCGAAGTCGCTATCACTTCGCCAAACTCTTCGGCTGAGCTGTCGATGCTGACGTGCCTGAAGTCTCCTTGGCGATAGAGCGAGAGCGTTGCGACGTTTTCGGACACATTACGCGCCACGACCCAGCTCACCTCGTTGGCACGCGTATCGTGAAAGGGCACCGGTGACTGCGTCACGCCGCTGGCGAACGGGAAGGCCCCGAATCGCGCGTTCCAAATCACGATTTCGTCGTTGGCCGAACGCCCCACTAAGGTATCGCCCAAGGCCTGAAGGTTGTCGACAATGGCCGGTTCCACGAGCTTGCGCTCCGTTTGTCCGGGTGGAGTCGCGAAGAACTTCAGGCCTTGCTCGGTGCGGATATACTCGAAGAGGTAGCCGCTTTGTTCATAGGTCCAAAGCATGCCGGGCTCGAAGGTCTCGAGCGAGCCTGTGGTTAAGTCGATGCGAGCAAGTTGCCGGTCCGCGCAGGGTGTAAAAAAGTTGAGATCGACGCCGAAATAGCGCGGTACGCAAGCATTTTCGGAGATGAAAATAGGTTGAAAATCGGGACCCGAGGCCTCGTACAAGCTGCCGCCGTCGACGTAGGCAACGCGCAGCGAGTTAAACAGGGCTTGCTCGAATTTTGTGACGTCTTGACCGCGCGTGAAGAGCAACTCGCCGTTCAGTGAACGCTGTGTCAATGCGCCGCCTTCGAGCAGCCACAACGCTTGGGTGCCGACGGGAATATTGCCGTTCAGCAGACGCTGCACCGAACGATATTCTGAGACGTTCTCGGCGATGCGAGTGACTTCTTCGGTCCACGGATTGACGAGTGAGAGATTGCCGGAGCCGTCGCCGACCAGCGAGACTTCCTGCCCGCCGCCGTCGAGCGCAATGCCGTTCGTGCTGCTAGCGCGCCCGAAGGGACCACGCAGATTGCAGTATTCGTCGGCGTAGTAGAGCGCCCGATCCTCGTTTTCGCGGCTGACGATGAGCGGTAGCCAGAACAACGAGCTGCCTTTGGGCGCCGTGGGGTCGAGCAGTCTGCCGCCCACGTTGATCGTGCCTTTCGGCAAGTCACAAACCTTCTTGGTGGCGCGTTCGATGATGGAACGGCGCGATTCTCCGGAGGGATCTCGCGTCAGCAGGACGAACCGGTAGCTGTCGTCCAGTACGCGATCGACGCGCACTGATCCCGTCAGCAAGAGCTGTGGCGTGACGGGCTTGGCTTGGGGTTCCCAAGCGCAGCCTGTCCAGACCAGAAGCACAAGCATTCTGAGGGGGATCTTAGCGAGGAGGAGATACGCCCGGCGCATTCGCATCGACAGGCTTACACGCTCCTCGAACGGATACAATCCCCAGGACGAACCCAGGATGGAAGAGTCTACGGAACGTGACGTGCGGTCTCAAGAATGCGTCCGGTATGCACCGGTATCATGCGTTCTGGGGCGGACTGACAGGCAAAATGGGCGCCCATAGCAGACGAAACAGAAGCTCATCGGGAATACGCACTCCGCGGTCGCTGAAGAACAAGGCGTTGACTTCTAGACCTTCGTGACGCTCGCCGACGAACAAGATGCCTTCACCTTGCGGATTGTAACCGAGCTGGACAACGGCGTTCTTGCGCCAAACGCCGTTGTCGCCCACGCGCAGGTCCTCTGGAATCGTGTAGAAACCCTCGGCAGGAAGACGCTTGAGCGTGCGACTCCAGAGCGCATCGGTGAGCGGGGTGGTCGGATCGCCCCAGTACCAACGGTTGTGTACGTTGCGTCCGGGACGAACCACGAACTGGCCGCTTCCATTTCGTCCATCGCCCACGTAGACGAGCGCGTTTTCTGGAATGGCAGTTGGGTCGAAGGGATGGGCTTGCGTGGTTCGGTAAAGGCCAGCGGGAATCGTCATGGTGCGTGCAAGATAGCAAAGCTGCTCACTTGAGACGGAGCATCTCGCGCAAAAAACTTCCTGTATGGGATCCCTTCACCTTTGCGACCTGCTCAGGTGTGCCCTCGGCGACCACACGTCCCCCCGCCTCTCCGCCTTCGGGGCCCATATCGATGACCCAATCGGCGCACTTGATGACATCGAGATTGTGCTCGATGACCAAGACCGTGTTGCCCGCATCGACTAGTTTTTGCAGCACATGCAGCAAGCGCTGGATGTCGATGAAGTGGAGGCCGGTGGTGGGCTCATCGAGCAGGTACAGCGTCTTGCCCGTGTGGCGCTTGCCCAGCTCGCGGCTGAGTTTGACGCGCTGCGCCTCGCCGCCACTCAGGGTGGTCGCGGGTTGGCCGATGTTGACGTAACCCAATCCCACCTCGACCAGGGTCTCTAAAATACGCTTCAGGCTAGGGTGTGCCGCGAACAGGGTGAGGCAGTCCTCGACGCTGGTCTCGAGCACATCGGCAATCGACTTTCCTTTGTATCGGACCGAAAGGGTTTGCGCGTTGTAGCGCTTGCCGTTGCAAATCTCGCAGGGCACGAACACGTCGGCGAGGAAATGCATTTCCACTTTGACGACGCCATCGCCGGAGCAGGCTTCGCAGCGCCCACCTTTGACGTTGAAAGAGAAGCGCCCAGGCCCGTAGCCGCGTGTGCGCGATTCTGGCAATTGCGCGAAAATGTCGCGAATTTCGTCAAATGCCTTGGTGTAGGTGCCGGGGTTGCTGCGTGGGGTCCGGCCGATGGGCTTCTGGTCGATGGCTATCACTTTGTCGAGGGCATCGAGGCCTGAGAGCCCGCGGTGCTTGCCCACGCGCACGGTCGCGCCGTGCAGCTTCTTCTCGAGCGCAGGCAGCAAGATGCCGTTGATGAGTGAGCTCTTGCCGGCACCACTCACGCCGGTGACGGCCACGAAGTTTCCGAGCGGGATCGTGACGTCGACTTGCTTGAGGTTGTGCTCGCTTGCGCCGAGCACATTGAGTTCGCCGCGCCGAGGCCTCCGCGTGTTCGGTGGGCTGATGCGCGCTTTGCCGCTCATGAACTTGCCGGTGACGCTGCGCGAGGATTTGGCGAGTGCCTCGGGCTTGCCGCTGAACAGGACTTCGCCGCCTAGGTGTCCGGCTCCGGGTCCGAAATCGACTACGTGATCGGCCGCACGGATCGTGTCTTCGTCGTGCTCGACTACGATCACGGTGTTGCCGAGATCTCGGAGCCTCTCCAAGGTCTGAATCAAGCGCCGATTGTCGCGTTGATGCAGGCCGATGCTCGGCTCGTCGAGCACGTACATGACGCCACTGAGTTCGCTACCAAGCTGCGTGGCAAGTCGCACACGTTGGGCTTCTCCACCACTTAGGGTGGGACCCGTGCGATTCAAGGTTAAGTAGTCGAGGCCCACATTCAGCAAGAACGATAGGCGGCGCTCGATTTCACGCAGCGCGCCTTCAGCGATACGCCGTTCATGCTCGCTAAGCGCAAGGCTTGCTACGTGCTCGTGGGCGCAGCGAACCGTAAGGGAGGTGAGCGCTTCGATGTCCAGCGCCCCCACGCGCACCGCCAGGGATTCCGCGCGCAAACGCCTGCCTCCGCAGGCATCGCACTGGCACTCGCTCATGAACTTGGCGTAGTGCTCGCGCATCGCCTCAGAGCTCGTCTCACGATAGCGCCGCATCAGGCTGTTGAGCACGCCTTCGAACTTCATGCCCCAGGTGCCGTGGGACTCGCTGCCGTCGCTGCCCCACGAAACTTTGATTTTCTTGTCGCCCAAGCCGTGAAGAACCTGTTCACGCTTCTTCTTGGGTAGTTTCTCGAATGGGGTGTCGAGATCTACTTCGCAGGCCTTGGACATCGCGTCGATGATGCGGAACGTCCAGCCCTCTCCGCGTTCGACAGAGTTGCGCCAGGGGGCGATGGCACCTTCGCGGATGGAAAGGGAAGGGTCCGGAATGACGAGATCCGGGTCCACCTCCATTCGTGTCCCAAGGCCGTTGCATGCGCTGCACATGCCGAGTGGACCGTTGAACGAGAACGACTGCGGACTCAGTTCCGGGAAGCTCTGCCCGCAGCAAGCGCGCTTCTCACTGAATGTCAAAGGTTCGCCCTTGCCAGCTTCGTCCTCCACGCGCAGCTCGCCTTGGCCTTCGCGAAGTGCGGCCTCCACGCTTTCGGCGAGTCGACCACGTTCTTCGTCGTCGAGCGTCACGCGGTCGATCACGAGCTCGACGGTGTGCTTCAGCTTCTTGTCGAGCGCAGGCACGGCATCCACGCGATGGATTGCGCCGTTGACGCGTACGCGAGCGAAGCCACGCTCGGCTAGGGACTGAAATAGATCTTTGAACTCACCCTTACGATGCGTGATCAACGGGGCGAGGATGAGCAGGCGTTTCCCGGCGGGTAGGGCCGATACTTCGCGCACAATTTCTTCCGCGCTTTGGCCCTGGACCCTTTTTCCGCACTGATGGCAGTGCTGGACGCCGACGCGCGCGTAGAGCACGCGCAGGTAATCGTAGATTTCGGTGATGGTGCCGACCGTGGAGCGCGGATTCGTCGACGCGCTCTTCTGTTCGATGGCGATGGTCGGGGAGAGACCGCGCAGCTTCTCGACATGGGGGCGCTCGAGCTGACCTAAAAACTGGCGCGCGTAGGAGCTCAGACTCTCGATGTAGCGCCGCTGACCTTCTGCGTAGAGCGTGTCGAATGCCATGCTCGACTTGCCCGAACCGCTGACGCCCGTAAACACGACGAGCTTGCGCTTTGGGATCGCGAGGTAATCGATCTTTAGGTTGTGCTCTCGGGCACCGAAGATCTCGATGCTCTCTTCCTCGATGCTAGGTCGCGTACGCTTTTTGGAAGCCGTCTCGTCGGAAGGGGCGGTGGACCGGCTACGGGACAGGTCAGGGCGAGCCATAGGGGCCTGGCTTTAGCACCCGAGCCTGCACATTCGACCAGCAAAGAAGGTCATTAAGGACAGGGGCTGTCCTCGATGGAATCCGTTACTTTTCGCCCTTGTTTGAGGAGTCGTCCGCTTCCGTCGGAGAACCTTCACCGAGGTAACGCGAGACCACGCGCTCGAAGGCGGCCATGCCCTCAGACTCGAGTGCGCGTAGCCCAAGTTTGGCATTGTCGGTCTGTTCGTCGCGCCAAACGACCTCCATTTTCACGGAGATCTGACCTTCATTGGGGTCTTCGAACTTGATCTCGAGCATGCTGCCAATGGCGGGCGCAGTGCTCTCGGATACGACAAACATGCCCGTCTTACTCATATTGCGCGCTTCTGCCTGAATACGCGCATCTTGGCCTTCCACCCAGACGGACTGTTGTGTGTCGACTCGCGGATCGCGGCGTAGATCCTTCCCGCTCATGTTGTCCTCATCTTGCATGGCGAAAAGTTCACCTCTCAGCAAAAGCCCACGGAAAAGCGTCTCGACTCCAAGGGTAGACCGAGTGCCGCTCGCCGTGAAGATGCGGAAAATTTCCTGGGCGGTATTTCCATGTACGCAGTCCTGGGATCAGAACACGCATCGCCCATGGCCTGCACGTGAAAACGAATTGAACGTGAGAGGCTCGGCTTACTCGTAGAGCACAGCCACGCGACTCAATCGTGCGAGCGCCACACGCGCGTCGATTACGGCGTTGGCAAGTCCAAGGCGTGCCTCGGTGGACCGCAAATCGGCTTGCAGAAGATCGATGACGACCCCGGCGCCCACGCGGTACATGGCGAGACGCACGCGATAGGCTTCGTCCGCGGCCTCTAGCTGGGCTCTGGAGGCTTGCGCTGCGGCGTC
>CAZEWA010000152.1:0-12294 GCA_964515685.1 uncultured Polyangiales bacterium | reverse complement strand
GCCTGCGAATTTCGTCAACGAGATTCATTACAAGGGAATCGCGGGCCGCGAAGCGCTGGTGTTTCAAATCGACGACAGCGTCGAGGTCGCCACGCTGCTGTTCAACGTGAGCTGGGACTCCGACTCCGAGCCCAAGACAGAACTGGCGAGCATGGATATCCAGCTCTAACGAATCGGCCCCGCTCGCACCTGGCGCCGCAATCGCCCCTGCGCGTCGATCAGCACAGTGGTCGGCGTTCCCTGCATCGCGTACGCCTGCATCGTCTGCGGGATGGAGCCGCCAGCTGCATCGGGAGCATCGACACCGACAGTTTCTTCACAGCGTGACTTGCAAAAGGCACGATTTGACCCATGCCGCGTACATCTTGTCGATCTCGTCATTCACAGGGGAGCACGAGGCCGATTTCGCGCCGAGGGCGTATCCGGGGAACTGGCTCATGTGCGCCACGCTCTCTGCGCTTCGGAACGCAACGCGCGAGCGCGTCGCAGATCCGTGAAAGTTCGTGCGTGTCATGCGAGGCGAAGCCGAAGCGGAAGGCGTCGAGGCATCCCTCTGGCAGGTGCGTTGAGCCTGGCGCAATCAACAGTCGCTCCTCGCGTGCGCGCGTGACCAACGATTCAACACTGCCGCGGCGAAGCTTTAGCCACATCGCCAAGCCGCCTGCGGGCACCGTGAACTCGAAGCTGTTTCGCAGCGACGGGGTCGCCTGCAGTTTTGCGATGAGGTGATCTCTGCGCTCCCTGTAGATGCGTCGCGCCCGCCTGGCATGACGCTGAATGGTCCCGTCCTCGAACAGCTCAGCGATGGATTGCTCGAGGACCACGTCGCCCTGTCGCTCGAGTATCGCGCGCGTCCGTTTCAGCTTGTGAATGCACGCATTCGAAGCGATGAGGTAGCCGAGTCGAACCGTCGGCGCGAGCAGCTTCGAGAGCGATGCGATGTACACGACGCGTCGCGAACCTCCAGTGGCGTGAAGTGGCAAGAGCGGCTCGCCATCGAAGTGATACTCGTAGTCGTAGTCGTCTTCGATCACGGTAAAATCAAAGCGCTCGGCGAGCTGCAACAACTTCATGCGTCGCTCTGGCGCCATCGAGACGGAAGTGGGGTACTGATGGTGAGGCGTCACGTAGACCGCCTTCAGCTTGCCCTGCAGCCTCTTCGCCGCCTTCTCGAGCAGGTCGGTCTGCAGGCCGTCCGCGTCGATGGGGATGTGCACGACCTTGGCTCCCGCGAACTCGAAAGCGTGCCACGCAGGTGCGTACCCGGGGGCTTCCACTGCGACCACATCGCGAGGGCCGAGCATCGCAAGCGCATACAGTGAGAGCGCCCCTTGAGCTCCACGCGTGAGGAACACCTCGTCCGTGGTCGTGGAGAGCCCGCGCGCCTGATTGACGAAGCCGGAGAGGACCTCTCGTAGTGTTGGATCGCCCGCAGGGTCACCATAGCCGGCACGCGTCCGACTTAGAGAGCGCAGCGCCCGCGCGTATGCGCGCGCGAGTTCAGGCAGCGGGGCCAGTCGAGGGTCAGGCAGTCCGTCGGTGATCGATACGAGCGAGACAGCTCGCTTCCGTGAGCTCTGTTCGCGTGGTGCGGGGAGCTCCACATCGGCCACTGCCGAGTGCGGCAAGGATGCTGCGACCCGCGTTCCAGACGCTGGGCGTGTCTCGAGCCATCCCTGGGCGACAAGCTCATCCACGGCTGACACGACAACCTTTCGATTGACGCCAAGCTGGCTCGCCAGCGTTCGCGTCCCCGGCAGCATCGAGCCGGACGGCAACCTGCCTCGCTGAATTTCATGGATGAGTGCACGCGTAAGCTGCGTCTGCTGAGAGACCGACCCGTCGCGTTCGAGCGTGAAATCAAAGCGCCACGGACGACGAACTGGACCATCGTCTGACTTGTTTGTCGAGCTACTCACGGGTCCACTGTGGCGCTGTCCGGAAGCTAAGGCAAGGGCGAGACAACATCTGCGTCGACGCCATCGGTATGCTCAAGCGGCATCTCGGTCTCGGAAAAACTGGACCCGTTCATGTTTCATCTCTGGAGGATGTACATGGTCCAGTTAGTGGATACACATAGGTATGCGCAACGGCGCGCAGAACGAGGAACTCGCCATGTCACAGACGTTCACGGCGACCAAGGAAGAACTGGTCGCGAAAGCCAAGACGCAGATGGACGCCACATTTGGCCGAGGAGAGTGGTCCACGCGGCAGAAGCTGGCCTTGACCTGCCGAATTCTGTTTGAGGCAGGTCACGATTCTGGGCTGGCCGGGCAGATCAGCGCTCGGGGCACGGAGCCCGGTACCTATTACACACAGCAGCTGGGGCTCGGGTTCGACGAGATCAGCGCTTCGAACCTCTTGCTCGTGAACGACGACCTTGAGGTGCTGGAAGGCAAAGGCATGCCGAACCCCGCCAATCGCTTTCACAGCTGGGTGTACAACGCGAGACCGGACGTTCACTGCATCATTCACACGCATCCGACGCATATCGTCGCTCTCTCCATGTTGGAGATTCCCTTACAAGTCTCCCATATGGATATGTGTCCCCTCTTTGACGATTGTGCCTTCCTCAAAGAGTGGCCCGGAGTGCCCGTCGGCAACGAGGAAGGAGAGATCATCGCGAATGCCTTGGGCGATAAGCGCGCGGTCCTGCTCGCCCATCACGGGCAATTGGTGGCAGGCGAGTGCATCGAGCAAGCCTGTGTTCTGGCGGAGCTCTTCGAGCGGGCGGCCCGTCTGCAGTTGCTCGCGTCGGCAGCCGGTGAAATCAAGCCCATCCCCGAAAAGTTGGGCAAGGAAGCACACGACTGGATTCTGCGGCCTGCGCGCAGCGCGGCAACGTTCGCTTACTACGCCCGCAAGGCACTGAAGAAGCACGGAGACGCGCTGTCTTGAACGGTAGTGGTCGCACGACTTGAGCGCGTCCACATGCAGTTAGACGAGAACCCGCGCTGCCATGCGCACCACGTATTGGAGACAACATGACCGACCCATTCTCCCATTCTGCAGACTTCGATGTGAGCTGTGAGACGCAAGGAGGTGCACAGTGAACGCGCAGCTCCACGGCATCGTGGCCTATCCGATTACGCCATTCAACACGAACGGCCGCGTCGACGAAGTGCTCTTGAGCCGAATCGTTGACGACATGCTGAACGCGGGTGTGCACGCCATCGCCCCGCTCGGCAGCACCGGTGTGTTGCCCTACCTCGCAGACGAGGAACGCGAGCAGGTCGCGGAAGTGGTCATCAAGCACGTTGGGGGACGTGTGCCTACGCTCGTCGGTGTGTCGAGTCTCACCACAGAGCGCACCGTTTATCATGCGAAGTACGCCGAGAAACTTGGCGCTAGCGCGGTGATGATTCTGCCGATGAGCTACTGGAAGCTGAGCGAAGCCGAGGTCATCACGCACTTCGACACTGTGGCGAAGGCTATCTCGACGCCGATTGTCATCTACAACAACCCGGGTACCGGCGGCCTTGATTTGAGTCCTGAGGTCATCTCGCGATTGCTCAAGATCCCGAACGTCACGATGGTCAAGGAAAGCTCGGGCGACGTGAACCGCATGCAGAGGCTCGTTCAGCTCTGCGGCAACGACGTGGCCTTCTACAACGGGAGCAACCCGCTCGCGTTGGCCGCGTTCGTCGCGGGAGCGCGTGGCTGGTGCACAGCGGCGCCGCACATCATCCCGAAGCTGAACATCGAGCTCTACGATGCCATTAAAAAGCGAGACCTCGCGGCGGCGCGGCAGAGCTTTTACCGTCAGCTCCCGTTCCTGCAGTTCATCGTCGCTCACGGTATGCCGCGCGCCATCTCGGCGGCGCTCGAGCTAAAGGGTATCACGGTGGGGCCGCTTCGCGCACCGCTGCAGGCGCTCCCGCCCGAGCGGATTGCAGAGCTCCGCCAGATTCTCGTGGAACTCGATGTGATCCCAGCGGCGGCGACATAAGCAGCGAGGGGACTGCCCTCCTCGCGATGAAGCCCCAATCGTGTCGTGCCCTTGTGCTGCGATGCGGAAGGCTGCAAGCTTCGCGTCGGACTCGGATGCCAAAGAAGGAAACTGCTGATGTCTTCAGTGAAGGGTAAGCTCACGCGGCTTCTGGGCGGGATGTTCCTGAGGAGCGCAACCATCGCGTCGGCCGAGGAAGTCGGTACGTTTCGGCGGCTTGTGCTGCGCGGCGATGTTCCGACTGCGCGCGCCGGTACGAAGCTGCAAATCCTGCTCTCGTCGGACGACGTGCGAACGTACTCGCCCATCGCGACGCAGGGCGGCATCGCGCTGCTCGGCTGGAAGCATGCAGGCGGACCGGGGGCCGAATGGATGTCGAACGCAAAGGTCGGCGAAGAGGTTCGGTTCGTCGGTCCGCAGCGTTCGCTCGAGCTGGCTGCGGGGCCCGTCATCTTGGTTGGCGACGAGACCAGCGTGGCGGTCGCGTCCGCGTTCGAGGCCGAGCGTCCTGGTCAGGTTCAGGCCGTGTTCCAGGCGCGCGCCGTCGACGACATTCGCGCCGCCGCACAAGCCTTAGGCCTTCAAGGCATTGCTGTAGTTCCTAATGGCGCGACCGATGCCGTCGTGAGCGCAGTGCTCGCCGCGCGTGAAGCCCTGCCAAATGCGACCCTCGCGCTGACCGGTGGCTCCGAGCTTGTCGTAGCCGTCCGTACGGCGCTGCGTGCGCGCGGCATTCGCGATGTGAAGACCAAGCCATACTGGATCCCGGGGCGCGCCGGCTTGGACTGAGCTGGACGCGTAGCACGACTACTCCCAAGCCTCGGCGACCTTGACAAGGGCTTGCTTGCATGTCCGAGTGGGCATTATTTGCTACTTGGTTAATTAATCTTGTAGATAAATAGCTAATGGGTAAACTATATTCCATGCAGTCGGCCGATCTTTCGACCCTCTTCTCGGCGCTCGCCGATCCCACGCGCAGGGCGATTCTCGCGCGTTTGTCTGCGGGCGAAGCTCCGGTGAAGGAGCTCGCGGAGCCCTTTGCGCTGTCTGGACCAGCCATTACCAAGCACTTGAAAGTGCTCGAGCGCGCTGGGCTCATCTCGCGCAGCCGTGAAGGTCAGCAGCGCCCGTGCCGACTCGAACCGCAGGCCTTCGCGCCGGCTGCCGATTGGATCGAGCAGTACCGCGCCATGTGGGAAGCGCAGCTCGATAGGCTCGATGCGTACCTGAAATGCGTCACGGCGAGCGCGCCCTTGCCCGTGCCCAAAGCGAAGAACCGCAAGCAGTCGAAGCCCAAGAGGCAAGGAGGACGATATGGCCGCCGGAGTTAGTGGAAACGAGATTCGCCTTACGCGCGTATACGAAGCGCCCGCGAGCGTGGTGTGGGACGCGTGGACGGTCCCTGAGCAGGTGGAAAAGTGGTGGGGCCCGCGCGGCTTCACGCTTACCTCACACAGTAAAGATCTGCGTGCGGGAGGCTCCTGGCGCTACACGATGCACGGCCCCGATGGCGTCGATTATCCGAACGTCACGAAGTACCACGTCGTCGAGCCGCAAAAGAAGCTCGTCTACGATCATGGCGCGACCGACGAGAGCCCTGCACTTTTCCGCGTGAGTGTGACGTTCACGGAGTCGAACGGCAGGACGACGATGGAGATGATTTTCACGCTGCCATCGCCCGAAGCCGCACTGGAAATAGCGAAGTTCATCAAGCAGGCGGGCGGCAACGCAACCTGGGACAGGCTCGCTGAGCAGCTCAATCAAACTGTCACTGGCAAGCAAAGCTTCGTCATCAACCGCGCCTTCGACGCGCCCATCGCGCGCGTCTTCGAGATGTGGACGAACCCCGAGCACCTCGCGCAGTGGCTGCCGCCAGCGGGCAGCACGATGCGTTTTCTGCGCTCGGACATCGCGCCGGGCAAGAGCACATTCTTCGTCATCACAGGTTCGCATGGCACCATGCACGTGCGCGCCGAGTACCTCGCCATCGAGCCAGCGCGGCGCATCGTCTACACGCAACAGTTCGTCGACGAGCGAGAGCAACGTGCGCCCGCACCCGGCACAGAGAGCTGGCCCGCCACGCTGCGAAACACGGTGCTGTTCACGGAGGAAGCCCCGAACCGCACACGCGTCACACTGACCACCGAGCCGCACGGCGAGGCGACACCCGCTGAGCTCGAAGCGTTTGTGCAAGAGCGCCCGGGCATGACGCTCGGTTGGACGGGCTCGTTTGATGTGTTGGAGGGGCTGGTGGATGCAGGCGACGGGGCCTGAGGAGCCAACGATCAGACTCGCCGTTTCGCCGCGCGTGGTAGGCGCCGCGGTGGTATTCCTGGTACGTTCGCGCGTTCGGAGGATCACCGATGACTAAAGAGAAGAAGCCGATGACGACGGTCGCTGGCGCGCCAGTTCCTGACAACCAGAACATCCTCACCGCCGGCCGGCGCGGGCCCGCGCTGCTGCAGGACGTGTGGCTGCTCGAGAAGCTCGCCCACTTCGATCGTGAGGTGATCCCCGAGCGCCGCATGCACGCCAAAGGCTCCGGGGCTTACGGAACGTTCACCGTCACGAACGACATCACGCGTTATACGCGCGCCAAGATCTTCTCCAAGGTCGGGAAGAAGACCGAGCTCTTTGCGAGGTTTACCACTGTGGCCGGCGAACGCGGCGCAGCCGATGCCGAGCGCGATATCCGCGGTTTCGCGCTCAAGTTCTACTCCGAGGAGGGGAACTGGGATCTCGTTGGCAACAACACGCCGGTCTTCTTCTTCCGCGATCCGCTGAAGTTTCCTGATCTCAACCACGCCGTGAAGCGAGACCCGCGCACGAACCTCAGGAGTGCTCGCAACAACTGGGACTTTTGGACCTCGCTTCCCGAGGCATTGCATCAGGTCACGATCGTGATGAGCGATCGCGGTATCCCCGCGAGCTATCGCCACATGCACGGCTTCGGCTCGCATACGTTCAGCTTCATCAACGCGCAGAACGAGCGCTTCTGGGTGAAGTTCCATCACGTGTGCCAGCAGGGCATCAAGAATCTTACGGACGCCGATGCGGAGGCTGTGATCGGTAAGGATCGCGAGAGTCACCAGCGCGACCTGTACGACGCGATCGAACGCGGCGATTTTCCGCGCTGGAAGCTGTGCGTCCAGATCATGCCGGAGAACGACGCGTCGAAGGTCCCGTACAACCCCTTCGACCTGACGAAGGTCTGGCCGAAGGGCGACTACCCGCTGATCGAGGTGGGCGAGTGGCAGCTCGACCGGAACCCCGAGAACTTTTTCGCGGAGGTCGAGCAATCGGCGTTCAACCCCGCGCAGGTCGTGCCCGGTATCAGCTTCTCGCCAGACAGGATGCTGCAGGCGCGTCTCTTCTCGTACGGCGATGCCCAACGCTATCGCCTCGGCGTCAACCATCATCAAATCCCCGTCAACGCTCCGCGCTGCCCCGTGCACAGCTTCCACCGCGATGGCGCGATGCGCGTCGACGGCAATCACGGCGGGACCCTCACGTACGAGCCGAACAGTTATGGCGAGTGGCGCGAGCAGCCTGACTTCCGGGAGCCACAGCTCAGCATCGAGGGCGCCGCGGACCACTGGAATCACCGGGAAGACGAGGACTACTTCTCGCAGCCAGGCGATCTCTTCCGGCTGATGAGCGCAGCGCAGCAACAGGTGCTCTTCGAGAACACCGCACGCGCCATGGGCGACGCTCCAGACGAGATCAAGCGGCGGCACGTAGGCGCTTGCGCGAAGGCTGATCCGGCGTACGGCGCAGGTGTTGCCAAGGCACTCGGGCTCGATTCCTAGCAGTTGTTCCAGAGTACGGAGCGGCGCTTGCGACGCACCCTCTCGGTATGCGTGTGTCCGTGCTATGCCGCAAGGACTATGACCGATTCTCCGAACGACCTGTTGGTAGCATTCGTGGACGGCGTCGTCGCACAGCTCGCGAAGAACGGCTATCCAGAGCGTCGCGTCTCGTTCCCACTCGAGCGCATGTACGAATCCGCGAACGCCAAGGGACTCAGCTTCAACAAGGTGCTCGAGAGGCTGGCGGAGCGCGGCATTGGGCACGAGAAGACGCCCGAGAAGGTGATCTTCGCTCCCGCGTCGCTCGCGTCGCCGGTCCCGACCCCAGGTGCCGACGGCGCGTTCCCCGGCTTCGATCCGGCGGTGCTCGCAGGCATGTCCCAGGAACAGCTCATGGCCGCGGCGCAGGCAGCGATGCAGCAGATGGGGCCCGAGCAACTCGCCGCCGTGCGCTCGATGGTCGAGGGCATGACACCGGAGCAGCAAGCGGCAATGTTTGAGCAGGCGCGCAAGCTCGGCTTGGTTTGAGCGGACTGCGTCACGCGATACGCCGTTACTCCGGATTCGCGAGTTCCTCGCCGTCGTGCGGCGGCTCAGCGCAACTGCGCCTCGATCGTGACAAAGAGGTCCGGCCGTCGAGAAGGTGTTTGCGTAGTGTCCTCTTCAACGTCCGCACGAGGAGGCGTGAGTTAGCCGTCGACTACGACAGTAGCGTATCGAGGACGTCGGATACGGCCATCTGCGCGACGGCGATCCCCGCGTCGGAGAAGCCGTAGGGGACGACTAGCTGACCTTTGTGAATGATGGCGCCGCAGGTGTACACGACGTTGGGTACGTAGCCTTCGCGTTCGCTCTCGTCGGGCTCGATCAGCGGCGTGGACAGCGAGCTTATCACTCGCCGTGGGTCTTGTAAGTCGAGGAGCATGGCTCCGATCGCGTACTGGCGCATGGGGCCAACGCCGTGTGTGAGCACGAGCCAACCGGCCTCGGTTTCCAGCGGGGAACCGCAGTTTCCGATCTGCAGGAACTCCCAAGGATGCTGAGGACGACACAGCTCGACCACGTCGTCCCAGTGGTGGACATCGCTGGAGGTCGACAGGTGCAAATTCTCGCGATCCTTGCGCGACAACATCACGTACTTGCCGTCGATCGGGCGGGGGAACAGCGCCATGCCCTTGTTTTGGGCAGCTGCGCCCGTGAGGGTAGAGATCGAGAAGCGCAGGAAGTCTTCGGTCTCTATCAGTTGCGGCAGAATCTGGAAGCCGTCATAGGCCGTGTAGGTTGCGTAGTATTTGACGGATCCGTCCGTGTCGGTGAAGCGCACGAAGCGAGCGTCCTCCATGCCGTGGGTCTCGTTCGGCCCTGCGGGAAAGATCACTCGCTCGCCGAGCGCCGAGTCGGATGGGAATGTCGTCACGTACTCGGACGACGCCACGACACGGATGAACTTGACGGTCTCGAACCAGACTGCGGGAGGCGGCCCGTGGGCCTCCAGAGCGGTGAGTGAGCTCTCCAGGTCCTCGAGCGTAAACGTGTCTGCGAGGCGTTTCAGCACACTCGATGACAGATCGTTGAGCACGCCCAGTTCCTGGAGCTTTGCCTGGAAGCGCGGCTTGTCGAAGTGGGAGGGAGACGTGCGGCGCCCCCCGACAAGACGTGTTCCGGTAGGATCGATACTCAGGTCGCCCTGGGCGTCGAGTATTCCTGAGCGAAACTCGATGGACGACAGGTGTCCCTCTCCCACCGCACGCAAGCTCATCACGATGCGAAGCGAGTCGCTCGCCACGCCGTTCTGATCGGGGGAAAGCACAATCGATGGGTTGAAGAGCGCCGCCGCCTCGACTGCGTACTCGTGCGTGAAGTACGCGCCGATCAATAGTCGTCGCTCCTCCGAGAGGAGATGTGGCGCCTCGACATAGTGCGCAACGGAATCGAACTGCCGTGCGATGAGCTCTCGGAAGGCGTGATGGCGCTTTTCAAAGCGCAGTAGGATCTCGGCGTTGAGCGCTTTCAACTGCGTTTCGGGAATCGCCAGGATGCGCGCCATCAACAGGTGTGCACGTGACTCTCCAGGCAGGATGGTCTCTTCGCCTGGCAGGTACGGCTTTGCCAGCACACGGCGAGCATCGGGCAGGAGCCGAAGGCGCGTGCGTTTGAGCGGGATGGTTTTCATGTGGAGAGGATCACTGTCTCAGGTGTCTCGACCTGTTCGATGCCTTCGCCTGCCAGTTGGAGCATTTTGATGAGCGATAGCAAAAAGCTTACCGTGCTCTCGGCGCCCTGGTTTTGATTCACGTGAGCCAAGCCCACTCCGTCACGGCAGCCACCGGTGGCAAAGTCGTATACAGGCAGGCCGAGGCGGTTGGCGCCAAGGAACCACGCAAAGGCCTCGCGCATGCGGCGCAGATAGTGTCTGTCTCGCGTCGCCACATAAGCCGCACGGAAAGCGAGAACGAAGGCGGCCGCATCAATGGGTTGTTCGTCGGCGCTGGCCTTCTCGCCGCCGCGACGGTGCCAGCCAGAGCTGCCGACGAGTTGCAGCTGATCCCCCTCGAAGCAAATCTCTTCGAGAAACTCCAGCGACTCACGGGCGTCGCGCAGGCTTGTGCGCTCGCCGGTCACGCCGTAGGCCGCGAACAGCGCGAAGGGCAACATGGCGTTGTCGTACGTGAGCTCATCTTCGAACCAGCGCCAGTCACGGCTAGCGTTCTGACGATAGCGGGCCGTCAGCTTGGCCACCGAGAAGGCGAGCAGTTCACGCAGGTCATTGGCTCCAGGTTCTGCGGCCAAGAAGCTTACCAAACCGAGGATGACCAGTGCAGTGCCGCGCGTTCCGAGCTCGCGCGCGTGCCCTACGGCACGGACCAGCATTTCGCGGGCAAGCGCGCGGCACCCTTCGTCTTCGGCGAGACTCGCCGTAACGCCCAGTGCCCAGATGGCGCGACCTATGCTGTCGTCCGAAGGCGGTTCTGATTCCAACACGCGCGCGTAACTCATGAAGTTGCGGAAGCTGCCGTCGGGCTCCTGGGAGCTGTGCAAGTAGCTGAGGTACGTGGTCACGAGCTTTCGCGTGGTGGCTGTGCCCTGTAGGCGATCCGCGTGGACAGCGACAATCAGCGCGCGCGCGTTGTCGTCCACGCAGTAGCCCGTTCGTCGTGCCGGCACGCTGTAGGTGGCGTGCTGGATGACTCCGGTATCGTCCGTCAGGCGCAGTAAGTGCTCGAGCGACAACTCGGGCAGGCTTGTTGCAGGTGCAGGTTCGCGCGACACGCTCGAGATGCGCCGCTCCGGAGCGTTGCGCATCGTATGGACGATCATCTCGTAGTACGCGTCGCCGATGCGAGGCCAGGCCATCGCCTGAGCAAACGTACGCGCGGCATCACGCACTGCCGATAGCTCGGTGGGCGAGTCGAGGAGCTCTCGCAAGACGTGACCGAGGGCGATGTGATCCTTGAAAGGGAACAGGCGTCCGCGTCCCCCCGCAAGCAATTCTTGCGCGTGCCAATAGGGCGTCGAGACCACGGCGGCTCCAGCACCCATCGCGTACGAGAGCGCACCACTGGTCACCTGCGCCTCGTTGAGATAGGGGCTCACAAAGATGTCCGCGGCCTGCAGAAAGCGTCGCAGCTCGTCACTGGACACGAACTGGCCGCGAAACATCAGGTTGTCGCGCACGCCGAGGCGCTCAGCTTCTCGCTCGAGCATGATGCGATATGCCTCGCCCTCGCGACGGCGGATTACTGGATGGGTCGCTCCCACGACGAAGTAGACGAGGTCGGGATACTTTTGCACGACCGCAGGCAACGCCTGAATCACGGTCTCGATGCCTTTGTTGGGACTGAGCAGGCCGAAGGTCAGCAACAGGCGGCGGCCCGCGACACCGAAGCTCTCTTTCAGCGCGTGCTGTTCGGGCTTCCGATCCATAACTGGGATGCCGTGGGGAATGATTCGTACAATGGGACCGCTCACGCCATAGGAGCTGGCGAGCAGACCCTTTGCGACTTCACTCATCACTAACAGTGGCACACCATGCGCAGCCAACTTCTGCACGATGGCCTTCTGGTTGTCGGAAGGTCGCTTCAGGACGGTGTGCAAAGTGACGATGGCCGGCACGCGCAGGGCGTGCACGAAGTCGAGGATGTACCCGCCGTCGTCGCCGCCAAAGATGCCGTACTCATGCTGAATCGAGACCAGGCGCACGTGGCTGTAGTTGACGAACTCGGCAGCTCGCGCGTAGTCGGCCTTGGTGTTCTGCCGAATCTCGAACTTGACCTCGGATGGATACTGGTGCCGTCCCGACGGTTCGGTGACAGCCAGTACCATCGGCACCACACGAAGGTCCTCGCCGACGACGGCTCGGGCTAAATCTGCGGTAAAAGTTGCGACTCCACACTGGCGTGGGCTGTACGTGCCCACGAATGCGATCGCTAGCTCGCTCTCGAGCGCGTGGCTCGCTGCTGGTTCAGGCATTCGTTGGGGCACCTTACACCCCGGAGGGGTAACCACCTAGCGCAAAGAAAAACATCGCAATCCTGG
>CAZEWA010000151.1:0-12342 GCA_964515685.1 uncultured Polyangiales bacterium | reverse complement strand
CGCCCTTACAAGGCGGACGTCGCAGGTTCAACCCCTGTCCCGCCCACCAAATTCACTTTGGCTCTGACGCCTCCCTGCGAAGAGCCTGTGCTGGCACGAATGCTGGAATCGCCTTTTCGGGTGGGTCTCCGGCGTTGCCAACGCAAACTTTCGGCGTGACAATCCCGAAAGAACCCATCGCTCGCGTCTCGTGAAGGCAAAACCTGGTACGCGAGGGCCGTGCGTGGAACATTGCGGGCACGATGATGGGTCTGGAATCGATCGAAATTGCCGCGCGAGGCCTGCGCTTTCCGGCACTCAGCTGTGGCAGCGGCCCCTTGGTGCTGTGCCTGCACGGCTTCCCGGACACGCGATTCAGCTTTCGTCACCAGTTGCGTGCTTGGGCCGACGCGGGTTACCGCGTCGTTGCGCCTGCCCTACGCGGCTACGCCCCGGGCTGCATGCCGCCCCTTCGCGACGCCCATGCGCTCGAAGCGGCCAAGGACGCGGTCGCCATCGTCGGCGCCCTGGGCGAGTCGAGAACGCACCTGGTTGGACACGATTGGGGAGCGGTCACCGCATATCTCGCCGCGGCCCTTGCCCCAACCACCTTCCATACGCTGACTGCATTGGCCGTACCACATCCGATCGGCATGGTGGAGTCCCTCGCGCAGCACCCACGCCAGGTCGCTCTCAGCAGCTACATGCTTTTCTTCCAGCTGCCGGAGCTCGCCGACCGCGCCGTAGCCCACCGCGACTTCGCGTTGCTCGAGCAGCTCTGGAAGCGCTGGTCTCCCGGCTATCGCTTCCCGCACGAAGATCTGCGCGAGCTCAAGACGGCGTTTCGAGAGCCGGGCGTCGTGACTGCGAGCCTCGCGTACTATCGCGCCATGTTTGCGCTTTTTCGCAGCGCAAATAGAGAGGCTCAGACGCTGTTGCGCAAGCCACTCGACGTGCCGATCCTCGCGCTCTCTGGACTCGAAGACGGCTGCATCGACGCCGAAGTGTTCCAGAGAGCCATGGATCGTGCGCCGTACTCAAGCGCGGTCGTGGAGCAGTTCGTGGGCCTTGGGCACTTTCTGCATTTGGAAGATCCCGCTCGACTCAACGAGCGCATCCTCCGCTTCTTCCGAAGCCATGGGGTCTAAGCCAAGCTTCTGCCGCCGTAAAAATTCGCTTGGGGTCTTGCCGGTCCAACGCTTGAACGCGCGATGAAATGCACTCGGTTCGGAAAACCCAAGCTGTTCCGACAGAGCCTTGATGGCCACATTATTGCGCTGCATCTCCCGCAGCGCGACGCTGCGTCTTACCTCGCCAAGTAGCTCCGCAAGCGGCATTCCTTCTTCCGCCAAGCGACGCCGCAGCATGCGCTCCGTCATGTTCAGCATGGATGCCAAGTGCTGCGCTTCGAACTGACTGAGGTCGCTCTGATGCGCAAGCAACGCTCGCACGCGTTCGATAAGCCCGCGCTGCGCATGCGACAGCAACAAGCTTTCGGCATGCTCGCGAAACGGCTCAATCATCGCGCCTTCGAGCACCTCACTCCGGGGCTCATCAAGCCATTTAGCAGGGAAAACGATGGCATTTTCACGCCGCGCAAAGCGCACGCGGCAACCATTACGCGTGTTTGTGTCCTCACCAGGAAATGCGAAATCCAGGTGGACCGCGCCTTGTCCGCCACGACCTGGCATCAAGTGATCGCCGACCTGCAGGGCCAACGCCAAAGCAAACTCCACGGAAAATCGCGCGGCTTCTTCCCGCAAAAGAGCGGACCTACAGATGAACTTCGCCTCGCTCCCGTCCTCGCGCAGCTCCCAGCACAGGGGATCTGCGAGGAGACACGCGTAACGCTCAAACAGCTTGATGCTTTCGCGCAGGCAGCGCGAACCACGCAGCAGAAAGCCAAGCCAATGGAGCGCACTCAGAGGCAGATGGGCACCTGCTTGGAACGCGAAGAGAGGGTCCGGAGCGAGCGTCTTCGCCTCAGCGACCACGTGCTCCCACGTGGCGATGGAAAGCGATGAGCTCAGGTCGCCAAGACGCACCTCGTCGATATCCGTGCCAAGGAGCGCAGACCGGCCCTCAAGCTTGCGGTTTCGCAGCTCGGATAACACACCTCGAACGAACAGGCTGGATACGTTCACGGAACCACCGTGCACGTGGGTCGAGTGCCGCGCGCAGACTTTTCAAAAAATCGACGCCCCGCCCCAATCCTCCCCGCTCAGCTCGCTCACGCTCGATTGGCCGCAGTTGCCTCGGGAATGTACGACATGGCACGTTCGGCCAATGCCGTGATCGTCAGCGAGGGATTCACGCCCGGGTTGGCCGAGACCGCCGAGCCATCGATGACGTACAGACCCGCGTAACCAAACACGCGATGTTGGTGGTCGATGACGCCTTCGTTCGCATCGCTTCCCATCGCGCAGCCGCCCAGGATATGCGCAGTCGTTGGCGCTCCCATCACGGTCTCCGCAACCAGGCTTCCGAGAACCCCATCCACCTTATCCGCAAAGCGCTGTGCCAATGCTGTCGCTTCAGGCAGATTGGCTGAAGGTGCGCTGGCTGGATCATCTAGCCGACTCACCAGGCCCAGTCTGAATCCAGTAAACAAGCTGCGGCCGAGCTTGAGCGTGAGAGTCTCTTCGAGCGTGCGCATGTAGAGAAGGATTTGCGTCTTCTCGGCGTACTTGCGCACCGTGAGCGCACGCAACCAGCGCAGCGGATGCGTCAAGAATTGCTTCATCAGGCTAAACAGACGCATCAGCGCATGCTTCGCCGGGGCGTGTGGTGCCATGAGGCTGCGAAAGAATGTCGACCCTGCCCCATAACGCACGGGCTCGATGTGACTGTGCTCGTCCGTGTGGAGAATCGACGTGATAGCCACGCCTCGACTGAAATCTTCTTGGCTGTCCGGCGCAAGTACTCCGATTAGCGCCTCGTTGTTCGTGCGGACGCGTGCGCCAAGTCGCGGTGAGAGCGCAGGTAACCCTTCTGGATCGCGACGCATGGCGAGCAGAAGCGGCATCGTGCCCATCACGCCGCCCGAGAAAATCACGTTCGGTGCGCTGAAGTCCTGTTCGGATCCATCAATACTTTTGGTGCGTACTGTGTATCCGCTGTCCTGTTGCCGCGGACGAACCGCCGTCACTTCAGTGTTCGCCTGGACTTGCACACCGAGCTTTTCAGCGAGATACAGATAGTTTTGATCGAGCGTGTTTTTGGCGCCTACGCGGCAGCCTGTCATACACGCGCCGCACTCCGTGCACCCCACGCGCGCAGGGCCCTTCCCACCAAAGAAGGGGTCTGGGACTTCCACGCCTGGCTTGCCGAAGTACACGGCGACATCGGTTGGATGGAACTCACCTGGACGGCCGATTTCTTCGGCGATTTGCGCGAGCACTTTATCTCCAGGTGTACTTCCCGGATAGCGCGTTGCGCCGAGCATGCGTTTGGCGGTCTTGTAGTGTGGGGCAAGCTCGCGCTCCCAGTCCGCCAAATGTGCCCAAGACCGCGCCTCGAAGAAGGCGCGCTTGGGCTCGGGCAACGTGTTCGCGTACACGAGTGAGCCGCCCCCTACGCCAACGCCGTGCAAGATGGTGACGTGGCGCAGAAAAGACATCTGAAAAATGCCGCGCGCGCCTAGACCGGGAGCCCACATCCAATCCCGAACCTCTGTGTTGTTCTTGGGGAAGTCTGTGCGCGCAAAGCGCCGCCCTTTCTCCAAGACGAGGACACGGTAGCCCTTCTCGGCAAGACGCAGCGCCGACACACTGCCTCCAAAGCCGGACCCGATGATGATCCAATCGTAGCTGCCGCTGCCATCCATGGCGCGGAACCTACCACGCGCAGCCCACTTGCAAACCAACGTTTTTAGTCAGAGCCCGGACTCAATTTCGAGCTCCTTGCAGCGCACCCGTGAGCTCCGTGAACAAGGTTTCGTACTCAGAAACCGGTGAAATTGGCCGCTTGAGAATCAGCACCGCGCGTGGCACCGACTCTGTACCGGGCAACACCTGCAGCACATAGCCGCGGATTTGAGCCGCTTCCAAAAGGAGCGACTGACTGTGTGCGGCATCTAGGGGTCCAACACCAGACACTTGGGGTCCGTCGAGACAAGCTTGCGCGGCTTCGCGCACTTCGCTGGGAATCTCGTTGTCTCCCCAAATAGCTTGAACCTGGGAGCTACCCTCTACAAAAATGCTCGCGCACTCGGCCCCTGCCATCACGCACACCTCCGACAGCAATCCCCGGAGTCGCGTTCGCGGATTTACAGAACCTTCGATCATCGTTCGGGCATCATCCCCTTCGATGCCCTCCAACATTCCCTCTTCGTCGGTCGGAGGCGCAGGAAACGAAGTGCGGGCCTTGCGCACGTAGGTCTGAGCCACACGCGCAGCATGGGCCATCACCGACACGCACCCTGTGCGGTCTGCCATATCGAGCATCTCTTGCACGGCTGTACGCAGCCAATGCCGGTCTTCCAGAATTGCCGTGATTTTTACCTGTTGCTCAAGCAGCAACGTGCACGACGCCAACTCTCCCGATTTTTCGAGAATCGCCTGCCACTCCTCGATGATCGAACGCGCTTCAACGACGCGACCTACGCCTGCAAGCGCCACTGCGCGCTCGAACTCAAGCGGCCCATACATGATGATGTATTCGCGGTCTTCCGCGCTTCGCGCATCGAGGGCACGGTCGCAAATCTCAAGCGCCCGCTCGTATTGTCCAAGCCCGTTGTGCGCCCCAGCGATATCAGCGTATGCGTTGCCCCAACCGATCACGGAACGTGGCGGGTGAGCCTGCATGAACCGCTCACCAAGCTCTACAGAAAGCTGATGTTCCCCGCGCCGTGAGTGATATCCAATCCGAACCATATCGCGCAGCGGCAGAAGCGAAGGCAGCTCAGCGCCAAGCTCGTCAAGCCTCGACCAAGCCCGCTTCGCAGAGACCAAGTCGCCAAATCGAATGCTCGCCATCCCCTCGATAGGCTGTGCAAACCATTCGATCTGCCAGGTCGTGCCTCCCTGAATTCCATGAAGATCGATGAGCTTCCGGAAGTGGTCGGTTCGCTCTCGATCGCCGCGCACCACGTAATAGGTCATGCGCACTCGGTGGGCCGCGGCCTTGGCGAGCTGCGTGCCCATGGCCTCGAGCTCGTCTGCCTGCTTCAGCGCTTGAGCACCCATCCGATAGCAGGCGTTGATGCCTCCAGACAGCCCCAACCCCACTTGAATATCGAGGCGCTCGGCCGCAGACATACCGAGACGTGGAGACCCGACCAACGCTGCCGAGGCTCGCTCCACCGCCTTACGCAGCTCGGTTTCTCTGCCGCGCATTTGCATCGCAAACGCTTCGCAAGCGAGACGTACTGGTTCGATGCCGGTAAAGTTGAGCCCCTCCACTGGGCGCACCACATTGAGCAGGCGCTGCGTGCCAGGAATGTCGAGTGCTGTTGCCGCAACACCCATCGCACCCATCAGCGAGCGTCCAAATAAAACCAGCGAATGATAGGGACCGGGTGCGTTCCGCGTGCTTGCAAGGAATGGCTTACGTAAAAACGCGATGCAAAACGCGATCAGGAAGGCGAGGCGCACTCCCACGAACTTGCGCAAGCGCACTACCCAAGGCATCCCCGTCAGATAGGAAAGTCGCTCAAGCGTCGCCTCGCCATACTTGAGGGCGAGACGGTAATCGAACAGGTAACCGCACAACACCAAGACCTGCCGCAGCGCGAGGCTCTTGATAAGCGGCGCCCCAAGCCGCTCGTACACTTCCAGGGCCTGTTCCATGGCGGGTATCGCGTCCGCGACCGCACGCCCTCGGTGCATGAGTTGCGGCCCCGTTTCCGCGAGCAAGTCTGCGCCTTCGAGCTCTGCATGGGTCTGCACGAGATGAACGCCTGCCTCAAGGCGCCTCTCTAACGTGGGCGGCATGGCCAAAAGCGCGCGCGCTATCTGCTCGTGAATCTCCCGACGTCGTTCAACACTCATCCGCTGTTGGACCGCATCACGCAGAGCCCCCTGCGCGAACGTGACACCACCAACGGCTGCCACCACAACCCCCGCCGCGACGAGTTCGTCGAGCGCCGACAGGGTCTCCTCAGGCGAGCGACCGCTTATCGTGAGGCACACCTCGAGCGGCACGTCGCGCGCCATCATGGCGACAACTTCCGCGAGCGCTCGAGCCGTAGGTTGCAAGTCTTTGAGACGCAGCGAAAGTGTCTCTGCGAGGCCCTGCGGCACGCGCTCCGTGATCTCGCCTTCGGGCAGCACCCAGGTGCCGTCTTGATACCGTACGAGGCCGCGCTGCACGAGAAGCTGCAAGAGCTCCATCGTCAAGCCTGGATTGCCCCGCGCCCCGCGGTCGAGCCAGTCGATCACGCGCTCGATGTTGGGCACGGCGCCGAGCACTCCCGACACCATGTCACGCACCGCAACAGTATCGAGGGGAGCGAGTCGGAACACGCCAGCACTACGGCGCACCGTCACCACAGCAGTAAGCGCGAGCGCCGCTCTGTCTGAGTGAATCGAAGCCAGCACCAAGATGCCAAGCTCCCGCGCCTGACGTGCAAGGCTCGCGACGAAGGCTGCGGAGAACTCATCGGCGAGGTCTAGGTCGTCCACCACTACACACAGGCGCTGACTCGCCGCTACGCGCGCAAACTCCTGGTGCAGGCGAACTTGTTCTTGGGCACGTTGCTCGAATCCGCGCATGCCATTCGAGGCATTCTCCCGCTCAGTGGGGAGAGGAATCTCCAGCTCGGAAGATGCTGGTTGCCGCCGCCGTTCGGCGTGAACGGAATCGGGAGAGATGCGTACGAGGGCCTCCCAAAGCTGACGCGCCAACGGCTTATCGCTTTGCGCGCCTGCGCCCACGCCACGCAGCGTGAGCAGCCCTCGTGTTTGCGCAAGGACCGACGCCTCGTCGAGAAGCCTAGTTTTTCCAATGCCCGAAGGCCCTTCCACCAAAATGGCGCAGCCATCGCCGCGCAAACTGCGCTCGATGATGCTGGACAGCCTCCTCAGCTCCCTCTCGCGCCCATGCACCACGCTGCTCGAAAGAAAGCTCTGGGCTTCCTCCACCGTGCGCTCAGGCTCGAGCTGAGCATTCGCGTTGAGACGCTCGATGACATCCGCCACATTGCTGGGGCGACGACGCGGGTCCACTTCGAGCAAGGACATCACGAGTGCAGCAAGGTCCGGTGGCACCTCCGTCACACGTGCTCTCACATTCTCGACGGGCTGCCTCCACATCGCAGGCAGCTCGTCGAGTTTGTTTGCAGGATACGCGTGCTCGCCGCTCAACAACCAATAGGCAAGCGCACCGAGCGAATACAGATCCGCCCGTTGGTCGAGAAAGACGCCTTCCGCCGCTTCCGGTGGCACAAAGGGCGCCGTGCCCGCGACATTCGGTGGAACACCAAAAGGTGTCATGGCACCGAAGTCGAGCAGCTTGCAGCGACCATCCGTCGTGCGGCGCACGTTGCGAGGACTCAGGTCCCGATGCAGAAGCCGCTGCGCGTGCAGAAGCGCCAGGGACGAGGCCACATCACGCAGGTATCGGCATGCCTCCTTGTACGGCACGTGCCCAACGTCACGCAGATCTTCGCCGTCGAGGAGCTCCATCGTGTAGAAGGGAACGCCTTCGTGCACGCCAAACTCGAAGACTTCGATGATGCGCGGGTGCTTGAGCCGAGCGAGCGCGTGATACTCCGCTCGAAAGTGGGCAAGGATCCGCTGGCGCTTCAGCTGCTCGTGGCGAACTTGCTTGAGTGCGACATCGCTACCTGTCGAGAGGTCCCGGGCCAGGAACACTTCGCCCATGCCCCCGCGAGCCAATGGTCGCACCAGTTCGTAGCGCCCCGCAATCAGGGCGGTGCTGCGATTTGGTGGTGTGCCAGGAGTTGAACTCGCCCGCATCCTTCACTGCAGTATCACACGAATCTTCGCGTAAAACGATGTCCTCATCGAGGGCGCTGAGGTGTGGAAATTGGGCTTCTGTGGGCAGCCTCGCTTCGGAACGGCGACTCAGCGTCCGGAGCGGCGCATCCGTGTGTCCTAATGGCTCAGGTCGGTGCGCATCACGGGCAGAACATGGTACGAAGTGGGCCATGCCGATTCGGACCGCAAACGAGTACATCGACAGCCTTCGCAACCGCAAACTCAGGGTCTACCTGTTCGGAGAGCTTGTCGAAGAGCCTGTGGATCATCCTGTCATCAGGCCGTCGATCAACGCAGTGGCTGAGACGTATGCCCTCGCGGAGGAGTCGCCTGAGTTGGCCACCGCTCAATCGAAACTCACGGGACAGCGCGTCAATCGCTTCCTCCAGGTGACGCAGAGCGTCGACGACGTTGTGATGCAAAACCGCATGCAGCGGCGTCTTGGGCAGCGCACGGGCACATGCTTCCAGCGTTGCGTCGGAATGGACGCCATCAACTCGATGTTCTCGGTCACCTACGACATCGACCAAAAGCACGGCAGCGACTACCACGCGCGCTTTGTCGACTTCGTAAAGCACATGCAGCGCGAGAATTTCGTGGTGGGCGGCGCCATGACCGACGCCAAAGGTGACCGCAGTAAAGCTCCACACGAACAGGAAGACCCAGACCTTTTCCTGCGCGTCATCGAGCGCAGGCCTGATGGCGTGGTGGTGCGCGGCGCGAAGCTGCATCAGACGGGCTGCATCAACTCACACTGGCTCTTGGTGATGCCGACGATGCGCCTGGGCGAAAACGACAAGGACTACGCAATCTGCGCGGCCATTCCCGTCGACCACCCGAACATCGCCTACATCTACGGACGTCAGAGCTGCGACGAGCGCGCGCTCGGCGGCGAGATCGATCAAGGCAACGCTCGCTTCGGCGGGCAGGAAGCCATGATCGTCTTCGAAGACGTGTTCGTGCCCTACAGCCACGTCTTCATGAATGGCGAATGGAGTTTTGCCGCCAGCTTGGTGGAGCGCTTCACGGCCTACCACCGCCGCAGCTACGTGTGCAAAACCGGCTTGGGCGATGTGCTGATCGGCGCAGCCGCCACCATCGCCGAGTACAACGGTGCCGATAAAGCCTCCCACGTACGCGACAAGCTCGTGGAGATGACGCATCTCAACGAGACCATCTACGGCGCCGGTATCGCGTCGTCGCATGAGTCGAAGCCGACCGCGGCGGGCAACTTTCAGAACGACGAGATGCTCGCCAACGTGTGTAAGCAGAACGTGACCCGCTTCCCCTACGAAATAGCGCGTCTAGCGCAGGATCTGGCCGGCGGTTTGATGGTCACGTTGCCCTCGGAGCGTGATTTCGAAAACCCCGTCACCAAGCCCTTGCTCGAGAAGTACCTCAAAGCGCGGCCAGGAGTGTCCGTGGACAACCGCCGCCGCGTGCTGCGTCTGATCGAGAATATGACCATGGGTCGCAACGCCGTAGGCTATCTCACGGAATCCATGCACGGCGCGGGCTCGCCCCAGGCCCAGCGCATCCAAATCGCGCGTCTGGGCGACCTGCCTGCCAAGAAGAAGCTAGCGGAGAACCTCGCTGGCGTCCGGGACGACAAAAAGTAGGCGCTTCCGCGACGTGGTCTGCACTGAGCTACCGCTGCGGGCAGAACCCGTCCGAGCCGATGCCGAGCGGCAAGGCCAGGCGATTCAGATACGTGGTGAACGCCGAGAGCCATGTCACCTCCACGATCTCTCGCTCGCTGAACTGCTCACGCAGCGCCTCAAACGTCTCGATGCTTGCGCCTCCTGTGCGCGCGACTTCATCGACGTAGCGCAAAGCCGCGCGCTCGCGCTCGGTCAGCGACGCCGCACGTTCAAAGTCGCCGTGCAGAGCCTCGAGCTTAGCTTCTGGCACCTGCTCTCTATCGGCGACGGCTTGGTGAAGATCGATGCAAAACGCGCAGCGGTTGACGCGTGACACGTGAACCTCGATCAAAAGTCGCAGGTCTTTCTCGATGGTAAGGCCGCGCTCCATCAACCCGTACATGGGCAAGGTTCGCCACAACAAGCTCGGAAGGCGGGCGTAAATCACGCGCGCAGGCGTCATTTCCTTGCCGAATCGCCTGCGGGTCAGCCAGTTGAACAGACGCAGAAGCAGACCGCGTGGTCTATCGATGGGCACGAGACGGGGTGACGTCGTGGACATGTTTGAATTTCTCCTGCCCTGACCACGAACGACGCGTCATAAAGGTTACATTCGGACGTCGTTTTCTTGAGCTACTGAAACGAGGCCCCAGTGCTCCTCGAATCGACCTTCGCGCAACACCGCGAAATGCTGTGGCGCCTCTGTTACCGCATGACCGGCAGCGCCGCCGATGCGGAGGACCTGGTGCAACAGACGTTCGTTCGCGCCCTTGAGCACCCTCCCAGCGATCTCGCGAGCGAATTGCGGCCGTGGCTCGTGCACGTCGCACTCAATCTGAGCCGAGACTTACTGCGTCGGCGAAAGCGCGCGGCCTACCTGGGCCCATGGCTGCCCTCCCCGCTGCCTACCGAGCCTCCTCTCGACACGGCGGCGCCTGATGCGCGCTACGGCGAGCTCGAGAGCGTGTCGTGTGCATTTTTGGTGGCACTCGAGGCCCTCAGCCCAAGTCAGCGTGCAGTCCTGCTGCTGCGCGATGTCTTGGGTTACAGCGTTGAAGAGACCGCGAAAGCCCTCGCGACCAATCTCTCCCGCATCAAGACCACGCACCATCGCGCACGCGAAAAGCTCGCGACCTACGACAGCGAGCGCGTGCCCCTGTCGCCCGAACACCAAGCCCGTGTGCAAGCGGCGCTGCTCAAGCTACTCATGGCATTTTTCCAGGGCGATGTTGCCGCACTCGAAGCCATGCTCGCCGAGGATGTACGCACCCTGAACGACAGCAACGGCGAGTTCGTTGCAGCGCGAGTTCCCGTCGAAGGCAGAGAGCGAGTGATTCGCTTCCACCTCAACATACAGCGCGAACGCGATGGACAAGTCGCCTGGGCCATCCAGAACCTGAACGGCCTAGCGGCGGGCGTTTTCTCTTACGCGCACGCCCCCTCCCACATGGCGCGACAGATCGTGTTCCAAATCGCACTCAACCGCGAAGGCCTCATTAGCGAGATGAACACGGTCGTGGCCTCGCGTAAGCTCAGCCACGTACCGTTTCAGCAGCTCATTCCAGCATGAACGAGAAGCCGCCGCCGATGTAGAACGCCTCGGCCTTGTAGTTGCCGTTGCCGATGGCTTGCGACGACTGCAGCTCGGGACGAATCGCCGCGGGCGCCGTGATCTGGCTGTTGCGGACCTTGGGGTCCTGCATGAAGATCCAGCCCGCAACGCCATCCATACGTATGGTATCGGTGAAGTTGATGCCGAAACCACCCGTGAGGATGACCTTGTCGGTGTCGACGGTCATGGGCGTCAGGGTCTTGGACGTGAACGCGCCACGCTCGTAGGCGAGACCGCCACGCATCTTGACCTTCAGGTCCCAGAACCATTCCTCAGGCAGCTCCGCTTCATAGCCGCCGCGGATGCTCCAGGTGTCGCGCATCTTGCGCTGGATGGACATCGGACCGATGTCGTAGTTGCCGATGCCGCGAATGTTCATCATCTGCACGTTCTTTGGGTTCACGGGGATGTCGCTTTGACGCGACCAACCCTCGTAGACGAACGCGCCTTCCATGCGCAGCCAATCGGCGGGACGAATCTCCGCACCTACGCGGTAGATCCACGGGAACTTGAGCTCCATCGTCGCCCTGTCACCGCGTACGGAGGCATTCTCGAACAGGGGCGAGTCCGGCAACTCAAGGCCGAGTTTTGCGTCGCCTTTGAGGCTGTACGGCAAGGTCACCGAAGCGCCGATCCGCAACAACTCCATGTCGTAGGTGAAGCCGAGCGCGCCCGAAATTCCCACCGCAGGGAACAGATCCAAGGTCGCAATGGAGTCGTACGCAGGGTCCTCAGGAAACGCGCACGCGAATCCGTCGCAGCCACCGATGGCCGTCTTGGCCTTGAAGTGACCGGCTACCACCTGCACGTCGGCACCGATCGAGAGACCTTCGATGCCGTGGTAGGCGAGACCAAAGGTCAAGGACGACATCAAGCTGCCTTCGAGACCGATGAGCGAGTAGCGCGACGGCGAAGGCACCACGCCCGAATTTGTCTGCAGGGTCTGGGGCCAGTTCATCAGCACCACGTTGGGCGCGAAGATGCCTGCACCGAAGGTCCAGTCCTCGAGCCCGAAGTTGTGACTCATGGCCAAGGTTGGAATCGGTAGCAACGTCGGGTCCGCATCCACCTTTTCCTGCGGCAACCCCGCAGCGTCGAGGCGCTGGAAGCTACCCATGAACACAGTGAGCGTGGCGTCCATCAGCACTTGGTTGCCCGAGTACTTGAGACC
>CAZEWA010000150.1:8472-12693 GCA_964515685.1 uncultured Polyangiales bacterium | reverse complement strand
TGCGAGTAACACACGAAAAACCAGCCATCCGGGAAAGGCGAGAACGGATAGCGATAGGCCATGCCCCTCTTTTACCCGGAACACTCCAAAACGACAAACGCGCCCGCCAGACAAAGCTGGAAGGCGCGTTTTCAGGCCCTATGCCCCGAGAATGCGTGGGCTAGCTCTCTCTGGGCAACGGGCGCTTCACTTGGCCTTTTTGAGGTTCTCAGCCACGAAATCCCAGTTCGCGAGGCTGTCGACAATCGCCTCTACAAACTTCTGACGCGCGTTGCGGTAGTCGATGTAGTAGGCGTGTTCCCACACATCGACCGTGAAAAGCGCGGTCTGGTTGTGCTTGAGCGGCAGATCGGCGTTGGCGGTGCTCGTGATCTTGAGCTTGTCGCCCTCCTTCACAAGCCACGCCCAGCCGGAGCCGAACTGCTTCACAGCCGCTTGCACGAACTGCTCGCGGAACTTGTCGAAGCCGCCGAAATCGCGGTCGATGGCCTGGGCCAACTCACCCGTGGGCTTGCCGCCGCCCTGGGGTTTCATGGAGTTCCAGAAAAAGGTGTGGTTCCACACCTGCGCCGCGTTGTTGAAGAGCGGTCCGTCGCTGCTGAGGATGATCTCCTCGAGGCTCTTCGACTCATTGGGCGTGCCTGCGATGGCCGCGTTGAGGTTGGTGACGTAGGCAGCGTGGTGCTTGCCGTAATGATACTCGAAGGTCTCGGCGCTCATGAGCGGCGCGAGCGCATCCTTCGCGTACGGGAGCTGAGGAAGTTCGAAAGCCATGGACACACCCTCTGTGGTTGGTGATGGCCCACACCGCTCTCTGCGGTACGGGCTAATATTTTCCGCCGTAGAGGCAGAACGCGCAAGACTTAGTGCGATCTCGCGCACAACCATGCGCGTTAGGACCCGCCTCCACACGGCGCAAATCCGACGCTTCGGTGCAGATTGCCGCTAAGCGTGACGATTCGTCACATGCGCGAGACGACCCGCAGGGGCAGATGACGCATCAGGAAACCGATCGGCGCCCAGGGCCACGGCGGAACGTAGGCCTCGGCGCGCTCTTTCTCGATGGCCTTCACCAGCGCGCGGCAGCCGGTCTCGGTGTCGACCATGAACGGGGTATTCTTCACCTTCTCGTTGATCTCGGAGCGAATGTATCCGGGATAGATGGTGCTGACCTTGATTGGCGTCTTGATGAGGTCGGCGCGTATGCCTTCGGTGAGCGCCGCAAGGCCCGCTTTGGTAGCGGCGTAGGTCGTCAAATTGCGAGGCATGCCGCGCATGGCGCTCATGGAGGAGATGGTCACGAGGTGCCCAGCGTTTTGCTTGCGCAGAATCTCCAGCGCCGCCTCGCACTGCGCGAGCGCCGCCACGAAGTTGGTCTCTGCGGTCTGCCTGTTCGCGTGAAAGAAGCCCGTGCCCAAGGGCTGCCCCTTGCCGAGCCCCGCGTTGACGATGATGCGGTCCAAGGAGCCGAGGTCCTGCTGAAAGGCGCGAAACCCCTCGAAGACTTGCTCGTAGTTGTTGACGTCGATGGGACGCACCACCACGCGAATGCTGGGATTGAGGCGCAAGAGCTCCGACTTCAGCTCTTCGAGGCGCTCCACACGTCGCGCACACAGCGCCAAATCTCGGCCCTTTTTCGCGAATTCGCGAGCCATGCCGGCGCCGAGACCGGAACTTGCCCCGGTGATCAGAATCGTTTTACGCATCGAACCTCCTAAAGCCGCACTCAGGGAGCTGTGACGAGGGCTCTGTACTCGGTCGGGGTCTGGCCTGTCCAGCGCTTGAAGGCACGATGGAAGGCGCTGGTCTCCGAGTAGCCGAGACGCTCCGCAATCTCTTTGATGCTCTCGTCCTGGCGCCGTAATTCCTCTTTGGCTTGCCGACAGCAGGCTTCGTCGAGCAAATCGGAGAGAGATTGGCCCTCCGCACTCAACCTGCGGCGCAGGGTGCGACGGGTCATGCCCCAGCGCGCCGCCAGCCGGTCGAAGTCCACATTCACCAAGTCCTGCTCGTAGCGAAGGACGTGCCGCACTCGCTCCGAGAAACTGCTGGCCCCGATGCTTTGGCGGTGAAGCGTCTCCGCGGTTTCGCGCAGTACGGCGGCCAACATGGGGTCGGCGTGCGGCTTTTTCCTGTCTAAGAGCTCGCGTGGGAACGAGAGCCCGTAGCTCGGATGCCCGAAATGCACGGGGCACCCAAACACCTTCGCGTAATGCTCACCGTAGGCGGGAATCGGATGCGCCAACGTGATCTCAATCGGCGTTCCCTTGGCCTCGCGGACGTACTGGCGGCCCACACGAAGCGCGAAACACAGGAGCCATTCGGCCCAAAAGCGCGAAGCATCGTCGTTGAGGCCCGGCTTCGAAAAGCCGAAGACCGCAACATTTCCGCGCTCCGCGAGATACCACTCCATCCCGCCCAACATCAGCGTCGCGTAGCGCTGGAAAACCGCAAAAGCTTCGCGAATCGTGGAACACGTGAGAAGAAGGTGCCCCAGCACGTGCAACATCGCCTCGGGCGCGCGTTGTCCAAGGCTCAATCCCAAGGCAGGGTCGCCAGATTGCTTGATGGCTCGCTCGATGAGAATCTCCACCTCACGACCACGGAGACCTGGCGCTGTGGGAGAGTGCTCGCCCAAGAGCAGCGTGGGGTCAGGGACCAATAAACTGGGTTTGAGACCGCGACTCTCGAGCTCAGCCACCAGCGCACGAACCATAAGCCTGGAAACGAACATCTGAAACCACCTTGATGAACGCAGCCAAAGATAAGTAAATTCATTGTGTTAGGGAACTCGTTGGCACGAAGTGACAACGCCGGATGTCAAACTACATGATGACAATGCCCCATGTCAACCTTGGCCCGAGGTGTCGTGAAAGTGTCTGAAAAGCCAGGGAAGAACTCGCGGACGTTCCGCGGCCAGTCGACCGACGAGCGCAAGGCCGAGCGCAAAACGCGCTTCATCGAGGCCGGGATCCGCGTGTTCGGGGAACGGGGCTTCCACGCCACCACCGTGCGCGAGATATGCGGCGCGGCGAAGCTCACCGAGCGCTACTTTTACGAGTCGTTCGAGAATATGTCGCAGCTGTTCATCGCGGTGTTCGCAGACGTGAACCTCACACTGAAAAATCAGGTCTTGCGCGCGATCATGATGGCCAAGCGCGAGCCGCTCGAGCTGATTGAAGCGTATTTGCGCGCCTATTTCGGCTTTGTGCGTGAGGACGCCGCGCGCTCGCGGATCATCGGTTTCGAAGCCCTGGCAGTCAACGCAGAGGTGCGTGTGCACGTGGAGCGCGCCATCGAAGACTACGCCAATACCGTGCGTGGCTTCATGTTGCTCATGTTCCCCACGCTGCTCACCGACCCGCGCTTGAGCGCAGAACTCGTGTCGCACGGCATGGTGGGAGCCAACATCTACATCGCGGAGCGCTGGGCCCGCGAGGACTTCAGGACGCCTTTCGACAAGGTCATCGAGGCCAACATGCTCATCTACCGCTCGCTTACGGATCAGGTGAAGGACTTGCTTTCCACGCCACTCCCCGCAGTACCCGAACCGCCCAAGCCGACGAGCCGCGGCAAAAGCAAATAGCGGGCAAGCGCTCGGCCGTGCGCGCCTACGACTTGTGCAGCAGACGCGATGCGCTCGACCGCCTCAAGCAGCCAGCTTTTTAGGTAGCGGCGTCGGCGTTGGCGCCCGAATCGACCTCGGCGTCACTTAGCCCGCCGTCTTCGGTCGCTGCGTCGAGCGCCACCTCTGCGTCGTCGCTGGCATCGAGCCCGGAATCTGCGGTAGACGCGTCCGAGAGATGTCCCGCATCCAAGCCAGCATCGTCCAAGCCAGCATCGTCCAAGCCAGCGTCATCCAGGCCCGCGTCATCCAGGCCCGCGTCGTCCAAGCCCGCGTCGCCGAGCGCCGCATCCATACTTGCGTCGCGCGGCCTCTCTCCGGGAACCATCCCGCTGGGCAGGTTCGGGAGAGGCTGTTCGCCGCCGATCTTGGTGCGATCGAAGTCCGCGATGAGCTCACAGGCCGATAAGGAGAGCACTGAGAGCAGCGAGAACAGCGTCCAAATGGAGGGATGAGCGTTCGTCACAACGTCCAGCGTAGCCTCTGGAGCGGCCGAAGAAAACCGGCAGCTTCTCAAGTCAGGCGGACTTAACCGCCCTAGCCCTACACACCGCCATCCCCATCCGGAGGCGTGACCTCGGGTTCAGGTTCGCAGG
>CAZEWA010000150.1:0-8372 GCA_964515685.1 uncultured Polyangiales bacterium | reverse complement strand
GCAAGCCACGCAGGTATTCGTGCCTAGGTCGCACTCGTTCTTACCAGTCACCGTGGCGCAATGCGCCTTCTCGGTGCACTCGACGCACTGGCCCTTGCGCGCGCCGTCCTCAGTCTGGCAATGCTTATCCGGGCGATTCGCGCAATGCACGTCTGCGCTGCAAGCCTGGCACTCGTAGCGGTCCGTCGTCGCGTTCATGCGGCAATCGGGCTTGTTCGCCTCATTGCAGCCTGCCTCGGTGTTCGGGCGGCACACCGCGCACCGGCCACTGTTCGTAAGGCAGTAGGGCCGGTTGAGCTCTTCGTCGCACTCGTCGTCGTCTGTGCAGGCCTGGCACTTCGTACTGCCGTCACAGATCGGCGCAGTGGGCGTCTTGCAATCGACAGCGGAATCAGCGCAACCACCACAGGCTCCCGACGCTGTGCAAACTAGCGGCGCGTCACAATTGTTTCCTGCCCCCATCGTGCACTTCTCGCACGTAAACGTCGCGGCGTTGCAGATGGGCGCGTCGCCCGAACAACCCGCATGGGTGGTCGGGTTGCAAGCTACGCAAACGTTGTCGAGACACTGGAGCTTGTCGTCCGCACGACCTGCGCAATCCGTCTCTTCACGGCACTCGACGCAAGCCTTTGCCCCATCGGTTCCGTTACAGAAAGGCGCGTCTGAGCCACAGATCTCGCCGCTGCCCGCCTCGCACTCACAGCTTCGGTTCACACAAGCCGCCGCAGTGTGCACCGAGCAACCCTGGTCACAGGCTCCGCAACGCTCGAAGGTTGTGTCGACACACTCGCCGCCGCAACACAGCGCGTCGGCCGCACACTCTTCGTTGGATACACAGCCGGTCGGCCCGGTATCGCCGCCATCATTTCGCGTATCTGCATCGACCAGGGCGCCATCGGTACCGGAGTCCGACCCAGGCCCGCTGTCTACGTGCGCGTTTCCACCGTCCATCCCACCATCGAGCTCGACGTCTCCGCCAGCGTCTCCGCGGTCGATCTTCGTGCGATCGAAGTCCACCACCATGGAACACGCAGACAACCACGTACAGACGAGAGCCAAAACCAAGCGACGGGAACGAAGCATGAATATCTCCCAACGAGTCCGCAGCAAATGAGCGCGCGCCAAGGCGCCGCACCAAGTTAAAAACTAGAACTGAAGGCGACCGGTGAAACCGAGATTGGTCTTGGCCAGATTCGGCTTGAGCGACCAGGCCTGAACCTTCGTGTCCGTATCCTTGTCGCGCGTCACGTACAGCACGATGGCCGTGATTCCTGCCGCGGCTGCGATGCCAAAGCCGACGTCCGCGAACAATGCGAGCCGCTCGCCCTTGTCGGCAGTGGACTCGCTCGGACGCCCGTCGAAATCGCCCTTGTACTTGAGCGCGAGCCCACCCAAGACGGCTCCCGTCACGAGGCCTGCACCTGCCACGCCCGTGGCGATCCAGATGGGAAGCTTGCCCTGACTCGTGGTGCTCGCACGCAAATCTACGCTCGGCACTTCGACCTGGGGCTCAGGCTCATCCGGCACGGCCACCGGCAGAGGCGACAGGGCCACGCGCTGCTGGGAACCGTTGAGTATCGTCAGCCGCTGCTCCGCTTTGTTGTATCCGTCCACCTCGACCGAAATCACGTGGTCGCCAGCGGCAAGCTCAAGCGTCGTGGGCGTAATCTGAGTGGTGTTTTGACCGTCGACCCAGACGGTCGCCCCGGCCGGCGTGCTCTCCACTGTCACAAGCCCTGGCTTGGCCTTCAACAGGCGGACCTGCTCCTCGACCTGGGGCCTATCGGGGGCATCGGGACGCTCGTCGAGGTAGCGCGCCAAGGTCACGAGCGCATCGGTAAAGCTCTCGCTCCGCACCTGGCATTCCGCGATGCTCAGCAGCACGATGGGGTTTGGAACCGCACGATAGGCATCTTCGAACGAGCGCTGTGCCGCGCCGAAGTTGCCCTGCCGAAACTGCTGCTGCCCCATCGCGTAGAGCTCACGCGCTTGCGCCTTTTCCTTGGCCGAGGGCGGTTCCGCGAAAGCGCTCGAAGGGGTCACCGAAAGCATCAGCACCGCGACGACCATCGCAAGCGCCTGCATGAGTCTCGTCATCCGCTCCTCCACCCAAACCTAATTCAGCCGCATCCGCACGGAGCCGCGCTGAGTGACAGTCATTCTCTCGCATTCGCCCCAAAGAAAGCCACGCGAGGCCGCCAGCATACCCCCTTTTTTAGTGCTGGGCAGTGTTTGGGAGCGCGCTTATCAGTGCAGTGAGCGCACAAAGCTCCACACACCCCGGCGACGTGCGTCGGGATCCCATGCCATCACCATGGACCCTTACGCGTGTTTGGCGTAGCGAGAGCACTTCTTGGCGGGTACCGCGTACACCGTTGTTTCGAGCTCACCCTAACACCGCGATCTGCCCTCCCCCTGAGCGGGGCAGATTTCATGACCCAAACCGGTTTACTGGCGCGGCAAGCCCAGGCCCCGTGCCTGAAAGAGCGCCATAGCTCGGCCGCCAATCGACAGATTCCTCCGCAAAACCACGCTGAACGCCTGGCTCCGGGCGCTTCCGCTGGCCCCTTGCCGCGATCCGCGGCCTATCTCGAGCGAAAGAGCAAAGAAATTCCGTGTCAAAGCCGCGCTCAGAACGAACGAAGCCTGGCTAAAAAGGCTTATCGCACTACACTCCGGCCCTTCCATGACCGATGTAGACGACGAGGAAATGAGCCCCCGCTCGGGGCGGTGCGCCATCGTGGGGCGCCCGAACGTAGGCAAATCCACATTGCTCAATGCGCTGCTCGGTCAGAAGCTCGCTATCGCCACGGCGAAGCCGCAGACGACACGACACCGTATCTTGGGCGTGTACACGAGCACAGAGCCACCGACGCAGATAGCGTTCGTGGATACGCCCGGCTTGCACCGGCCCAAGAACGCGCTCGGACGCGCCTTGGTCGAGGAAGCCCAGGGCGCCCTGGCCGACACCGAGGTCGTGCTGTGGCTCATCGAGAGCCCCCACGACAAGTCGCCCGCCGAGCCCAACCTCACGCCCCAAGACCGCGAGGTTCAGGAGCTTTTGCGCGGCGCTTCGAAGGCAAAACTGGTGGTCGGTCTGAACAAGATCGACAAGCTCAAGGACAAGGCAAAGCTTTTGCCTTACCTCGACTTCTATCAGCGCGAGCTCTCGCCCGAAGCCGTGGTGCCGATTTCGGCGCTCAAGGAGCGCGGCGTCAAGCAGCTCATCAGCGAGCTTCGAAAGCATGTCCCAGAAGGCCTGCTCTACGACGACCCGGAGTTCCTTACCGATCGACCCGAGCGTTTTTTCGTGGCGGAGCTCGTCCGCGAAGCCGTGATTCGACACACGCACCAGGAAGTTCCGTACGCCGTCGCGGTGCTCATCGACACCTTCGAGGACACCGACAAGCTCATTCGCATCCAGGCATCCATCATCGTGGATCGGTCGAACCACAAGAAGATCGTGGTGGGCGCGGGTGGCTCGATGCTCAAGCAAATCGGCAGCCAAGCGCGCGTCGAGATCGAGAACCTACTCGAGCGCAAAGTTTTCCTCGGACTTTTCGTGAAGGTCGTCGAGAACTGGACCGAAGATCCAGCAAGCGTGCGCAGGCTTGCGATGGAGAACAAAGCGTGATGTTCCCGGAAGATGACGACCTCGACCCCGAGCGCGACGAAGACGACGAGGAGTTCGAGGAAGAAGACGAAGAGACCGAACAAGCTGAGCAGGCTGAAGGCGAGGACAAGCCCGGGCGGCCGCGTCGCAGGCGCCGCAAGGAACGCCCGGCCGGTGCCCGCACGCCGCGTCCTTTGGTGGCCGTCGTCGGTCGTCCTAACGTCGGCAAGAGCACGCTGTTCAATCGCCTGGCACGCGCGAACATCGCCATCGTCGAAGATAGGCCGGGCGTCACGCGCGATAGGCACTACGCAGACGCGGAAGCCCTGGCACGCGAGTACGTGCTCATCGATACCGGCGGCTTCGACCCCGACAGCGATGACCCCATGCAGGAAGGCATCGGGCGCCAAGTGCGCCTCGCTCTCGACGAAGCCGACGTAGTGCTGTGCGTCCTCGACGCCACCTCCGTGCCGCTCGCTGCCGATCAGGAAGCCGTAAAGCTATTGCGCCGTGCGCGAAAGCCCGTGCTGTTCATCGGCAACAAGTGCGACTCCACCAAGCGCATCGACGAAGCGAGCCACCTGTACGAGCTCGGCATCGACAAGTTCTTCCCGGTGAGCGCCCTGCACGGTCACGGCATCGGCGACCTCGAAGAAGCCTTGGTCGCAGCCCTTCCCGCTCCGAAGGAAGAAGTCGAGACCGGCTACGAGGATGCGCCGCATATTGCGATCATCGGGCGCCCCAACGCAGGCAAGTCTTCGCTCGTAAACCACCTGCTCGGCGAAGAGCGCCAGCTTGTGGACTCGCGCGCAGGCACCACCGTCGACAGCATCGACACGCTGCTCGAGAAGCACGGCAAGCAGTACGTGCTCATCGACACGGCCGGCATTCGCAAGAAGGCGCGCAAAAAGGAAAACACCGAACAGATGGGCATCTTCCAAGCCGTACGCGCCATGGAGCGCTGCGACCTGGTCATCCTCATGATCGACGCCAGCGAAGGCGTGGGCGAACAGGACGCGAAGATTGCGGGCCTCGCCAACGACCGCGGGCGCGCGATGATTATCGTGCTGAACAAGAGCGACCTGCTGACACGCGAAGAGCTCCAAAAGACCATCGAGCGAACGCGCGAAATCCTTAACTTCGCGCAATACGCGCCGATCATGGTCACGAGTGCCCTCAACGGGCGCGGCACGACCAAGCTGCTTGCCGAGGTCGATCTAGTGATGGAAGGCTTCCGGCGCCGTGTGAGCACGGGCGAGGTCAACCGCTTCTTCGAGCAGGTCCTAGCGCACCATCCACCGCCTCCACAGGCAGGACACGCGGTGCGGCTGTACTACGTAACGCAGGCGCAGACCGAGCCGCCCACGTTCATCGCCATCACGAATTTCCCGCAATACGTGCACTTTAGCTACAAGCGCTACGTCATAAACCAGATACACAAGCGCTTCGAGTTCGTGGGAACGCCCGTGCGTGTGGTCTACCGCAAGAAGAAGAACAAGCGCCCGCAGAGCTGAGGCTTCGTGCTCGCTTCATGTGGCCCGTAAAGCCACGTGATGCGGGCCGTTTAGGCCATGCGATGCAGCCAGCCATTCGATGCGCGCATGCGGAAACCGCTCTAGTTAGGCTTCGAGCTCAAGAGGGCTTCGAGCCTGTCTGGACTGAAGCCGCTCATCAGCGTCCCGTTCACGTCGATCACGGGAATGCCCGACGTGCGCAGCCCCTGGGCCCGCGCCTTCTGCTGCATTTCGTCGCGCGCGCCCGGCTCCTTTTCGATGTCTTTCTCCACGAAGGGAATCTGCTTTTGGCGCATGTATTGGGCGGCCTGCCGGCAGGCACCGCACCAGGCTGCGCTGTACAGCACGACCCCCTGTGCGAGCTTGTCCGCTGCCGCGGGCTCGTCTTTCGCCAGCGCTGCCTCGAAGGCCTCGCGCGACACACGCCTCACGGCATACTGCCCATCGTTCAGCGCCGCACGTAGATCTGCGATGTAGATGTGCCCGGGGTCCAGGCGAGCCTCGGGCGCAACATCCAACGAGTCCACACGCACCTGACCGCGCCGTTCCTCCGGGATCTCCGAGCGCTGGCTTGCCGCATGGGCTCTGCCGTCGGCGTCGTACCAGACCAACAGCAGCCCTTCCGCTTCCCCCTGCACGAGGAACGGCGGTTTGGCTCGCTCACCCTTCTCGAGCACCTGCTCGACGGTTTCCCGAACCGGTGCGCTCCGAGCAGCAGGCTCGGATACCGGATTTCCACAAGCCCCATGCACGAGCCCGACGCTCAAGAAGGCCGACAGCAGAAGTTTCCTAGGCAACACAGGTTCAGTCTGCAGCATTCGGCGCGCTGCACAAGGCAACGCTAGCGCTTCCCAAAACGCAGATTGAGTGCCCGAATTTGGGTTTCGCAGACCTCTAATTGCGCGCGTATTTGGTCCAAATGGTCCTGTGCCGCGACCAGCTTCTTCTGTAACCGCGCAAGCACCTCGAGAGGCAGCGGCTCAGCCCCTTCTACTTGCCCTAGCGCCTCGTCGATTTCCTTGGCCGTCTCGTCTGGCGCCCGCTGTGAAGCGATGAGCGCGCGATGGCCGGCCACACAAACTGTACGCGTACTCACCACTTCTTCGCTGACGAAGACTGCCTGCTCGATCGCCGCCAGCTTTTGTTCGCGCACCTCCGGAGCATCGCCGTAGGTCACCTGTGCGTAGAGCGCGACCAGCCGCGAGGCTTCGTCGCGTAATCTAGAATCCTCGGATTGGCAGCCAACCCCAGCGCATAGCGCCACCCCTATCAGGCCTTTACACACCAGGTTCATGTCTGACATTCCACGGATAATGCGGTGAGCTGAGCAGAGTGTAGGCATAGCTGCGATAGGCCCGCTATTGACATACATCGACCGAGAGCGGATGATACCGCCCTGTGGGAGCCCAAGCTCAGCGCGAAGACCTCGCTACATCCGCCCCGGCCGGGAAAGGCCGGCGGCGCGCACGCCAGTATCAGCGCGTGGCGGTGAGATGTGGATGCTGGCTTGAGCACCAAGATGCCACCGTATTTGGCACCACCGTCGACCTAGGTCGAGGCGGACTCTTCCTCCGCACAGCGCTGCCCATGGCTCCTGGCGTAAGCGTGCGCGTCACACTCAAGTTGCCCGGCGTCGACTCGGTCGTTGCGGAGGGTCAGGTCGTGCATCGCGTGTCCCCCCAAGCAGGCGATAGGCCGGGGCTGGGCGTGCGCTTCGACCAAGTTTGTATGGGCGACGATGCGCTGCGTGAGTTTCTGGGCGTCAGCCTACTCAAAGACTCCGAAATTGAGGACGTAGGGTAGCCTACGCTCCTACCTTTCTAGACTTTCGCTGCACTGCGTCGCGTGGTAACGCTGTCGGAGATGTATTTCGAAGTAGAACATGTCCTCGAAGCCTCGGTGGAAGCCATCGAAGCCGCGATGTTCCATCCGGACTACCTCCGTTACCTCGTTGCGCACCACGAGATCCTTACGGGCGCGAGTTCCGAATCGCTCGAAGAGAGCACGGCCGAGATCAAACGCCGCATCCACTACGTGGCGCGCCCGGCCTTCGACCATGTGGGCTTCAAAGAGATACCGCCTAGCTGGTTCGAGTTCGTAGAATCGAGCACGTGGAACAAGCACACGCGCACCCTCGCCTTCCACAACGTCCCCGTGGCAGACAAGGTGCGTGAGCGCTTCCTCAACCGAGGCGAAATCCAGCTCGCCCCCTTGTCCTCGGGCCAAACCAAGCGCCGAACCAAGGCCGAAATCAAGCTTCACAGCTTGCCACTCTTGGTGCGCCCCATGGCCGGCATGGTGGAGCAGATGATTGCGCGTGAAGCCAAGCGCTTGCTCGAAATCGAAGCGCGGGTGCTCAATCAATGGATTGCGAGCGACGGCGCAGGCAAAGCGGGCTTAGCCTCCTGAGAGCGCAACCTCGTCGGGTACAGCCTCGACTACGTCTGCGAACTCGAAGCGGACCCCTGCCTCTTCGCGAAACCTGCGCTTCATCACCTTCAGCGCCGGTACGTGGCGGTCGATGAGTAAAAAGCGACGCTCGGCTCGCAGTGCAGCAGCCCCAGTGGTTCCGCTGCCCGCAAAGAAGTCGAGCACGAGGCCCCCCTTCGGGCACGACGCGCGCACGATGCGCTCGAGAATCCCGATGGGTTTTTGGGTGGGATAGCCGAGCTTTTCCTTGCCGGTGGGACTCACTATCGTGTGCCACCAGGTGTCAGTCGGCAGCTTGCCGCGCGCAGCTTTCTCGGGCCCAACGAGCCCCGGCGCCATATAGGGGATGCGGTCGACCTCGCTCGTGTCGAAGTGGTAGCGCGCGGGATCTTTGGCGTAGAGGAGGATGTTGTCGTGCTTGGCCGGCCAGCGCTTCTTCGTGCGTGCGCCGTAGTCGTAGGCCCAAATAATCTCGTTGAGGAAGGCCGAACGGCCAAAGATCGTGTCGATCAGCACTTTGCAGTAGTGCACTTCGCGATAATCAATGTGGAAGTAGAAGCTGCCCGTGGGCTTGAGCAAGCGGTGGGCCTCGCGCAAACGTGGCTCGAGAAAGCCCATGTAGTCGTCGAAGGAGTCTGCGTAGCTTTCGCTGGCAATGCGCTCGGTGCGATAGCGCGCACCCTGGAAGCCCGTGCGATCGCCCTCAGGGTCACGCGTAGTACGAAGCTGCGTTCGGGCCTGGGAACGACCTGTATTGAATGGGGGGTCGATGTAGATGAGATCGACGCTCTCGGCGGGTAATTGCGGCAAAATCA
>CAZEWA010000149.1:0-12862 GCA_964515685.1 uncultured Polyangiales bacterium | reverse complement strand
CCGGGGAGCTTGTAGGCGGGATTGAGATAGCCTATCTCAAGACCATTCTCGCTAAAGAAACCCACAGATGCGCGCTGGGAAAGACCGAGTGGACGCACGCTGATAATCCGTGCTTTCAACTGCGCACGCCGCCCCATTCCACAGGAAGTAAAAACTTGTGCCGTCTCGACTGGCGATTCGGGTTTTTCCTCAGGCTCTACAGCAGCGTCTGTTGCCTCATCGACGCTCTCGGTGCTCGAAAGCTCTTCCGTGCGAGCGGGCTCAGGTACTGCACTGACGACCGTCACAGGCTTCGCACAACCGAACAAGAGTATGCAGACCGTCGCTACATTTGTGAATCGGTAGGGAGGAGCCATGCAGTCGAGTCTAGCCCACGTCTGTGCTGGCTTGGCGAACGCACTTGCACGCTCACCCCTAAACCACGCAACGCGTGCGCTACTCCACGCGCTTGAGCTCGCCCTTTTCCATCTGAAAATCAGCGCGATCATGCTCAATTAAGATGAACTCGCGGTGCGTGGTACTCATAAATACCTGGGCCCCCATTCTCGATAGCAGCTTAAAAAACCGCTTATTCCGGCTGCGATCAAGCTCACTCGACACATCGTCGAGCACGAGCAAAGGCAGCTTCCCCGTACGCCTCGAGAGCGCATACAGCTCGGCTACCTTCAGCGACAGCACCAGCGCGCGATGTTGTCCTTGGGATGCTAGATGCTTCACCAAGGTCTTCTCTACGCCTACGTGCAGGTCGTCGCCATGCGGACCGACCCCCGTGAAGCCGCGCGCGCGGTCTTTGTCCAGGTTGTCGTGGAGCGCCTTGCGCAGCACACCTTCGTCAGGTTCGTGTCTTGCCGCATAAGTCATCTGCAGGGGCAGTGCATGCTCGGTAATCTCCGAAAAAAATGCCTCTGTGAGCGGCTTGAGCTCCGCTACGAGGTTTGAGCGCGCCCGACCGAGCCGCGCGCCAAGATCAGCCAAGATGGGGTCGTAGGCCCGCACCGAGCGCACGTCGAACGCCTCTTCCTTGAGCATGCGATTGCGACTTCTGAGGGCCTTACCGTAATCCGCCACCGAGCGCGCGTAGGTAGGGTCGACCTGCTCGAGTACGCGGTCGAGAAAGCTGCGCCGCGCCTCGGGTGCACCTGCCATCAGCTCCACATCGCCCGGATGGAACAACACGAGTTGCAGCGTTCCATAGTAGCTGCCAAGCGACGTGGGACGCTTACCGTCGACACTCACGCTACGTGCTTTGCTGCGTTCCAAAGCGATGCGGTATTCACGCTCGAGTGGCTGCCCCAAGACGCGCGCACGCATGGATGCAACGGGCGCTTGAAGCGAAACGATGTCTTCTTTTTTCGCGCCGCGAAAGCTATCGAGCGTCGCCAGATAGGCCACAGCCTCGAGCAAGTTGCTCTTGCCGGCACCGTTGTCGCCGAAGATCACGTTGAACCGAGGCGAGGGTTCAAACGTAAGATTGGACAAATTGCGAAAGCCCGAGAGACTCAGGGATAAAAGTCTCAGCGCGTCCAAAGACGCTAGCTCCAGCACGGTAGCCTCAGATGCGCATGGGCATGATCACGCCGATAAAGCGCTGGTCGAGCGCAGGCTTGATCACACCGGGGTCGAGCTCTCCACCTAGCTCGAGCGCCACTTCATCGTCTGGAAGGGCTGACAAAGCTTCGAGCAAGTAGCGAGCGTTGAACCCAATCGCCACCTTCTCGCCCGCGAAGTCTACATCGAGCTCTTCGCTGCCTTCGCCGACATCTGGATTTTCACTGACGATTTCGAGCTTGCCGGGCTCGAGAATCAAGCGCACACCGCCGCTCTTGTCACTCGCCACGAGGCTGATGCGCTTGAGCGAATCCACCAAGAGCTCTCGCGCTGCCACCACACGCCGCGAGTGCGACTGCGGAATCACCTTGGAATAGGGCGGGAACTGCTCGTCGGCGAGCTTCACGCTGAGCTGCACGTCGTGGCCGCGAAAGAAGGCATTTCCGCCCAGGCTCGCGACACTCACCGTCACGCGCTCTTCGGCGGCCTTGGACTTGTCGTTGCGAACGTCTTCGAGCAGGCGCTTGAGCTCGAGCACGCCCTTTTGAGGCACAAGCATGGTGAAGGTGGCCGCTCCCTTGGCGGGCGCTTCGGCCTTCGACAAGCGGTGACCATCGGTCGTCACCATGCGCACCACGTTGCCATCGCTCTCGAACAGGGCGCCCGAGAGGTGAGGGCGAGTGTCGTCGTTCGACATCGAGTACTGGGTCAGCGCGATGAGCTGGCCTAGAACCTGGGCGTCGAGATTTGCGAACGTGGCCTCACCGGGGCTCGGCAGCGGTGGGAAGTCCTCACCCGGCATGCCCGGAATGCGAAATTTGATCTTGCCGGAACGCAGCTGAACCGCGTGGTTTTTGTCGAGGGCTAGCTTGACCTCGCCCTCGGGCAGATTTTTCACAATGTCGAACAGGGTACGGGCCGAGATAGCCACCGAACCGGCCCGCTTGACCTTGGCTTCCGCGCTCGCGTTGACCGCTAGATACATGTCCGTGGCGGCGAATCTCAGCGTCCCGTCCTCGTCCGCCGAGAGCAGGACGTTCGAAAGGATCGGCATGGAACTCTTGCGATCGGCCACCGCATGGGTACGGGAAAGGCCACGCAAGAGGTCTTTTTTGCTGATGCTGAGCTCCATCTAAAATCCCCACCCTCGAAACGTCGCCGAGCTCGCAATGTGTAGCACTCTTTTTCGCCCGGAAGGAACGGCCTAGGGTCCCACGCTGCGGGGATCAAAATCCACACACAGCCTCTGCTAGATCAGAGAAGAGTTAATTTAATTCTCTTCTTCTTCTTAATAAGGGCTGTGAATTGGGGATAGATCTCTCTAAGTGGTCAACTTTTCTACGCTTGTCAGTTTTTTTGACAGTGGATACAGATCCGGACCGAGTGTGGACCATTCTCGAGCAATGAGTACACAGCCGTTATCCACAGGTTTGTGCACCTGGAGATCACACCGCACAAAAAAGCAAAAAATGGGCAAGTGTGCATCGAGATCGGAGCCATGTGCCAATTGTGATTCCCGATTATGGGGCCAATTAGTTGCTCGTTTGCCCTGCTTGTGTGTGTCTCGGGCGCCCCTAATTCGACCAACAGTGCTGCATTTTTGTGGGTGACTGTAGGTTTTTGGGCCGCCCTCGAAGTTTTGAAGGTCTGCGGAGAAGGTCGACTGATCTGGTTACAGGCCTACTGCTAGGCCCCGAGGGTGACCCGATCGCTAGCTACGCTTTTTGCGTACGTGTAGGTCTAAGGTAGGTCTAAGCATACAGTTGTATCCACAGGCTTACCCACAAGCCAAGGCGCTCGAAACCCCTGAGCCTAGCCGGACGAAAGCGGTGCTTCGGAAAGTGAGTCGTTCCAGCTTTAGGTTTGCCGAGGTGCGTCCGACTCCGAGCGAGATGCGGGCGGCAAAGGCTCAGATGGTCATCTGTGATCCTAGGGCGATGTCGTCCTCGACGATCAGGACACGCGCTTTCATGGCGTAAGCCCAACGGTTTTGCAGCAGGCGTTCCTACACCCTAAAAAGCGCTGTGTATGGCTCCTTAGCCGCCGCGCAGCAGCCAGCGCACGAGGCTGCCTGTGGCTGCCACGATGAAGGCCGTGATGAGTGCGCTGATGAAGCCGTCGACCTTGAGTCGCGAGCTGACACCTGAGGTGATCAGAATTACAATCGCCGAGGCGATCCAGCGTGTGACAAACCACAGCACAAAACCGATGCCCAAAGTCGCGATGCCCAGTCCCACGAAAATGAAGGAATGGAGGGCCCAGTGCAGCGCACCGAGCAGCGCGCCCGCCCATACCGCATCTCCGAACGAGGCGAGCCGAACACCGCTCAGCGCCTTAGAGGCGATATAGAGACCCAGCGAAGCGCTCAGCCATGAAATAACAATCTCCATGCCAGGAAGGTGGCAGTGATTGCGCTCGGTTCAAGTCTCAGGTTACGTAGCGAGTATCGGCTAGCGCCTGGAGAGCGACAAGATGCTCAACATTCTACGACACCACGGTGGCGCTCGATTTGGCGTTTGGCAACGGCTAGCCCTGTTGTCTTCGCTACTTGGGCTAGTGGATGGGTGCGGAGATTCCTCTAGTAAGAACCGAGCCGATCCTGCTGGCACAGAAGGCGACGGATCCGTTCAAGACGCCGCGCTCAACGACTGCACAGAGGATTTCATTGGGCTCCAAGCTCAGGTTGATGACGCCGAAAACCAGGCATCTACGGCAGCGAGATGCTCGAGCGATGACGAGTGCGTTCGCATCGACATCCCTTTTAGGTGCCTCGGTAGTTGTGGCAGCGTCGTGGTTCCTGTCTCTCAAAGAGACCAGGTGAAATTAAAGCTTGGGGCCGCGGCGGAGGAGTGCCACGTCCTTGCGGACGAAAAGCATTGCCAGCTTCCACCGCCATCACTCTGCGACGCGGCCATCACGCCTTTTTGCGACGACGGCGTCTGCAGGCTGCGATAAGCGCTTCGGGTTCAACCCTCAGAGGTTGAGCTTGCGCTCGATGGCTTCCACCGCGTTGATCACCGCGGGGTCTTCGTTCTTGATCAGCCCGTCGATTTTGCGCACGGCGCTCATGACGGTGGTGTGGTCTTTGCCGCCGAAGCGATCACCGAGCTCGGGAAAGCTCGTGCCCAAACGCTGGCGACACAGATACATGGCGACCATGCGCGGAAAGCTCACCGCACGATGGCGACGATGGGACTTCAGGTCGGCCAGGCGAATGCTGTAGTAATCGCAAACCGCGCGCTGAATGTCTTCGACCGTGGTCGCGGTCTCGCTCTTGGGCATGACCCCGCGCAGCGCTTCCTTGGCGAACTCCAGATCGATGTTGCGGTTGGCAAGCTCGGCTTTCACGGCCAGGCGCAACAGCGTGCCTTCGAGCTCACGCACGTTGCTCTTGACCACCTGAGCCAAGAACAAAGCCACATCATCCACTAAAGTGATGTGCTCTTGCTCGGCCTTGGCCTTCAAGATGGCGATACGCGTGTCGAGCTCGGGCGCCTGGATATCCGCCACAAGACCCCACTGGAAGCGGCTGATGAGGCGCTCTTCCATCTCCGGGATTTGCTGCGGATACACGTCGCTCGTGACCACGATTTGGCGGTCTGCGTGGTAGAGCGCGTTGAACGTGTGGAAGAATTCTTCCTGCGTTTGCTCGCGGCCTGCCAAAAACTGGATGTCGTCCATCAAGAGCACGTCGCAACCATTGCGGTAGCGCTCGCGGAACTCATTGATGCGGTGATTTTGCAGCGCCCAGATGAACTCGTTCGTGAAGCGCTCGGCCGACACGAACAGTACCCGCAGCTCTGAGTTGTCCGCGTAGGCACGGTGACCCACGGCGTTGACCAAGTGCGTCTTGCCGAGTCCCACGCCACCGTAGATGAACAGTGGGTTGTAGCGCTTTTGGCGGCTGGAAGCGGCGGCGACGGCCGCGGCATGTGCCAACTGATTCGAAGGACCTACGACGAAGTTGTCGAAGCTGTAGCGGGGGTTCAGTCCATGACCGGGCGTGGCATAGGGGCCGGTCGGTACGCTCGGGGCGACCGGAACCTGTGCTGTAGCATTCGCGACACTCGGTTGAGCAGGTGCAGCAACGGGTGCCGGGATGCGCGGGCGCGGGGTCATGGGAGCTGGGACCTCACTTGCACGGGCGACACCGCGGGCGCGGATTTGCTCGGACACGCTGAAGTCCACCCGGAGCGAGGAAGGGGCGCCGTGATTGCACAGGGCGTCCCGGACCAGGTCCAGGTAATGCGTCTGAAGCCAATCCGCATAGAACTTATTGGGGACGCGCAGTGTGAGCGTCGCCTCGTCCATGCGGTCCACAGACAGCGGGGCAAGCCAGGTCTCGAAATTCTCCGAGGATAGCTTTCCCCTTAGGTCCTGCAGGGCACGTTCCCACAGGTCGTCCATGCAAAATTCTCCTTTAGAACAGAAGAGATACTCGAGCAATCCACAGGCTATCCACAGCCTGGATCGCTCGTACAGCGTGCTTCAGAATTGAAGAGTGCCGGGTACAGGACGCTTAGGTATTAGTCCCTGTGCCAGGTCAGCGATGCCCCCACCCCAGCCAACGGACCGCGACGCTAGCAAACGGTAGCGGGCGCGTCTACCGGACTCGGTGGGCAATTTTGTAACCTATCAAGATCGCAGTCTTTTCCTGGGCGCTTTCGCGTCGACCGGCAGCAGGCAGGGATCGCGCGCGAAACGCGCTTTGGGGTCGCCAAATTCAGGGCTGCGCCCGCATCTTAGATGATGCGCTGTAAGCGTTGTTCTGGTGTTCGTCCGCGGGCGCTTGCGTGCGCGTTTCCGGCAGGCTGTGACTATTTTTGCTGCAATCCACATCACTGCTAAGAGCAGGGACCCGGTCCTTACGGGGGTGTGGAGAGCCAATGCGATACGGGACAACGGTGGGGATAACGCAGTCCGGAAACCTCGCGCGAAGGTTGTTCGTTTTGGTTCTGGTGGCCGTCTGCGGCCTGTCGCTGAGCCTTGGGTCAGCCCAGGTTCGAGCCCACGACCGGGTGGTACCCGAAGCCCGCATCGAGTCGACGCGCGGTATGGCCCTCGGGACCGGGGCACGCGCCTCGGCCGGGTCGACCCAAGCTCAGGCGGACAACGCCTCCAATTTGGTGGCAGGTCAGCTCTATCACATCGAGAGCTTCATCGGCTACCAGCCCACCTTCAAGCGCATGGGTTGGGGGGCCTCGGTGGTCGACTCGATGACCAGTCGTATCGCCGCGGGCCTCAGCGCGCGCGCCTTGTTTGGGGACAATAAGGCGGGCGACAACGGCGGTTGGGAGATCAAGGGTAGCCTCGGTATCCCGATCGTGAACATGCTCTCGATCGGCATCTCTGGTCGCTATATGCGTTACACCATCAGCGACCAGCGCGCGCTGCCTGAGCGGCCGGTGGTTGCGGGTAGTGCGCCTGACCAGACCTTCAAAATCAAGGCGTTCTCGCTGGACACCAACGTCACGCTGCGTCCCATTCGTGGGCTATCGATTTCTGGGCTCGCCTACAACCTGCTCGACACCAAATCGCCCCTTGCGCCGATGATGGTGGGTGGCTCGGCCGCATTCAGCGTGGGCAATCGCGGCTTTGGCTTCGGCGGCGATGTGCTGGTGGACCTCAACACCCACAAGGCATTTGACAGCGCCAAGCTGCTGGTGGGCGGCGGCCTCGAGTTCTTGCTGGAAGGCCATATCCCGCTGCGTGCCGGTTACCTGTACGACCAGGGGCGCGACCAGCACGGCGTGACGGCGGGCGTAGGCTTTGTGGAGCAGCGCGTCGGAGTTCAGATGAGCGTGCGTCAAATCGTGGTCGGCGGCAGCGAGACGACGTTGATGGCGGCACTGCAGTATTTCGTGCAGTGAACTCCTCCGGAACCTAATCGGCGTTCTGGTGTCGGTTCCAATGTGTCTACTCTGGTATATGGTGCCGGTTTTCCGGGCGCGGCTGCGCTCGGATTTCGTACGCGCGACAAGGCCCGAGCTGGGGACGCGCCAGAAGCCAAGGTTCAACGCCGCCCCATGGTTGACGCTGAAGAACGCGAACTCATCGAACGCCTGAAGCGGCACGACGAAGCCGCCTTCAACCGCTTCGTGTTGCAGTACCAGGAGCGGGTGTTTCGCTTACTGCTGCGCATGTTGGGCGATCGCGCCGAAGCCGAAGACCTGGCCCAAGAAGTCTTCATCAGTATTTTCAAGTCGATCGACAGCTTTCGGGGCGACTCGCAGCTCTCGACTTGGGTGTACAGGGTGGCGGCCAATCACTGCCGTAACCGCATCAAGTACCTCACGCGTAGGCGACGCAAGCTCACCGACAACTACGACGACCAAGATGCGGATGGGGATATCCATCAGGTCCAAGCGCGGCCCAATCCTCCCGACCGTCTGCTCGAAGCGCGGCAAACCGAACATCTGCTGCAGGCGGGCCTGCTTGCGCTCGACGAAGAGCAGCGCGAGCTCATCGTGCTGCGCGAGGTGGAGCACTTGAGCTACGAAGAGATTATGACGATTACGGGACTGCCTGAGGGCACGGTGAAAAGTCGTTTGCATCGTGCTCGAACTGGGCTGCGCGAGTATCTCGAAAAGCACGAGCGAGGGCGGATAAAATGAACTCAGACGCAGCTCGTGCGTTGTTCGAGCGTGCGCTGGATGGTGAGCTTCCTCCGGATACGCAAACCGCCTTCGAGGAGGCCTTGCGTGCGGATGCCGGGCTGCGTGAGGAGTACGGCGTGCTCGAGGCGCTGCGCCAGCAGACCCGCCTCTTGAAAGAAGAGGCTGCGTTGCCCAGCGTGGACCTGTTGTCCGGCGTGCAGCAGAAGTTGCGCGCGCGCAGCGGAGGGAAGTTCTACCGAGACCGTTTCGCCGAGGCGCGCGGCATCGGAGGCGTGCCCTGGATGTTGGTGCTCGCAAGCCTGGTCATCGTGGCGGCGTCTGCGTTCTTCTTCCTCCAGGCCTGGTGACGCCTGCAGAAGCCACCCTATTAATGGGAGGTAGCCCAAAAAAGTCTTGCTTCACCCCGAGTGGGCCGTGTTCGCGCTGGTCAAGCAGGGCAAGTCGTGCTGGTAATCATGGTGGAGCAAGGTTCTTTGCGTTCTGCGGGAAGCCTTCGTCCTCCACAGACGTACCCTCCTCCAATTCGAATGGGAGTAGTGTTAACCCCCATGCCCAGCAGGCCCCCGGGACCCGAAAGCGACCTTGAGCAGCTCGATGAGCCCGTGGTGCTCGTTGCAGCGCGGCAGGTTGTGTACGCGAATATGGCGGCACATCGACTGTTCGGCGTGGTCCCGGGCTCGCTCAAAGGGCAGGGGCTCGAGCGCTTGGTGGTGGTGGAGCGGCGCGGGGAGCTGCGCAACATCGACGAAGTGCTGCGAGGCGGCAGCGCCCGCCGCGTGCGCAGTGCCCTACGCCGGGAAGATGGCGGCAGGGTCGATGTTTCATTGGAAATCGAGCCTTACTTCGACGATGCCGGCGCCCTCGAAGGCGCTTGTGTGCGCTACGAGGTCATCGCGGGTTCGGGCCGCATGAGCGTGGCGCCGTTGAGCATGCATCCGCGGGGCAGCCTGCGGCCCCTCGGCAGTCTGCGGCCGAGCCTGGGCGCGAGTGCAGCCCCGCGCGCGCAGCAGGATCCCGAATCAAACCCAAGAATCATACTTGAGTCAGATTCGTACGTGATTCGCGGAGAGTCGGATGGAGAGGTGGGGAGCGGCGCACGCAAGGCTCCGACGCCGCCGCTCGACTCCGTGGCCAGCTCGCTCGCGCAGGTCAAAAAAGAGCTCGATTGGCTCGAGGAGCGGCTCGCGTTGTCTCCGTCGGTGGCTCCCTTGGACGACAGCCGCGAGCGTGCGCGGGCGCTCTTGGTGCTGGTCGAAGCGCGCGAGCATCTCCTGCGCGCCCAAGAAGAGCTCGAGGCCAGTCGAGCGAGCCTGCCACCTTTCCCGGGGCCGCCCAGGTTGCCTTCGCTGTAGCTGCGAGATCTCGCTCTAGAGCCTGGCGCTAGGGTGTGGCTGTGCTGGCTTGGCCCTTGAGCACAGCGCGAATCGCACGCGGTACAAAGCTACAGCAGCCGAGCAAGAACAGGCCGTGGCCGAGGGCGCGAACGTAGAACATGAGCCGAGCGTCAGGGCGCGGGTCCGCGATTTGAACCGCCAACATGCCGTTCGAAGCAGCCCACATCAGGCTCGCAGTCTGTAGGCAGGCGCCCGCGATAAGCGACCCGAGCCGCACGAGTCCTCGGCCCGGCGCTACCCAGTGGGGCCACAGCCACGCAAAGCCCATCAACAACGTTCCTAGCCAAAAGCTCTGGCTTTGCAGTTGGTCGAACGGCCCCGGCAGGATGCCCCAATGGAAGGCGGAGTCGGGAGACTGCGAAGCGAGTACCTCGCAAACCCCTGAAACAGAAGCCACGAGCCACAGCACGAGGGCGACCAAGGAGAGCAGCCGCGACGGCCACGGAAAGACGGCTGATTCAGTCGACATCCAGGCCAGCCTGTAACCCGGATGCGCACGGAACGAAAGGGGCCTCGTGCGGGGGTCGGGTTTTCCTGCCGAGGCTATGGGGTGAACGCAGCGCGGTCGGAGGCAGTGCTATAAGGCTTTGACCATGTTGGATCTTCGTTACGTATTGGACCATCTCGACGAGGTCCGTGCGGGCCTTCTCCGCCGCAGCCCAGCCGCCGCCGAGTCCTTGTCACGCATCGCTGAATTGGGCGTGGAGCGCAAGCGCGCCATCAGTGAGCTCGAAGCGGTATTGCGCGAGCGCAACGCAGCCAGCGAAGCCATGGCGAAGATTGCCGACAAGAAGAGCGCCGAATTCACGGAGCGGCGTGAGGCGCTGCGCGCGCTGGGCGACCGCGGCAAGCAGCTCGAGGCGCGCCAAAAGGAAGTGCAGGCCGAGGTCGAGGAGCTGCTTCTTTCCGTGCCGAACGTTCCGTACGAAGACATCCCCGACGGCCAAAGCGAAGCCCAAAATCGCGAAGTACGCAGGTTCGGAACGCAGCCGAGCTTTGACTTCCAGGTGAAAGACCACGTCGACGTAGCGCAGGGGCTTGGCATCCTCGACAGCGAGCGCGGCGTGAAGATCACGGGCGCTCGCTTCAGCGTCCTCAAGGGCGCGGGCGCACGGCTCGAGCGCGCACTGATGGCGTTCATGCTCGACCTGCACACAAGCGAGCACGGCTACACCGAAATATGGCCGCCCGCCGTGGTGAATGCCGAGTCGTTGCGCGGCACAGGTCAGCTACCGAAGTTCAAGGACGACCTGTTCCAGCTCGCCCACAGCATTCCCGAAGGTGAAAACCGCAGCAGCGAGCTCTACCTATCGCCCACGTCCGAGGTGCAGCTCACCAATCTGCACCGCGACGACATCTTGGAGCCGGGTCAGCTGCCGGTGCGCTACACGGCTTACACGCCCTGTTTTCGCGCGGAAGCCGGCAGCTACGGGCGCGACACGCGCGGTCTCATCCGCCAGCACCAGTTCGACAAAGTCGAGCTCGTGCAGTTCGTCGCTCCAGAAGAAGGCTTGGCCGCGCTCGAACAGCTCACGGCGCACGCTGAAGCCGTGCTGCAGAAGCTCGGCCTGCACTACCGCGTGGTGGAGTTGTGCGCGGGCGACATGGGCGCGAACGCCCGCCGCACCTACGACATCGAGGTTTGGTTGCCCGGGCAAAGCGCGTTCCGGGAAATCTCGAGCTGCTCCTGGTACGGCGATTTCCAGGCCCGCCGCGCCAAGGTGCGCTACCGCCCGGCAGCGCAAGCCAAGCCTGAGCTGGTGCACACGCTCAACGGCTCAGGCCTCGCCATCGGTCGCACGCTTGTGGCCGTGCTCGAGCAGTATCAGCAGGCAGACGGCAGCTTGAAGATGCCCCCGGCGCTGGTGCCGTACATGGGCGGCATCGAAGTGATCCGGCCTGCGTGAGCGCGCAGGTGCCCGCTGCGCCGCAAGGGCTGACGCATGCGGTCTCGCTGTCGCCCTTCACGAGTCTCAAGCTCGGCGGCGTTGCAGAGCACTTCCTCGAGGTCACTTCGCAGGCAGAGCTGCGTGAGGCTCTGTGTTGGGCCGATGCGCAGTCGGTGCCGGTTTCCGTGCTGGGCTGTGGCAGTAACCTCGTGATAGGCGACGCGGGCTGTGCAGGCCTCGTGGTGCGCATGGCCACGCGCGGCATCGTCGCGACCACTGAAGGCGAGCAGGTACGGCTCGAAGTCGCGGCCGGCGAGCCTTGGCAGCACGTGGTCGACTACGCGCTCAGTGAAAATCTCGCAGGGCTCGAGTGCCTGACGGGGATTCCCGGCTCCACAGGTGCCACGCCGATTCAAAATGTGGGCGCGTACGGGCAAGAGGTCAGCTCGCTCATCGAAGCCGTGCAGGTGCTGGATCGCAGCACACGAACCACAACTTGGCTGCCTGCGGCAGACTGCGGCTTTGCCTATCGCCACAGTCGCTTCAAGCGTGAGCCCACGCGCTACATAGTGCTTACAGTAAGGTTTCTGCTCAAGCGTGGCATGCCAAGTAAGGTTCGCTATCCTGAGCTTGTGCGCAGCTTGGGCGACCGCGGAGCTCAGGCGAGCTTGCGCGAAGTGGCCGAAGCCGTGCGTTCGCTGCGTGCGAGTAAGGGCATGCTGATCGACAGAAGCGATCCCGACTCGCAAAGCGCAGGCTCGTTCTTCATGAATCCCATCGTCCCCGCGGAGGTCGCAGAGCGCGTGGTGCAGACAGCGCTCGCACACAAGCTCGTGGCGCGTGCCGAAGACGTCCCGCACTACGCTGCAGGCGATGGCCTGCGCAAGCTCGCCGCAGCCTGGCTAATCGAAAAATCAGGCATAAAAAAGGGCCTACGGCGCGGCGCAGTGGGCGTCTCCAGCAAGCACACGCTGGCACTCGTGCACTACGGCGGCGGCACCACGCGTGAGCTGCTCGAGCTTGCGGCCGAAGTCCAAGCGCGCGTGCACGAGGTGTTCGGTGTGGCCCTGCAGCTCGAGCCTGTGTGTTGGGGGGTTGCGGAGGGGTGAGTTGGGTTGCGAGAGTGGGGGCTGCGGCACGTAGGGGTGATGGAAAGGCACGGTCTGCACACAGCGGCGCGGACCTTTTACCCCAAGCCTTACTAGCGACTGCAAGCTTGCTTGCGGATCGCCTAGGGAATGAGCACTTGGGGTGAAGCCGAGTTTTCTGTGTGGCCGATTGCCCTAAAATGAGGTAGGCCGGCAATCAAGCTCCCCGAACGAATTTCTATTTCCCGGCAAGAGGGTCCGCCGAAGCGATCAGGCCGGTAAGGTGCCTCCATGCGTCCTGCGCGACACGCACTGCTCTTCGTTTC
>CAZEWA010000148.1:0-12913 GCA_964515685.1 uncultured Polyangiales bacterium | reverse complement strand
TAGCGAGGTCATGTGGCACGGCGAACACGGCGTAAAACCGAACTCTCACATAAACGTCGTCAAGCTCCCGGCACCGCCCCTGGCACACTCACCACACCGCCCGGTGCCCCGCGCCCGACGATCCGAGTTCTTTCCTACGATGCCGACACCTGCGAGGAATACCCCGTAAAAAGTGCGTCCGACATTGCCCCCCTGCTGCAAAGCGGCAAAAGCCTTTGGGTGGACATCCAAGGCGTGGGCGATGCCGAAGAAATTCGCAAGCTCGGCGAGGTGTTCAACCTGCACCTACTCTCACTCGAAGACGTACTGAATCTGCACCAACGACCCAAGGTCGATTCTTTCGACAACTACATCTACTGCGTGCTGCGCATGCCCGAGATGGGCGTGCCTGTGCGCCTCGAGCAGATGAGCGTCTTTCTCGGCAAGGGATTCGTCGTCACGGTGCAGGAGGATCCAGGCGATCCTTTGAACCCTGTGCGCGAGCGCCTGCGTGCAAGCCGAGGTCGGATTCGCGCATTGGGCTCAGATTATCTCGCCTACTCCATCCTCGACGCCATCGTGGACCACTACTTCCCTGTCATGGAAGCCTTTGCGGACCGTATCGATGAACTCGAAGACAACGTTCTCGGATCGAGTAATCCCGATATTCTCAGCACGCTGCAAGCCATCCGCCGCGAGCTACTCCTGCTGCGTCGCGCCGTGTGGCCGCTCCGTGAAATGCTCGGAACCCTAGCGCGCGAGGAATGTTCGCATCTTATCGACGAGAGGACTGCGCCGTACCTACGCGATTGCCAGGATCACGCAGCACAGCTGATGGACGTACTCGAAAACTGCCGCGAGCTCTCCACGGCTTTGATGGATGCCTACCTATCGAGCGTCGCGCTGCGCACGAACGAGGTCATGCGCGTACTCACCATCATGTCCACCATCTTCATTCCGCTGACATTTATCGCGGGAATTTACGGCATGAACTTCGATCCGAGCACGTCTCCGCTCAATATGCCCGAGCTGCGATGGACGTTCGGCTATCCCTTTTCCCTCGCGCTGATGCTTGCTACCGCAGTTGGACTCGTCATTTTCTTTCGCCGCAAAGGCTGGCTTTAAAAAGCGCATCGGGAGCTCGATTCGCTTCGACATTCACTCATCCTCAGCTTAGGGCGTTCGATTTTGTGACGCACAAACACCCGCGACGCGCTTGAAAAATAGGCCCACCCTACATGAACAAGGCGTCGCCCTACGACGCTTGCGGGAGGAGTCAATCCATGAGCGCGCTAAGGAAATCGACCTTTATCTTTTCGCTGATGATCGCCCTGACCGGAGCCTGCGGAGACGACGACGACAACAACACGCCCCCAGTAAACCGCGATGCTGGTGGCGATGGGGACGGGGATGGAGATAGGGATGCTGGTGGCGATGGGGATCGCACGTTCGAACTGACCGGCGATGTCGGCCCCGTGGAGGGAACTGCCGAAACCGCGCAGTGCTCCGAGACCAGTGACACGAGCGATGAAGGTGGTTGCTACAGCTTTTACTGCGGTACCAACAGCAACTCCATCAAAGCGGGCGCAACATCCTCAGCCAAGTGTGGAACGGACGGGGAGATTTACTATGCGTGCGAGGGTTCTACGACTCGCAAGACCTCGGAGTGTGCACGCATCAATGCCCTGCGTCCGGATCCTCACGCCGCTGCGCGAGATTGCGTACGCGAAGAGTCGGACCTCGACGTGATAAGCGACGCGTGCCTCGAGTGTTACCTGGACTCCGCCGATTGTGCGCGCGAGAACTGCATCAGCGAGTGTCTCGAAGGCAACAGCGCGGGATGCGACGCCTGCAGACAAGAGAACGGCTGCACACCCAACTTCTACGAGTGCGCCGGCCTGCCTGACCCGGTTGCTGAATGATCGCGCTATTTACAGCCAGGCCGCGCGCTCTATCCTAGAAGCGTACGTTCGCTTGGAGTGACACGATGTCGACGCGAGTCCTGTAACTGCCTTCGTTCACCGCACGCGCAGGCACCGGGTTCGGAGGCGTTGCAGGAACCGCGACAATCTCGGGCAACCGCCCCTCGCCCACGGGCACATCGATCCCTGGGTAGAACAAGTGGGCGTAGGCCACCGACAACTTCACCATGCCGAGCATGACCGAGGCACCCAGATGCAAGCCTATCTTCTGGGTCGCGAAATAGTCGATGTTCATATACGGCGTGCGCACCGCGCTCGATTCATACGAGAAACCTGCGCGCAGCGAGAGCAATCCGGGCAGCATGTTGTAGTCGCCGCCGAGACGGAAGCCGTAGGTGTTGCGCCACTTATGCGGAATCACTGCAACTGGCGGAAGCGGCGATGACGAACCGCTCGGATCGGAGGTAAAATCGATCCGAGCGGGGTCCCGCGCGTCGATGTCGTACAGGTTGAGTCTGTACGCATCCACATTGGCTGTGTTGACCCAGTACGCATTCAATTCGATGTCGCCGATTTCGTCGACCATGGGATCGAATTTGGGGCCGTGGTCGTGACCTGTGCGATTGAATCCGTATCGCGCACCGAATTGCAGCTCGACGCGCTGATAGGGGACCCGCAGCGAGACATCGTTGACACGGCAGTGGGGCCCAGGATTCGACGAGCGACAGTCGCCGCGCGGCGCGCCCTGGATGCCGTTGGCCTTTGCGTCGACATGACCACTGGCCTCAATGTCTCCATTGAAAGTCGCCTGCACCATGAGGTCCAGTGCAGGAATGGGCGACCCCACCACGCTCATGGTCATGCGCGGAATGAACATGTCCTTGACGTGCACATCCGTCAGTACTTCTTGGTCGACGAAGGTGCGCCCCGTCAGCGACGCAACGCTCTTGTAGTGAACGGTCGCAAAGCCCGCACCGACGCTTAAGCCAACGCGAAGCTCGGGCATAATCTGATACCCGACGCCTGCCATCAAAAACGCGGCGAGAACGTTACGCTCCAGCAGCATGTAGCGATTGGCCGACTCGGTACCAGTCTCGGTGATAGGGTACACTTCGTCAAAGCGCCCCTGGTTGAACGTCACCAGCGTGTCGTCGCCGTAACGCGACCTTGCGATAGCTGCTGGAGTAAAGACGCCGACACCGAAACCAAGGCCGTTGTCGAACGACATGGCGTAGCCAGCGTTCCCAGTGGGAAACACCTTAGACTCGTTGCAAACCTTGTTGAACGACTCTTCCGGTTTGTAATCGACGTTCGGGTCGCGAAACCTGTCGAAGCACGCGTTCAGCACCGGCAGTCGTAGCTCAAGACCTGCGTCGCGTCGTAAAACAAGCGCCAGGTTGGCCGGATTCTGCCAAGTTGCCATGAAATCGCGCACCGAAACGTAGTTTGCCGCGCGTCCCAAGGCGATAGTTCCGCCCGGCGCATCTTCTACGCCCGCCGCCTTCGCTTGCCCCGCGACACACCCGAGCGCCGCGACTAAACACAACCCCTTCGCCACGCGCCCGAGCCTCGCGCGCGGCGCACCACGTTTCTCCGCCATGCGTTCCCCCTTCGCAGTGAGTCTCGAGCAGCCCATGCCTTACGGTTGCGCTCGTCTCAAACTCCACCATGACGGTCAGGCGCACAACAAGCTAGGGGGTGCGCACGAATCCGACGCCGCTTGCGCAGTCTCAAACAGTTCGAGCCCCCCACACCAGGAACGGCGACTTTTAGGCGTCGTCTTCCGAGCCGCTGGGATCGATCTCATGCTCTAGATCGTGGATGAGCTGCGCGATGGGTGCTGCCTGTCCGGGGTCTTCATTCACCGCAAAGAGACGTGGTTTTACGTCGTCGCGTGCGAGCTGGGGCAGCAGCTGCTCGAGTAGGTCCTCAAGCGGAATCTCGGCCGCTTCGTATCCCTGCCACGGACCCTTCGCAGCACGCTCGGCAAGCTCACGTTCGGACCAAAGCGGAAACAGCGTCTGCCCTTTCTCGTCTCGTGAGAGAGCCCACCCATCGCGAAAGAGCCCCCACGCAAACTTGCGTTCGACGGTCAATTTCACGAACTGCCGGTACCGCGCCTTTGGATCCCGCTTTGGCGCCACCTTGAGCTCCTGCGTGTCGACTCTCATATCGGCCCCCCCTAGGGTAAGAACTTGGCCGCAAGCCTACACAGTTCTGAGCATCGTGCACGCGACCTCTTTTGCATACTCCACGCTTTGGAACAGCTGCGCGCGCGCATTGCAAAAAGAAAGGAACATTTCATATCCTAGACATGCCGCTTGTGCGGCGAAGGGGAAGGCGCATGCTCAACACGCTACACAGGTCTCCCGCTTCGACAGGTCGTCTCACGTCGGAAGCGACTCAAAATCCAACCGAAGAGCAAACCGACCTTCGCGACAAGCTGACGGCGTTCGTCATTCGTCATCGCTGGGCGAGTGTCGTGCCCGTCGTTTTGCCGCTCTCCAAAGCCTACGACCTGTACTGGACGCTGCGCCACGTAAAGATGCGCAATCTCCTGCGCAATGCCTCCGCGCACGAAGCGCGACTCTCCGAGGTGAGCGCACAAATCAAGCGTTGGAATCAGAACGGCCGCCAGGGGCTTTTACACACGTCACGCAAAAGCTGGCAAAGCGTGTCGGTGCGCGCCATCGACTACAAGCGCGCGTCTGCAAGCGGCATTGACATCGAGCTGCACGACATCCTGGAACTCGACAAACAGCGCGGGGTGGTGCGCGTGGAGCCGCGCGTCAACATGGCCCAGCTCACCCAGTGGCTGGCGCCGCATGGGCTCGCGGTCCCTGTGGTGCCAGAGCTCGACGACCTGACCGTCGGCGGCCTCCTGCTCGGCTACGGCATCGAGGCTTCGTCACACAAGTACGGTCTGTTCGCGGACACGATCCTTTCCGCTGAGCTGGTGCTGGCCGATGGCAGCGTCGTGCGCGCGAGCCCGAGCGAAAACCGCGACCTCTTCTACGCTCTACCCTGGAGCTACGGCGCACTCGGCATGCTCACCGCCGTGGAGCTGCCCGTGATCCCAGCGAAGCCGTACGTAAAAACCACCTACCTCCCCGTTTACAGCCACGAAGAAGCCTGCGCGACCTTTACCGAACTCGTATGCCGGGAGAATCCACCCGAGTTCGTCGATGCGCTCATGTTCAACGAGGAGCGCGGCGTCATCGTCGTGGGCGACTTCGCCGATTTGCCGCAGGGCGCGCAGCCGAACCGCATCGGCCGCTTTTACAAGCCCTGGTTTTACAAGCACGTGGAGAGCTTTCTCGAGCGCGGCGAGGCCACCGAATATCTTCCGCTCAGGGATTACTATCACCGCTACACGCGCAGCCTCTACTTCCATGGCGAGCTGCTGGTGCCCTTCGGAAACCATCCGCTCTTCCGCTATATGCTGGGCTGGCTGATGCCGCCCAAGGTCTCCTTGATGCGTCTGACCCAGACCGCACGCATGCGGCGCTTTCGTGACGCGCGCAACGTCGTGCAGGACGCACTCGTGCCGATTCACAAGCTCAGCGATGCGATGCAGATGTTTCACCGCGAGTTCGAGTGTTTTCCGCTCTGGCTCTGCCCGCACAAAGTGTTTCGCACGGAGCCACAGGGCATGCTCCAGCCATCACGGCCAGGTCTCGACAGCGAGATGTTTGTCGACATCGGCGCATGGCAGGTTCCAGGCTTCGTCAAGCGCAAGGAATCCTGGGACGGCATCGCGGCAGTGAAAAATATGGAGGCTTGGCTACGCGCGAATGCCGGTTACCAGTGCTTGTATGCCGTCACGGAGCAGACCCGAAAGCAGTTCTGGGAAATGTTCGACGGCAAGCTCTACCAGAGAGTGCGCAAGACCTATGGTGCCGAGGGCGCGTTTATGGATGTTTACGACAAGGTGAAGCGACCAGAACAGGCCTAACGCCGCATATTTAGGCAGGTTCGGGCGTAAAGAATTCGCACAGAGCCTGCCGCATGGTTCGCCCTCCCCCCGGGTTGCAACACCGCGGGACTTGTGCATGCTCGACCTCCATGAAGCTCTCGCTGTGGCCTGCTTGGTTGCTCGGTTCGTCTCTCCTCCCGCTGGCTGGCTGCCAGTCGGGTGAACCGGCTACGGCCCCACCACCGCCTCTGCCTGCGGAGACCGCGAACGCAACGCCTGCCGCGCCCACGACCGCTTCTGCGCAAGGAACAGAGGCTACACGCGAAGCAAACCAGGCAGACGCGCCCAGCGCTGACGCTCCCGCCGCAGCTCCAGACACGGCGGAGCCGAGCAAGGGCAGCTCCAGCGCTAGCAAGAGCGACAGCAAGAACGCGGGCACATCGCTCTACGATTTGGTTGCAAGAGGCGAGGCAACGCTCCCGACCACGACGAAGCCCAGCACCCCGGTGACGGACACGCCCGCGAGCTCAAAGCCGGCGAGCTCGACCAGCACCGGTACGACGACCAGCTCGACGACGACAAGCACCACCAAGCCTGCCACTTCGTCCACGAACAAAGTGACCATCCCGAACACGGCCAACGTCAAAATCGAAGTGCCAGCGGGCCTACAGCAGGCGCTCAACGCAGACACGCGCATGCAGGCGTGGCTTAACCAAGTCGTGAAAGTCATCGACTCCTGCTACGCCACCGAGCGCAAAAAGAGCGCTAGCGCGGCGGGCGTCATCGTGGCGCGAATCACGATGCATTCGGAGAGCCGTCCCGATGCCGATATCAAGTCGTTGCCTTCGGCGCTCTCGGGCGTCGTCGCTTGTGCAACCGGCAGCTTGATGCGGATTAAGATGCCGTTGTTCACCGCCAAGGAAGGCGAATCTCACACGGTGAACATCCGCTTTACGCCGTAGCGCTCAACAGCGCACAGGCGCTGCCACATCGAACCTACGCGCGGCGCAGCTGGACTCAGTATGGGTTATCTGGAATCGGCGTCAGAGCAGGCCCCGGCGCAGGCTTTGCCGGCAGCGCTTGAGGCTTTGAGTCGGCGTCGAGCGAGCGAGCAGCTGGCTCAACCTCAAGGCTCTTGTCGCGTGCGCCATGTGCTCGGGACGTACGCTGCCGCGAGCTCGAGGCGCTGTGTTTGCTGGTCGACCCAGCAGGCTTCGCATCCCTCTCCTCGTGCGCGCCTGGCGCGATGTCGGAGCCCGGCGCGAAAAGCGGAGCGTCCGCAGCCTCGTCGATACCAGGCGCAGCCTCAGACAGCTCCTCAGGCAACGCATCACGCTGCACCGGCTCGCCTGGGGCCTCCCGAGTGGACGCCGCAGTTTGCGCGCCGTCGAGCATCCATTGGCGCGCCCCCACTCCCATCGCGAGCAGGATCACCGCGGCCAAGAGCCCCGACCCTACCCACGCTCCGACGTTTCGCGGACGCGGCTCACTCGGCGGGAGCGTCCATTCTGCGACATTGGGAGGCGCGAGACTTGTCATGTCGGACGTCGCGAGGCGTGTCGCATCGGACGTCACAAGGCGCTTGGCCTCACGCACCGCTTCTTCAGCACGCAGAGCCTCAAACGTCTTCGGCAGGGACTCAAGGACACTCGCCACCTGCTCCCCTGAGGGCAAAATCTTGGCCCCCACAGACTCCTCAGGAACGAAGCCACGCGAAGGAACAGAGTCCGCACGCGATACGGCCCCCATTTCGACGGCAGGTGTCGGCCAATCCAACGACGTCTGCAGTGCACCCAGCGATTCAGCCGTGTGCTGCGCCGCAGTATCCAAGGGGCTTGGGAACTGGGAGGGGCGCTTCGGCTTGAAGCCCAGAGGCGCCCCATGCAGCGAAGGCTCGGGGCTAGACATCTCGGCGTAACGATGGGTCTGGACTTCATCGAGCGCAGCGAACGGCGATGCAGGCGTGGGCCAAGCCGGTGGAGGCGGTGGCGACACCGAAGCCCGCTTGTTGCGCGTCCGCGAGGAGTTGACCTGGCTGTAGGCCCCCGGACTCACCACGCTGACATCGCGACGCCCGGCTAGAGCGGCAGGCACAAACACATTGGGACGCGTCGGCTCGGAGTCGAGCACGTCAAGCGTGCGAGCTCCAGAGCCGACTTCGTCGGGCATGCGCACCGGCTCGAGCCCCGAACCGAACGGTAGGGTACTCGTACGCTGACGAGGCTTCGCTCGGCCGCTCTCTTGCTCGACTACGAAGCGAGGCGAAGTGGGTTCATCGTCCCGTGGAATCGGGTAGGTCTGCGGGCTGATGCCGCCGCTGGCCGAGGGCGCTTCGTCCCAGTCGCTCAACGTGAGAGCGGAAGCAGCCTGCGCTTGGCCCCCGCGCTCTGTTGACGCGTCCTGTGGCTTCCCGTTCTCCGCCACGCCCGCGAGCCGTATCTGTTGCGTGTCCATGTCTCCGAGCTTGCGTCGCCTGGCACGCAGCTCAGCTCCGAGCACGCTCTTCACCCACGCGCCGATCTCCGCAGGCGTCGCATAGAGAGCCTGGTTCAGCGCGACGTCACGCAGCGCGCGCGCCATCTCGGCCGCGCTCGCAAAACGAGCTTTCGGGTCTCGCTCCAAAGCACGCAGACACACAGCGTCGAAGCACGATGGAGGTCTGCGCCCCACTTCGCTCGGGCGTGGAATCCGGCGGTGCAGCACGTTCTGGAACGTGAAATCGTCGCTGTTGGCCTCAAACAGCGGCTCTCCCGTGAGCGCTTCCCACAACGAAATGCCCACGATGAACAGGTCGGTCCGCGCGTCCACGCTCTCTGGAGAAATCGCTTGCTCGGGCGCCATGTGGGAAAGACGCAAACGCTCTGTGCGTGCCCGCGATGGCGTCAGCGTCTTGGCGCGCGCCTGACTGAAATCGGTGAGCCGAGCAATGCCGTCCACACCGACGAGCACGTGGCGCGCGCAGGGTGCCTGATGCACCATCTCGAGCGGAAGCTCGTCGGCGCCTAGCGCAGTGTGAACCGCCTCAAGACCGTTCAGCGTATCGACGAACAACGGGAGAAAGTAGCGCGAGTGGAGTGCGGGCCCTGCACGCTCGATGAGGCGCGCGAGGTTTTCCCCCTCGACATAGTCGCTGATGACGTGGCAACCGCTCTCGCTGCCGACGTCGAGCACGCCCACCAGATTCGCGTGGTGGAGCCCGGCCGTGAGGTGCGCTTCATCGAGCAACATCGCCACGTATTCGGGGCGCGTGTTGTGACCTGAACGTAAGCGCTTCAAGGCGAACAGGCGCTGAAAGCCCATGGGCCCATGCTTCTTGGCGAGATGCACGGAAGTATGCTCGCCGCGCGCTATCTCGTGCAGCAGCAAGTACGACCCTACGAGCTCAGAACTCGCCTCGCGCACTCGGGCGGGCTTGATTTCCTGTTCCCGCTCCACTCAATCCTCCACTGCGCCAGGCCCGTGCAACGCCGCGCCCTCGCAAAACAAGGTGCGTAGACCATGATTTACAGAAAGGAGCGCGCGGACACAAGCGAGCGCCTGATCATTGAGTGCAACGCGGCTTACGTGCGATTACGTCCACATTGGAACCCGTGCCCTCACACGGTAAGGACAATCTTCCCCTGCACCTTGCGCGACACGATTTGTCCGAGCGCGGTTGCCGCCTCTTCGAGCGGAAAAACCGAGCTGACTTCGAGAGAAAGCTCTTTTCGTGCGTACATCCCAAACAGCGCTTTCATCGCTGCGCGCACCTTTTCTGGGTCTTTGTCTTGGTAGGGCCCCCAATGGAGGCCAACCAGCGAGATATTCTTCAGAAGTACACGATTCATCACACAACTCGGGATGCGCCCCGAAGCAAAACCGATGACGTGAAGGTTGCCCCCGAAAGCGATGCACTTGAGGGACAGGTCGAACACATCGCCACCTACTGGGTCGAAGATGTGGTCGGCACCACGATCCGAAGTCGCCCGCAGGACCTCCGAAACCCACGCGGGATCGCGCGAGTCATAGGCTTCCTCTGCTCCTTGTGCGCAGGCCAAAGCCCGCTTTTCTGCGCTGCCCGCCGTCGCCAGTACGCGAGCCCCCAGCGCCTTGGCAATCTGCACGGCCGCCAAGCCCACGCCGCCCGCCGCACCGTGCACCAAGACCGTTTGTCCCGGCTCAACCTTCGCCCGATACACCAGGGCGAAATAGGCCGTGTGGTACACGACCGTAAGCGCCGCAGCGTGCTCGAAGGACATCGCGTCTGGCAGCACATGCACGTGGTCCGCGCGGACCACCAATTCGCTCGCGTAGGCGCCGTAGGGCACAAGCGCGATGACGCGCTGGCCAACGCTTACACCCTCCACGTTCGCTCCCACGGCGCGCACGACACCGGCGGCTTCGGAGCCGGGCGCAAAGGGGAATGACGGGCGAATTTGATATTTGCCCTGCACCATCAGGATGTCAGCCAGGTTTACGCCGATAGCTCGGACGTCGACCAGTACCTCGTCCGCGTTGGGCTGCCTGCCGGGTAGCTCGACGAGTCGAAGATCCGAGGGCTCACACCAACGCTCAACCTGCATCGCTTTCATAGGAAGCGAGCTACCGCGGGACGCCGTGTCTGGCAAACCACCAAGCACATGTCCGCGCCCGAGCGACTCCCCCGCGTTGGAGCGCCGCGCCTCAGACTGCTATGCCAGGGCGCCGTGCAACTACATACAGCCACCCTTGCCATCACAGGCGCCACAGGATTTCTGGGCGGATACCTCGTCGGCACCCTGCTTTCTCGCGGAGCCCGCGTGATAGCCGTCGTGCGCAATCCAGCCAAAGCCGAGCCCCTGGCACGCGCTGGCGCCGAAATTCGGCGGGCGGACCTGTCCGAGCCGGATGCCTTGCGTGACGCATTTTCCGGCTGCGACGCAGTCATCCATAACGCAGCCGCCGTTTCCTTCACGTCGCCGCAGACGACCCACAAGACGAACGTCGACGGCACCCGCAACGTGTTCGAGGCCATCGCCGCGCAAAAAATCCCGCGCGCCATCGCCATCTCCTCGGCTTCCGCCTACCCCGCATCGCCCTTTGTCCGCACCGAGCAGCACCCGCTGCGCAAAGGTCTGCGCCTTACCCCATGGGCCGCCTACGGATCGTCCAAAGCCGAAGCCGAGCGCATGGCCTGGGACCTCTGTCGCGCCCACGACATCGCCCTCACGACCTTTCGCCCCTGCGGCATCAGCGGAGCCCACGACCCCTTGCTGATGGGCGCGCTCGAAAAGCTCGGACGCCTGCCCATCGCTCCCGTTCCGGTGTTCACCGAGATAGGCGTCGTACATGCGACCGATGTGGCCGAAGCGGTGGCACGCGCCCTCGAGCTGCCCATCGCCAGCAACAAGGCCTACAATCTCCAGGGGTCGAGCGTTTCCCTGTGGCGCATCATCGACGCCTACCGGAAGGCCGGCGGCAGGACCCCGCGCCTGCGCTTACCCATCCCCTTTCCTTTCCTGCTGCGTTACGACGACAGCCTGGCCCGCAAAGAGCTGGGCTTCAGCCCGCGCAGCCTCGAGTCGGTGTGCGCAGATGCAGTTTCCGGGAAGGTTTACTGAGCCGGCCGTGTTGCACTCGGGTCATGCGCAAAGTTGTCCCCCTAGCTCTGACGCTTCTCCTTCAGACGACGCTTAGCCAAGCCCAGCTTGCAGCTGAGCCAGCTCACCCCGTGGAAGCGCAGGCCCAGTCGGCTCCCGCTCAGGCAAAGCCTTCCCCCGAGGTTCCCGCCCAGGCCGCAAATCCGACCTCTCCCGACGCCCAGGCCGCCGCGCCCAGCGAAGAAGAAGAAGTTGCCGCTCCGGCCACGCCTGCAGGTTCGGAAGTCCCAGTGGCCGCGCCCCCGGCAACGCCCGCCCCCGTGCCCGACGTACCCTCTCCAGCCTCGGCGACGCCCGAGCCTCTCCGTGCCACGGGCCCCGTCTGGGCCCCCGGGCCCGAGGCGCTCTACTTGGAGCTTGCGCGCGTCAGCGGCGATCTCGAGATGCTTCAAGCCGAACGAGCCCAACACCGAGTGGGCGGCCCGATAGCGCTCATGGCAGCCGGACTCGGGGTCGGTCTGGTGACCGGCCTTTTAGCGTTCAGCGCGCTCGAGACCGCAACCCGCATCGACGGCATCGGCACCTCGCGCAGCTATCGCGACGTGAGGCGCTACGACCTGAACAACAGCGGCGTCGTCAACTGGCGCGATGAACAGGACGCGCGCACCGTGGCCCGAACCCTCGGAATCGCCTCCTGCCTTAGCCTGGGCGTCGGCATCGCAGGCTCTGTGCTCTTTGCCCGGCGCAAGGCCAAGCGCGATGAGCACAAAGCCGAGATAGCTGGCCTCAAGCAGCGTAAGCGCACCCTGATGCGCGCCATCCGCTACGACGCGCACGCCATACCCGGACGGCTAGAGCTGGGTCTTTCGGGAAGCTTCTGACAGATCGACGACCGCGGCCAACTCCCCGAGCGCCCTCAGCTCTCTTCCTCCTGCGGGACGACGCCAAGCTCTTCTTCACGCTCGCGCACCATTTGCTGCACGGCCTGACGCGACACGCTCAAGAGACGCGCAGCACCGCTGCGGCTTCCCTCGGCCTTCGCTAGGGCCTGCTCCACCATGACGCGGCGAACTTCCGTTTGCAGTTCGCGCATGGGCGTTCGCCCTACACTGGCTGCAACCAAAGCATCGATCCGCGGCGCTTCGCTGAGCGCTTTTTGAACACGCTCTGCTAGCTGATCTACCTGAAAAGGTTTCTCGAGGAATGCCCTGCACCCGACCTGTGCAAGGCGGAATGCGTCCTCCGTAGAGGTTTGGCCACTGACCGCGATCGCCACAGGGGCAGGCCGACGGGCAGCCGCACGCTCAAGAAGTTGGAAGGCGTCACCGTCAGGCAACGCCACATCCGTGATCAAAAGATCAGGATTCTCTTGAAGCAGCTCGATTCCTTCATGAATGGATCCGGCTTCACTGACCTGTGCGCCCCATTGACGCACCACGCGAGCCAACGAACGCCGCAGCGTTTCATCATCCTCGACGATCAGCACTCTCTTGAGCTGAGCCAGAGAGTTCTTACCGCCCAGCTTGGGCTCCTGCATA
>CAZEWA010000147.1:9951-12955 GCA_964515685.1 uncultured Polyangiales bacterium | reverse complement strand
GGAAACAGGTGCCACGCCGAATCCACCTTCGATGCGACAGGCACGGGTCTTACTAGCGGACTTCGAATCCCCGCGAGATACAGCTTCGCGATTGCCCTTCGCCGTGCACTCCACACCTCGAGCTTGGGCAAGAAGGCTCGCCCCAGCACTGCGGCGTGAAGCTCATCCAAGCGGCTGTTCAGGCCCAAATGCTCATGAACATACTTGGCGGTCTGTCCGTAGTCCCTCAGCGAGCGACAAGCGGCCTCGATAGAAACGTCGTCCGTGATGAGCGCTCCTCCATCGCCGAGCGCGCCGAGGTTTTTTGTAGGATAGAAACTAAGCGCTCCCGCTTGTCCGACGCTCCCCACATCACGCCCTGAAAAACGTGCGCCGATGGCCTGGCAGCAGTCCTCGAGAACGCTCAGCTCAAAGTGCTCCTTCAGCTCTTCGAGTTGCTGGAGATCGAGCGCATGCCCAAACAGGTGCACCGGCAAGAGTACGCGTATCGCAGGATCCCGCTCGAGATAGTGCCTCGTAAGCTCAAGATCCAAGAGTCCGGATTCGTCTACGTCTACGAACACCGGTACACCTCCGGCTCGAACAATACCTAGCGTCGTGGCAAAAGCGCTCAGTGGCGTCGTCAGCACCTTCTGACCAGGTTGGAGACCGAGGGCACGCAATCCCATCTCGATGGCATCGAGACCGCTGGCACAACCGACGACTGCACGTCGCCGGATATATCCGGCTAGTACCTTTTCAAAGAGTTCAACTTCCTTGCCAAGAATATACCAACCGCTTTCGCCGACCGCCCCAACGGCCGCCAATACCTTGTCGCCGGTTTCACGCCACTGACGACGAAAGTCGTTCATGAGGATGGGAGAGGTCATTTCGATCAGGCCTTTCAATTGGCAGGAAATCTAGAATTGACATTCGCTGCAGACGCAACAGGCTCTGCGAACACCCAGTACTTCTGAGTCAGATAGTTCCACGTAGTGGTTGCCACGAGCGCCACGCCTTGGCCAATCCAAAAGACAAATCCCGCGTGCGTGATGAGCGTATGCAACACGATGGAATTCAAAAACACCGCAACACCTTGCACCAATAGGTAGCGAAGGGCGGCTTCCGAGTGCCCGCGCGTACTTCGAAATGTTACGTTCCGCTGTAGGAGGTAGTTAGCCAGCATGCTGAGGCCATAACTTACTGTCCCTGCAATCCACAGCTCGACGTCCCAAAGCAACGTAGTGATGGACAGTACCGCGAAGTAGACAACATTGCTTATGACACCGACCAACCCGAAACGGGGAAGGTCTTGACGCACCCGGCGCAGCAACAAGGTTGCGCTTCCGACTGAGGTCATGGCGTGACAGGTCCACGCAGATAGGCCTCCAAAGTCCCGAAGGAGGCTACTTTCCGGTATTGTCCCGTTAGCGCCGAACGCAGGGCCAGTGTCGCTCGAGGCGCGTCGGGATCCAAGAACAAGCGATGATGGTCCTTCTCCGAGCTGCTAGGCGCGAAGATGACCGAGGGCGGGTTCTCGCGAAGGCCCCGCTCGAAATCGGATAGCCAAGCTTCAGCGCGATGGAAAGGTGGCCTCAAAAGCTCGAGCACCCCAATCGTTGCAAGCGGGGTCGGCAACTTTCGCTCAGCCAAAAAATTGATGACTACGGCGCGATTCCATACGAGGACGGTCTCCCCTTGTAAGGCGTTTGTCCTAGCAAAATCCGCGGCGTCGATAATGTCTCGAATGCTCATACCGTCGATGCCAGGAGAAAGCTGCGCCGCCATCGTCGCGTAGTCGATGCGCCGCAAGACGTAGTTCACCTGAGGTTTCAACGATCCGTACATCTTCTTTCCAGAACCGAGCAGCGCGATTGCGCAGACGAGTAACGCCGCCGCGAGCCGGGCGTGTCGCGGCCTACTCCACGGCTTCCGGAGCTCCTCTACGGCAGCAGCGATGAGCTCAGCCGAGAACGCGGCCATAACCGGCATCCAAGCCCCCAAGTGATAGCCAAACCCCTTACCTTGTACATAAGTAGAGGTCAGTCCCAAGATGAACAGAGCCATGACCATGGCGAAGACATTTCGCTCTCCACGCTTCCACCACAGCGCGGCTCCTGCAAGCGAGAATACGGCATACCAGTGCCAGCTTACGCGCAGCTCTGACAGGATCATGCGTGTGACTTCAAGGCTCGACGTTGTGCGTGAGTAGAGCTGAGCATTGAATAGGACACCCGCATCATACCAACCGGTCAGCGCACCGCTTTGGACAGAACTTAGGGCAATGATGCCCAGCGCCGCCACCGCAGCCAATCCAGCAACGGTCATGTCGGCCAGGATCACGCGAAAAGTGCGCCGATTGTGCCGTGCAAGCAGCAGATCAGACACCCATACAAGGACAGGAAACAACAGGTACGTCGGTCGTATGAGTGTGCAGAGAGCCGTAGATGCACCCAGCGGAATCGCCAGGATGCGGCCTCCCCCTTTCCATCTAACGACGTAAGCCCAGATGCTCGGTAGCAACAGGTGAATTGCAACGATATCTCGCTGACCAGCAACCCAAAGGTCGGTCACCACATACATCGCTTGGTAGAGCGGTACGACGATCCATGCAGACGACGGCCGGCCTCCCTGCCTCAGCAGAGCGAACAATGCCAGTGCGCCGACGCACATCAGACCGTAGTCCAATACCCGGAACGACCAGAGGTGGTTGCCGAACATCAGAGTGGACACCGTATGCATCCAGATTGCACCGGGCCAGTTCTGCTCGATGACATCGACATAGGGCGTGCCCCCTTGAGATACCACCCATCCGGCATAATCAAAACCAGCCAAGTCTGGACACGGTGGGACGTGGGCGTAGACGAACCCCAGTACGGCGGTATACGCCAACCAAATTGGGAATAGTGTTTTAGTCATGGGATAGAAGGGGGAACATGTCGACTTATGTCGCACAGGCCCGTTTGGGTCATAATACAGTCAGGAGCGCTAGGTCAACTGGCCACTCGAAAACGCCGCGCGCCAG
>CAZEWA010000147.1:0-9851 GCA_964515685.1 uncultured Polyangiales bacterium | reverse complement strand
CAGGTCCTTCGCGCTCGCAGCGAACTCAAGGCGCGTCGCAAACCGCGACAATCGCGGCCATCACGCGTTCCCACGAGAGCGGTCCTAGGGCGGTCTTCGCATGGGGCTCGATCCAGCGGCGACCCGCTTCGGCCGAACGCACGACAACAAAAGATACGTGGCGGTTCGAACGCGTGATCATCAACAGACCATTGATGATGGCCGCCAAGAGCCCGGTGAAACGCGAGTCCCAGATGTCGACCGCCATGACGACCTGCTGAGCTGTGTCGCGAATGTTGTGGCGCAGGGCGGTGCGCTCCGTCGCATTCGGAAGCGGCAACTCAGGCGATGCGAAATTCACCATTACCATCGGCATGCCCAGACGTTTGCAAGCCGACTTGATAGTGCTGCCCACGTCGTCGGCGCTTTGCTCGAAAACGCGCTTCCGCCACTGGGTCACGAGCACGTTTCCCACGCGCCCCATCACGAGCGCATCGTCGCAGCGGTACAACACAAACTCTCCGCGGTCCGCTGCCGCCTCGCTGTCCTCCGGTATGACAGGAGGATGGCTTGGCATGCGAGGAGGAGGTGGAGCGTTCAATCTTTGCGCGCTCTCCACACGCTCAGGGCGCCGCAGTTCCCGAGAAACTTCGTCAATAGCCGCGCGATAGCGCGAGTACACGGTGCCCTCTGGCTCTCCGATCAGGTCGGCCACCTCTCGCATAGAGAGCTCACCGCTGCCGTACAGCGACAGGACGTCGAGCTGTGGCTCACTCAAACGAGACAGAGCCGCGAGACTCTTCTGTTCGTCGAAGTCGCGCTCGATGCATTCGCTCTGGTCGGCGTCCACGGGGAGCTCCGGCGCGTCCACGTCGCGTAACATCGGCGTACGAGCCCGTGAGCGCCGCGCCCCCGCCATCACTCTTCGGCAGACCTGACTGAGCCACGCCCGAGTCGCACGCTCATCGCTGAAGGTGGGCGAACGAGAGAGAGCGACCAGCCAAACTTCCTGGGTCAGATCTTCCAGGTCGATGGACGACGCCCCATATCTCCTCAAATGCGAGCGGACAACCCCGCCAAACCGGGCGAGGGCGAGCTTGTGATGCTGTTCCGCCGCGTCAGTCACGCTGCCAAGCGTAGTTCAGAGCGGCCAATCGCGCCGGTCGATGACGAAGCGTGCCCCTCGACATGACTGCCGAAATGTTCAGGCCGCTCGCGGGTCGTCAACCAAAGCAGAAGGTGTTCTGTGGAACACCTTCTTAGTCCTTGTCGTCTAGCTCGACCTTCCACGCGGAAAGAGTGCCGTCTCCGCTGAGCTTGCCTTTGACCTCCACCCGTTCGCCATCCTTCACGTCGTTGCACGAACCGTCTTCGTATCGGGTGGCGTCTTTCGTCACGACGCGTGTTTCCGCGATGACGAAGCGAAGGTTCGGACAGCTGCCTGAGACTTTCTTTGCCGTGCCCTCAATGCTCGCTTTACCGTCCTTCTGATGGTGCCCCGCATTCCCTTCGGCCGCTGCTCTCGTGAGCGGCACCAGCACGACAGCGCCCAAGATAAAGGCCGAAAGTACCGTGCCCAGTGATCTATGCTTGCTCATGGAAGCCTCCCTTTCATGCAGCCTTCCACCTTAGGCAAATCGGAGCAAACTCGGTCGATGGATCATTCCAATCTGAGCGCCAGGTCGGTCGCGCTTGACAAGAAGGTATACAACGTGTTTCCCATTGGCGATGGCAATCTCATCCTTGGCTGGAAAGAAGTGCTTCATCACCGGGGCAGCCAGCGGCATCGGGCGGGCTACGGCGCAGGCGGCAGCGCGCGAGGGAGCTGTGTTATTCCTGACAGATCGGAACGCCACACAGCTTTCCGAGCTCGCGCGAGAAATCCGTGCCACGGGCTACGATGTCGCGGAGCAGCGCGCGCTTGATATCTCTGATGTGAACGCCGTACGCGAGTTCGCGGAGTTCATTCACTCCGTACACGGCAGCATGGATGTGTTGATGAACATTGCAGGCATCTCGATTTGGGGCAGCGTCGAGCACCTGCAGCACGAGGATTGGCGAAGTCTGGTGGACGTGAACCTGATGGGCCCCATACACGTGATCGAGTTCTTCGTACCCGAGATGATTCGAGCGGGCCGTGGCGGGCATTTGGTGAACGTTTCGTCGGCTGCTGGGTTATTCGGGCTGCCCTGGCACGCGGCGTACAGCGCGAGCAAGTTTGGTCTGCGTGGCGTGTCTGAGGTTTTGCGCTTCGACCTGCGACGTCACCGCATCGGAGTAAGTTTGGTCTGCCCAGGGGCCGTAAATACGGGGCTCGTAAGCACACTGCAAGTACGAGGCCTGGACTCCGACCGTCCCGCAATTCAGCGTATGCGCGAGCGCTTCCAAAAGCATGCGGTGAGCCCCGAACAAGCCGCCAAGGCCATTCTGCGCGGCATCAAGCGCAATCGCTACATGGTATACACGTCCTTCGATATTCAGCTCGGCCATTGGTTTCAGCACAAATTTGCGCTGCCCTATGAGCTCGCGATGCACGCCATGAATGAGGGCTTTCAGCGCCTTTCAGCCTCGTCGTCCAAGACTCCCCTAAAGACGACCGCTCCGCGGACGGAGCAGGTACGATGAGTGCGCGCCTCTCGCCTGCGGGTCTCTTCGAGCTCGGCCCTATCAACTGGCTCATCTGCCGCACCATCGCCCGTGCCCAGGGCGTCCCCGAAGCCCGTCTGTTCACGACGCTTGGGCGACAGCGCAGTCTGTTTCGCACGTGGTTACTCTACTCGGCGCGTTTGATGCCGGGCGGGAGCTTCTCGCGCAAGACGACCGAGCTCATCATTCTGCGCATCGCCCATCTACGTGGCTGTGCTTACGAGCGCGATCATCACGTGCGGCTCGGCAAGAAGGTCGGCATCACCGAAGAGCTCTTGCAAGCCATCGAAGAAGGACCTACGAGCGCAGCTCTCAACGAACGGCAGCGCGTGATTCTTGCGGCAGTGGATGACTTGGTGAAGCTCAAAAATATTTCCGATGAAAACTGGCGCGCGCTCCAAGCGCACCTGCGGAGCTCCCAGCTTGTAGAGCTGTGTCTGTTGGTAGGTCAGTACGAGACCCTCGCGACCACCATCGCCACGCTCGGCATTCAGCGGGATTTTTGAGGTATGCCGCAGCTCGTCCGCCGCGCCGTAGCCACCCCGAAAAAGCCCGCAAAGAACGCGACGAAGAGTCGGGGTGCGACGGGGGTGCAGCTTGGAGAAGACACCGCACGCTCGCGGATCTTGCAGGGAGCCGCACAAGTGTTCGCCGAGCGCGGCGCGCGCCTCGCCTCGGTCGAAAACATTCTCTTGAGATCAGGCATCTCGCGTCGCACGTTCTATCGCTTCTACGAGAGCAAAGAAGACGTGATGCTCGCGTTGTACAAGCTGGGCACCGAAGGCTTGCTCACCGCCTGCAGGTCCGCGATGACGCATCGCCAAGGTCCCATGCAGCGCTTCGAGCAGTGCATCGATGCTCACTTGCGCAATGCGCGTGCGATGCCTCGCTTGATCTTCGTCCTGGGAGGAGAGGCTCAGCACTACGAATCGCCCCTGCATGCGCGCCGTCGCGAAGTCCATTCGCAGTTGGTCGAGTTCCTCCTCACGGCCGAATGTGCCTCTACGCACGACGAACTCACGGTGCGCACGCTGATTTTGGCGCTCGAGGGCGTGGTTCGCTTCATGTTGGAGAATGGGGATGAGGGAAGAACTGTCTCCGCGAAAAGTCTTGCTGACACGAAGCGCGTGATGATGCGGTTGTGCTCTGTAGCCTTGACCTCGCCAAACCACGACTGAAACGCGCTCGGGAGGGCTCGCCCGAGGCGGCGTCTCGCAGCTCTCAGCAACAGCCGAGTTGTCGCGCTCAAGTGACCCGCTTGCGGCTACCACCGCAGATCGCGAGCAACTTGCGGTCCTTGTGGACGTGAGTTGGTCGAACTCCTCTGATGAATGTGCGACTTCCTGTCGCAGGGCGGAGGAGGAGGAAAAATCCTACGCTCCATGCATAGTATATTTGGGAGTTTCCATGCCTTCCTCTGCTCGCATCATCCTTACGCTGCTGCTGCTGCTTCAACACGCCTGCCTTCGGTCAAATGACGGGCAACGCACAGGAGTGTCGGCATTGAAATGCCCAGACAACTCCGAGCTCACTTACGATCATGACATTGCGCCTTTCATGGCCAGGTACTGCACGAACTGTCACGCCTCCAACCTGGTCGCTGGTGAGCGGGATGGAGCGCCCCTTGGGCACGACTTCGACACGCAGGCTGGTGTGCTTGGTATGGCGAAGCACATTGCGGACGTCGCGGCCGCAGGACCCGGTTTCGTGAACACGGGGATGCCGATCGGAGATGAGATGGCCCCGACCGTGGTCGAGCGAACGATGCTGGGAGAGTGGCTCGCCTGCAACGCCGACCTCACGATCGACCACGACCACGACCACGACCACGGGGATGGGGGGCATCCGCAGCCTCCCATGCGCAGCGATGGTGGCTTCGTGGAGCGAGATTCAGGCGCTGACGACCCGCTCAGGCTTCCGCCGAATTTTCCGAACCCGCTCATCCCTCTCGACAACCCACTCACGCTCGCCAAGGTGGAGCTCGGGCGTCGCCTCTTCTACGATCCGCGCATTTCTGTCAACGACCAGCAGAGCTGCGGCTCCTGTCATCTACAACACCTGGCCTTTACCGATGGTCGTGCGCAGAGCCTTGGAACCACGGGAGAGGTCCATCCGCGCAGCTCGATGAGTCTGACGAATGTGGTGTATTCGAGCGTGCTTACCTGGGCGAGCCCGATTATGGACACGCTCGAACGCCAGACGCTGGTTCCGATGTTCGGGCGTGAGCCGGTGGAGCTCGGCTTGGTGGACGAAGAGAGCTTTGTGCTCAAACTGCGCGCAATCGCCTTCTATCAGGACGAATTCGCTCGAGCCTATCCGGACGAATCAGAGCCTATCAACCTCAAGAACTCGGTCAACGCCATGACGAGCTTCGAACGCACGCTGATCTCGGGCCGCTCGCCCTACGATCGCTGGCTCGCGGGACAGGACGATGCAATTTCGGAGTCCGCCAAGCGTGGCTTCGAGCTCTTCAACGGCCACCCCTTCGAGTGCTTCCACTGCCACGGTGGATTCAATTTCAGCGACTCAGTGATGTACGAGGGTAACGCGGACGGCACCCCCCAGTTCCACAACACAGGTCTCTACAACATGGATGGCAACGGCAGCTATCCAGTGCTCAATCGGGGCCTATTTGAGCTCAGCGACAAGCCCGACGACATGGGACGCTTCCGTGCGCCGACGCTACGTAACGTGGCCGTGACAGCGCCCTATATGCACGACGGATCAATAGCTACCCTCTCGGACGTCCTGGACCATTATGCGGCGGGTGGACGCACCATCCCGGCGGATCGGCCCAACGCAGGCGAGGGTCACAGCAATCCGTACAAGAGCCCGCTCGTCCTGGGCTTTCCCATCACCGAGCAGGAGAGAGCCGACGTGATAGCGTTCCTCGAGAGCCTCACGGACGAAGTGTTCCTGAACGAACCTCGCTTCTCGAACCCATGGCAAGAGGATGCGGGCAAGCGCTAGCCTGACGGAGCGCGCGACGGACCTTACTCGCTTACTCCACCGTGAAGATGCCTTGGGTTTCGCGAGGCAACCCGGTGTCGAAGTCGACGCCGAGCTTCGCGAAGTAACCAGCACAATGCGCGCCGTTCTCCGAGTGACACACTTGGCCGGACGTCAGGTCGGTGTCGGCGAACAGGACGGCGACGTCGATGACCACGCGCTGGGTCGCGACATCGAACGAGGAGAACACCACGCGACTGCGGTTGGGGATCGCGCAGGCGTAGATGCCCGGACTTCCGCTGCACGCACGGCTCCCCATGTGCGCGAGCGAAGCGCTGCTTGCGCCACCTTCGCCCACCGGCTGCAGCTCGCCCTTGAAGAAGATGAAGCCGCCGAGCCAGCCCCAATGCAGCGGCCCTTCACTCAGAGGTGCCCGCAGCGCCAGCGGGTTTCTGTGGTTCACCGCCTCGGGCACGCCGATGGTGAAGGAGAGCCCGCTGTACTCTCCGGGCTCAATGAAGCCGGTGAGCACCGAGTTGGTGCCGGTGGTCCCCTGCTGGCCGCACGCCCCGGTGCGATCCTCGAAGTCGAGCAGCCCAACGTGTTCGTTCTGCCAAGGCGCTCGCACCTCGAGCTCGACCGGCACAGGGATCCCATCGCCTGCGCGCAGCAGGGCGAGGTCCTGGACGAACATGCGTAGATCGCGCGGCTCGACCGTGGTCGCGGTGGCTCCCACGTCCGGATAAATCTCGCCGCAGGCAAAGGCCCGCTCGCCCACGCGGGCCACGAAGTCGACTTCCACGCGCGTCCGCGGATCCGGCGTGTCGCCGTCCGTGCGCGCGCCACCGTCGTCAAGAACGGATGCGTCGCGGCCACCGCTCCAATCCCCGCCGTCGGAAGCTGTGGATCCGTCGAGGGTCTCCTCGCCGCCATCTCCGCGCGCGTTTCCGGCGTCGCGTTCACCTCCTGCTGCGGCATCCACGGCGCCTCTATCTGGAGAGGACGAGGGGGAAGTATCCTCGCCGCATGCCGCAGCGAGGGAGCCGAGCGCGAGGGGCAAAATCGAACGGAGCGATAGGGAAGAACATGTCATGGCAGCTCACTCGAAAGTTGAGCTCTCAGCCAAACACACGAAGCAGGCGTTGAGTATGCGTCCGATTGCCACACTTCAGGGGAATGTAACGGTGGCGCAGTCGGGGAGCTTGATGGGCGCCCCGTGCCGCGCAGCCAGGCCGTGATCGGTGAGGGTGTCGAGGAAGCGTTCGAGCACGTCGAGCTCGTCGTCGTGCATCTGGATGCCTGGCGGTCCGTCGGCACGCAGAAAGCTCGGATCGAGGGTCGGCGAGGCGCGCATGCCGCTCCGGTAGTGCTCGAGCACCTCGCGGAGCGTCGTAAAGCGGCCGTCGTGCATGTAGGGCGCCGAGAGCCTGACGTTGCGCAGCGTGGGTGTCCTGAACTTGCCGATGTCCGTAGGATCGGAAGTGACGCGGCCCCGTCCACGACGCACCCCCTCCGGGGCGTCACCGAAGTCGACGTCGAGGCCATTGTTGTGGAATGAGCCGTCTGTGAAGAGACCGGGCGTGTGGCAGCGCGCGCAGTGGATGTCGAACAGCTCCTCGCCACGGCGTTCGTCCAAATCGAAATCGACCGTGCCGCGCATCACCTCGTCCCAGCGTGACTGATCCGAGACGATTGTCCGTTGATATTGGGCGAGCGCGCGCAGGAGGTGGCTCGCGGTCAATCCCCCTGGTCCGAAGGCGTATTCGAACTGCGCGACGTAGGTCACATCCTCTGCGAGAGCGTCGAGGATGGGCCCCATGCCCAGCGTCCGCCCCATCTCGTCAGGATGCGAGATGGGAGCGAGCGCGAGCGACTCGAGGTTCTTCGCGCCACCGTCCCAAAAGAGCTGCGTGATCCATGCGAGGTTCACGAGCGTGGGCGCGTGGCGCTCCAAGGCGACGCCCGAGACACCGCGAGTGGTGAGCGCGTCATCGATGCTGAACGCCAGAACCGGCTCGTGGCAGGTCCCGCAGGAGACCGTACCCGTGGATGACAGCACCGGGTCGAAGAACAGACGGCGGCCGAGCGCGGCGCCAGCTGCTGTCGTCGGGTTGTCAGCGCGCGTGGGGAGCGGGGGAAGAGTCTCGGAGACAGTAGCGAGCGGTGGAGCATTCCACACGCAGTTCGGCGTACTGGCACCGGCATCCTCGCGGGAGACGTCGTCGGGGACCAGGTCGCCATCGACATCGTGGAGGCCAACGGCAGCCGGCTCACCGCAACCGAGGCTGCCGAGCGTGAGCAGGACGGACCGCAACCACCGCGCGCTCATGGCGCGGACGAGACCGACTTGAAGACGAAGCCCGCCTGCCAATTGTCGGCAAGGGTCTCGCGAAGCGCACCTGTGCTCGCGCCGATCACGCTTTCACCGTCATTGTTGAGGGCATTCTCGGGAGCCAGTCCCTCGAACAAGCTCTCCGCCTGGAACGCGAGGCCGACGCGCGGGCGTGAGGTCAGGTCAACCTGGATCGTGCTGCCGAAGTCGAATTCCATGCGACGGTAGTCGCTATTGGTGCCGTTCTCCCAAGCGATCAAAACGGGGTCGTCGCCCTCCCCGGCGTCGGTCGGCGTATAGTCCGCCACAGTCGATGTGAAGATGTAGCTCGTGAACCACATCCAGGCGTCCCAGACCAAGGTAGTAAGCACGTTGAGCTCGCCGTCGGTCTTGCTCAGGTCATCGTTGTGCCCTGCGTCGACGCCCATGTGGAAGGCTATCCCCTTGTAAGTTCCCGGGGGCACCGAAGCGAGCGAGATCGTCTCACGACGCTTGGGCGGCAGCGGTGCGAGGTTCGGGACGTGCCGGATCACCATGGGCCCACGCACCTCCATGGCGTAGAACGACTTGGGAATCTCGACCTCGGTGTCGTCCTCACGGATGAGGCTCACGTTGCTGAGCCAGTAACGCAGAGAGCGAAAGGAGACCGTCCCGCCGCCGATGCTGTAGGGCGTTTCGAGCGCGAGCGGGGCGTCCCCGAACATGAAAGCGACGTTCAGCTCGACGGTGCCCGGCACGCGTGCGCGTGCTGCTGTGACCGCGTCGAGCGCGGCGCGCGCCTTGGCAAGTTCCTCGAGCGCTTCGGCGTAGTCGCGACTCGCGAGCTGCACCTCGGCCTGCGCGAGCGCGGCCTTGGCGTCGTCGAGCAGCCCCTGCAGCGCGTCTCGTTCCCGGGTCGCCACGTCGAGCGCCGCCTTGGAGTCGCGATCGCTGTCCTCGAGCTGCGCCTGGGCCGCGACCAGCAGCGCGTTGCTCTCGGCGAGCTGGTCCTCAAGTAAGGTGATCTCCGACGTGAGTGTGTCGAGCTGCGCCTTGGCCTCGACCTCTCGGGCGTTTTGGTTGTGGTCGTCATCACCGCAGGCTGCGACCAGCAGCGCGGCGGCAAAGCAAGCATGTAAGAACTTCATCGTGTGTCTCCCGCATTTCACAAAGAGCTAGTCATCGAGCGAAACCTTACGCATGGGGAGGATCCTGCGCGATGCGGTACATTGACGCACGCGCGTGAAACACAATGCTTGCGGGGAAAGTTCAGCGTCTTGTCTCAACCGCGCCTCTCAGCGTTCGTCCAAGCGATCCAGCGCGTCGTCCAGGGCGGCGTCGTATCGCGGGTCAGCCTCTTCGTCGCGCGGTTCGCTCGGCGTGGATGCGCGCCTCGTCCAGCCGTAACCCAGATGCACGAGCCACAGGCCGAACAGTCCGACCAGCGCGAGCAGCGTGCCTGCCGTGCCCTCCAGCAGCCTAGGGCTGGGCACGGCAATGACACGATCTCCGTAGCGATCGACCAGATCATGCTCGATGGCGGCAGCCGTCTCGCCCCCCACGATGCGCGCGCGAATCTCGTCATGCAGCGCATCGGCGAGGTCGGAGTGATGTACGTCGAGAGTCTGCTGCCAGCAGCACGGCGCCATCAAGCGGTGCTCCACCGCGCGCGCCTTGGCCTCCACGTCCGCGGCGTCGAGGGCCCCCGCGATATCCGCCGAGAGCAACACGGCGGCAACCGAGTACGCGCGAAGAGCACACCATGCCATGGGACTTCCCTACCAGGAGGCAGGGCGATCAGACATGCGACAGGATGTCGCGCCAAACACTGGAGCGGTGAGTGCGGGGTTGCGCTTGGCGCGCGTGCGGCTCCACACAGAATCAGAGCGATACGCTCCGAGTTAGGGCTGGCTCTCCCTACCGTGGGTGGTACGCATGCGTTGACATGGCGCGACGCATACTCGTC
>CAZEWA010000146.1:0-13018 GCA_964515685.1 uncultured Polyangiales bacterium | reverse complement strand
GAGGCGCTCGCGGTGATCGTCGAGAGGGTACGATGAGTTTAGTTGCGGTGATTGGTGCAGGACAAATGGGGACGGGCATCGCACAGGTAGCGGCGCAGGCCGGGTGCACGGTGCAATTGCTCGATACACAGCCGGGCGTCGCGCTGGCAGGAAAGTCCAAGCTGGAAGCCTCGGTGAGGCGCTCGATCGAGAAGGGTAAGATCAAAGAACACGAAGGAGCGGCGCTGCTCGAGCGCATCGTCGTCACAGACTTGGATCACATCGAACGCGAGGTAGACGTCGCTATCGAAGCCATCCCCGAGAGCTTCGAGCTCAAGCGAGAGCTTTTCGTCATCCTCGATGAGCGCCTCGCTGGACGATCCATCTTGGCTTCGAACACGAGCTCGGTATCCATCACGGCGTTGGCCGCGGCGACGTATCGACCGGATCGTGTGGTCGGGATGCACTTCATGAATCCAGTACCCGCGATGGAGTTGGTAGAAGTGATTCGCGGGCTTCCCACCAGCGACTCCACGTTCAGACACGTGTTCGAGCTAGCGCGGCGGCTCGGCAAACAGCCCGTCGAGGTGCGCGAGTCGCCTGGCTTCTTGGTCAATCGCATCCTGATCCCCATGCTCAACGAAGCCATCTTCGCGTTGGAAGGAGGCCTCGCATCGGCTGCGGACATCGACCTCGCGATGAAGCTCGGCACGCATCAGCCTATGGGGCCCCTCGCGCTCGCCGACTTGATCGGACTGGACACCGTCTTGTCGATCTGCGAGACGCTGCACGTTGAGCTTGGCGACGACAAGTATCGCCCTGCGCCGCTCCTGAGGCGCTACGTAGCCGCGGGGTGGCATGGAAGGAAGGCTGGGCGCGGCTTCTTCGCGTACTGAGAGTTTAGGGCGGCTGGGAACGGTTTCGAGTGGAACGCTTTTCGGCGCTGCCCTCAATGACTCGTCGCCGGTCCTTTGGCCATGTGGAGGGCGCAAGGAGCGAAGACATCCGCGCCGCCAGAGTCGCTCGTTAGATAGGCATCCCGGATGACGTTGCCGAAACTGTCGTACTGAGGAGAGTAGACATAGGTCTTGCCATCGAACTGGTAGGTCTCCTCTACCTCGGTGCCGGGGATGTCGACGAATCTTACGCGCGTGATGGACGAAAGATCGATCGTCCCGTCAAGCACCTCTCTCTTGTTGCGAAGCCAGGCCAGATCATACGGTTGTCTGTAGTCGATGCCGTAGTTGGCCATCTGGGTCGATCCCAGGCCGTAGACCTCGCCCGGATCGATTGAGAGGTAAGATCCGGACTCTCGGGTCAGCGAAACGCTGTCGAAGCGGAGGTAGTCGACGCCGTTGGAGCTGACCTCGACATAGAATAATTCGGCGAAAATGAGCCCATTCGCGGCGTTTCGAAAGCCGTTCTCGCCCACCACGAAATCCGCACCCACGCCGTCGGTGATAGGAGGATCAAAGAAATAGTCGAAAACACCCCCGTTTCCCATGGGAGAAAAGCCATCGAGGGAATCGTACTTCCAGCGATCGGAGATCTGGCCACCATAGATCTTGTCGACGGAGACGGCCCGGGCGACGATTGCGTCATCGTCACCGCTGACGCAGTCGCAGCGCCCTTTTTCCGAAGCTGGGGGAAACGCGTCAACCAGCTTGTAGATAAAGGTGTAGTCGTCTCCGAACGTAGTTCCAGAGTCGACCGCCCTCGCGAATACTTTTACAGTTCCGTATGAGTCCACGACGTCGAAGTCGAATGTTGCGCCAGCGGACCATTCGTCGGGTCCCGTAGCTGACAGGTCCTTCGACCAACCGGTTTCGATCTCAGTGCCTGGTACGTCGGTGGTGAAGGAGATATCCAGGTCCTTGCGGATGTAGGCCGCCTCGAAATTGGAGTACACCCGAAGGTTCCCGGCGCTCAGCGGCTCGTAGAATCCTGTGCGAAACATGAACACGACATCCGTCTCGAGCCCCAGCGACGTGGTGCTGCGAATGTTTCCTGACACAGTGACCGTGAGATCGGAATCCTCAGGCAACAACCCGTACGGTACAAAGATCAACTTTTGGTTTTCGGGATCGTTGATGATGGACCCGTAGATCGGGCCAGATCCTGTGGTCACGGTCACGCTGTCTTCATCAAGGCTGTCGCCTCGAACTGCGTTGCTGAATCCGAGCTCGATCGATGCGTAGACAGAGATCCCGCTGGCGTTGTCTGCTGGGGTATGCCCGTCGACGCGCAGTCCAGCGGCGATGGTCACGATGACCGTGTACACGACGGCGTCGTTATCGGGGCCGTGCACCACGTACTCAAGCGACACGCTGAAATCGTTGGCGGTGGCGCCACTGATCTGCGCCTTGCCTTGGACGGTTACCGATGACCCGGTAGACACGAACGAGGCTCGCAGACGTGTTGCCGCGGTACCGTAGGGGAGGACGACACGGATGGTCGTTCCCGAGATGGTGCTCGAAACATCGTCCTCAATCGCATCGTTGACCGCCGCCTTGAAGCTGAAGGAGGTCATGGCTACGGCTACGCCAGGATTCATAGGGCCGTCGTCGACCTCTCCAGCGTCCGCCTTATCTGTCTCAGTGATTTCACCGCCGTCAGCTTCAGCGATTTCGCCGCCGTCAGCTTCTCCGGCATCAGCGCTGTGGGGCGCCTCTAGTCGCGGTGAGGGATCATTCGGGGTGTCCCGCTCTAGGTTATCTCCACAGGCAGAGAGGATGCCAAGGCCCACAGCGAGCGTCAGCAAGGAGCAACATCGCAAGAGGGGCCTCGGATCCACTTCGATTCAACCTACTTCCAGCTCTGCCTCTTCGAGCTCCTCGAGCGTAGGCTCGGGTCTCGTAGCCGTCTTCGTTCTGAGACTGGCGGCCAACCTCGAGCGCGACGCTTGCAGAGGCGATCGATAGCCCCGCACCTTCGCGGCGACTGTGGTGGCGGTGCCCACGTAGGCCATGTCGTTGAGGGAGTTGTAGTTTCCGCTGCTCTTCAGGTCGTTGACGCTCAGCGAGATCGCGGTTCCGACGATGTCGATCTGGTTACCCTTCGCGAACCAGAGTCGGCTGTTGTCGGTGGTGTAGAGAGCGGCCCAGTAGGACCCGGCTACCCCGCCGCTAAAGTCGACGACAGTCGATTGACTCGTAAAGGACGTGGCGCTGCTGACTGTGTAGCTGAAGAGCTTTCCAGTCATGTTCCAGCTGGCGTTGTAACAGCCGGTCAGGACGTAGACCGTGTTGCCGTTGAAGGTGACGTCACGAAACTCGTAGGGAAGCCCCGCCCCTGCCGATAGAACGGTCGTCGGTGTGCTCGTGACGCTGCTGATCTGCACGCACTGGAGCTTGGAGCTTCCGTTGTAGCCGGTGTTGGTCTGTTTGCCGCCGATGCAGCACACATAGAAGTAGCCACCGCGCTCCACCAGCGTGAAGGCGTTCTTCTCGAAGCTGCCGTTGGTGGACGCCTCGGTGATCGAGGACCCGCTCGTGATGTTGAACTTCACCACCCAGCTATTCTGGTAGGTCGTCCAGGTGCTGTTGGTCACCGAGAACAATCCGTACAGCGTGCCGTTGTAGACGGCCAGTGCCATGCCATTCGCTTGGTAACCCGACGGCGCGTGGCCGAAGGTGTACGTTACGCCCGTCTCCGTATAGATCGTCGATGGAGTGCCGGTCGCCCGAATCTCCACGACTCTGGCGTTGTCGTAGTCGAGGGCATACAGATAGTCGCCGACTCGCACCAGGGAGTAGAGGTTTTCGACGTTCGGCCAGGTGCGGGTGAACTTGAGGGCCCCGCTGTAGTCGTAAATGTAGATATTCCGGGTGGTGTTCTGCTGGTAGTCCGTCACGGCGAAGCGTGCGTCGCCGTTGGTGTCGTAGAAGGCGTGCGCCGTCGGATCGCCGTTGAGGTTGGTGTTCAGATTGGGTGTGACCGTGACAGAGCTGGCACCGGTGTCGGTGATCCTGCCGGCCATGCCGTACCCCGTCCCCCCCACATCGTAATAGTAGACGCCGTAGGTCATGAGTGTGTTTGTCATCAGTTCCCCCCTTTGGTTCTGATACTGCGTTGCTCGAACGGTTCCGATACTGCGTTACTCGAACAGATAAACTGCGCCCGCGAGCTCGGGATCGTCATCCCCGGTTCGGAACGCTCCGACCAAGACCGTGCCGCGCTCAACCGAGACGCTCGTGCCGAAGTAGTAGAGCCGGCCCGGATCGGATGGCAGCAGCTCCGTGCTGTTCTGCCACGTGCCCTCCGCGTCGCGCTGGAAGATCAAGACCCTGCCTGAGTTGTCGAGCTCTCCTCTCTTGTAGGTGCGGTGCCCGATCAACAGCACGTCTCCGTCGAGCGCGAACGCGTCCGTCGGCTTGGCAGCCGGGGTCATGCCGAGGTCATCCCCGCTCAGCACTTGCACCTGTGTCCAAGTGCCAGCGGCTCCTCGCTCGAAGATGAACAGCGGGCCTGCGCTCCGCCCTGGCGCGCCCACAACGGCGTAGTCGTCATGAATGGCCACACGAGCACCAAACCCATCGCGCGTCTGCGGCTCGGCGGCTTGCAGCTTGGCAACCTCCTCCCACATCCCGGAGGTGCTATTGAGCTCAAAGATGTACGCCCCGCCGGCTTCCGTCGTGGCGTCGACTGTCTTCATGTTGGCGCCGACGATGAGTCGACCTGCGCGAACGGCGAGCGCCTCGCCGAACTGATCGTACGGATCTGTACCCGTACCGTCGGAAGCCGTGAGCGTTTGATGCAGCGACCAGATGCCCGCGACATCGCTTTTGTAGACGTAGACCGCCCCCGCGTTGTTGCTGTAGTCGGGCTCGCCAGCCCACGGAGTGCCGACGAAGGCATAGTCGCCATCGATTCCGACTGACCGGCTGAAGGCCATGTACTCGAATGGGTCTTCCGCGGTCAATATCTGCTCGGTCCAGCTGCCGCTAGAGCTCTCCTGAAAGATGTACGCGGCTCCTCTCTCAGCCTGCTGGCCGGGGTCCCCGATGATCACCGCGCCATCGCCAGCGGCATAGGAGAAGCCGAACTGTTTGACGTCTCCCGGGTTCGAGGCGAACAGGATATGAGACTCCGACCATGCGCGATCCGTTCCTCGGTTCAACACGTACGCGGCACCCCGATCCGCGAGGTCACCATCAGGGCTGTCCGCCCCCCGCGCGACGACGAGCGATGTGTCACCTCGGAGGCTCGTCTGGTAAAATCCGTCGTTCGCCTCTGCGTCCGACGCCTGGAGCCTGGAGATCTCCATGGGCGCGAAGGGAGCCTTGCTCACCGACACGACGTAGCTCGCAGTGTCGTCGTCAGCAGCCTTGACCACGTAGGTCACGTCGCCGGTGAAGTCGTTCGAGGTGACGCCGCTCTCCTGGACGGTCGCCTCCACGGTCACCACCGAGTTATCGGAGGCAACAAATGTCGGGACGAGGCGGGTTAGGTCGACCCAATAGGGGACGGCCACCGTGATGAGGGCGCCGGTAAGCGTTCCCTCGATGGAATGGCGGAGCTCATCGTTCTTTGCGGCGTCGAAGGAGAAGGTGGTGATTACGGGATCCGGGATCGTGGTGTCAGGGCCTGCGTCCGTCCCATCCGTGGCTGCGTCCGTCTCGTCCGTGGCTGCGTCCGTATGATCCGCGTTCGCGTCTGAGCCATCCGGGGCCGCATCCGTAAAATCCTTCCCGGAGTCGGCGATGTGGGAGCCGGCGTCGTCGATATCTGAACCCGCAGATTCAGATGATTCCTTGCAACCAACGAGTCCTGCCAGCAGGAAGATCGGTAACAAGATGTGGTGGATGCGCTTCTGCATATTCTTCTCCCAAGATCGCGTCGAATGACACGAGTCTGTTGGTCGCAAGATCAGAGGAGAAGCTGCGCATTCCGAGCGGGCGTACCCCATCAACTAAGTGACGGGTGCGCTGAGGTTCACACACTCGAACACGAGCCACGTCCCTGCAAAGTCGAGCCAGGTGCTCACTTTCAGGAGGAAAGCATTCGGGTGTTCGTGCAGAGAGCTTCGACATCATCCGGGTTCGCGGGTTGACGGCTCGGAAGAGTTCCCGACTTATCCGCCGAAGCAGAAATACGGTTGCGCGCCAGCGCCGGATTCTCACCGGACTTCCTCTTGATTCAGATTCCGATTTGTAGCTGTCCGTCGAGTCTACTGTCAAGGGCTGGTACTCGGGTCACAACGCATTCACGGTGCGCGTTGCGAAGATCTGCAAAGTTTTTGCGACTCATATGCGCGTATTGCGAATGTTCGCGGGCAAGCCGGATATGCCGCGATGTACACCCGGAATTTCAGTGTCGTCTTGTGTCCTCTGAAAGTCTGCATAAGCTGTCGACTCATCCATGGAATCGCACAACGAATCACTGCACGCGCTCGGTTGGGGATCGTGGCAGGACGATGCACTCCGCGAGGCTTTCTCCTCCTTGGACTACGTCCCCGCCCGTGTGGTCCGTCAGGAGCGTGGCTGGCTCGGGCTCGACACTGGGAGCCGACATCTCCGTGCGATGTCTTCCGGCCGCATGAGGCATAAGGCCGCGCGCTCCGCGGATCTCCCGATCATCGGCGATTGGGTCATGGTCTCAGCCGGAAGCGCGGACGGCGCGACCGTCATTGTCGACATCGTCCCGCGTAAGACGGTGCTGCTCCGCCGTCGCGCTGGCGCGGTGCCCGGCGCGCAGCCCCTCGCAGCGAACGTGGATGTCGCGTTGATCGTCGTGGGGATGGATCGCGAGCTCAACTTGGGGCTCATCGAGCGCGCACTCGTGGTGGCGCAGGTCCCCGGGGTCGAGGCGATTTTGGTGCCCAACAAGCTGGATCTCTGCAGTGATGGTCCTGCGCGCGCAGCCGAGCTGTGTGCGGGCTTTCCAGCGCTGCGCGTGCTCCCGGTAAGCGCACGCTCGGGAGAGGGAATCGGGCTGCTGCGCGCGGCCCTTGGGCCTGGTCGCACCGCCGTGCTCCTGGGCGCGTCCGGCGTGGGGAAGTCCTCCCTCGTAAACCACTTGTTCGGCACGCATGCCATGAAAACGGGTGCTGTTCGCGCCGACGATCGGAAGGGGTACCACACCACGACCCACCGTCAGCTCTTTGTGCTGCCGGGTGGCGCTCTGCTCATCGATGGACCGGGGATTCGCGAGCTTGGCGTCTGGGGGACGAGCGCGGAGGCCGTGGACCTCGCGTTTCCAGATATCCGTGAGGCGGCGAGCCGATGCACCCACCGAAGCTGTCAGCATCGCACCGAGGTCGGCTGCGCCGTTCGAAGTGATGTGCTTTGCGGACGTATCGCAGCGAAGCGCTTGGAGGATTACCTCAAGCTTCGCCAAGAAATCCTTCACTCGGCCGCTTCCCGCCCGCGGCGCGGACGAACCTAGCCGTCCGCATCAAAGTGGCCGTGGCGTGCCCCAATGTCCGAGAAAGAGCCTGTAGTCCAGCTCATCCACCAGGCCGTTGCGATCGTAGTCGGCGCTTCCGTCGAAGTGGATGTCGTCTTCGCGCGCACCAAAAGCATTCACGAGACGCAGATAGTCGGCTCGACCTACGGTAGGATCTGGTTTTCCAAAATCGGCGTCGATACCGTCTGGAATGCCGTCGCCGTCTTCGTCGGGCGCATCCTTTGGAAAATAGACCTGTACGGTGTTCGCCGAGCCAGGTGCGCCTGACCAATCTACGGGTGCACATTCGGGCGGCTGCGTGAGTGCGTTGTAGCTCACCATTAACGCCTGCGTTGCGGACACGTAGACCACCTTCGTCGCGTCATCATTCATGCAGGGGTCAGGCGCAATCCGCGTGAACTCTACAGGCGAGTTTGGGTCGAGCGGCGCCCCTCCGGCACGCACGCGTTCGAGCACGCTCGCGTCGATGATGGCCGCATAGCCCAAATTGCCGGTGTTCCCGAAGACATCGCCCCCTCCGACGATGAGGTTCCCTGCGCTGTCAAAGGCAAGCGAGGCCGCGCTCAGTACGTTGTGCGCGATGACTTGGCCCGCATCGTCGTAGCTGCGCGGTTCTTGTTCGCCGAGTGCAGCGTCTAGCTGTCGCGCGTCAAAGATCCTCAGCTCGCCGGTCCGTGTAAACTCGGGATCCCAGCCGATGCCGGTGACGAGGTTGCCATGGTCGTCAAAGGCGAGCCCGGCAGAGGCGCCTGGGATCTCACTCACCGCAATGGTGATAGCCTCGGGTCCTGTCTGCTCGGTGTCGATAGCCAAGATTTCACTTTGATAGTTGTCTGCGCCTCGGTTGATGAACAGAAAGCGCGCGTCACGAAACACGCCGTCGTAATAGCTCAAATCCCAGCGCTTCACAGCCCTGTGCTGATTGAGATTGAGCGGCACATCCGTGCTCAATAGATAAGTTGGAAAGACGTACAAGGGCTTCCCGAAGCCTGTACCCAGCGCAATCTTGCGACCATCGCGACTGACCACGACGAAACAAGGATCCATCGGGTCTGCATCGGCGTCGAGCTCAGCAACCGGTCGCCATGTCACTTCGCCGGAGGAGGCTTGCAGATAGACGGTGCGACCTGTGGCTGCGATCATGCGCCCTACCAAGCTGTAGCCGGAGATGCTCTCGACTGTGCTCTCGGGAAACGAACCGACCGAGGTGCCAAAGCTGAGCGCATCGTAGGGCAGGCTGAGTTGTAAGGTCTCGCCGGTCTCGTACTCCAGTGCTGCTGCGCGCAGCGGAGTCCAAAGTGCGAGTGCCATGAGCGCAAGCAGCGCGCACAGAGGGCGCTCGTAGCATCGAACAAAGCGTCTCATAGGCCCTGCCTCACGAGCAGACGCCAAGGAGCGCCCGAACACGCATTCCCAGGCTCAAATGCGATAGGCTTTGCTTGGATTGCGGCATCGACACTTCCGAACTCGGCACTTCGAATGCAGAGGCGCAGCGAATTGGCGGCTTCGGCATGCTCGAAGTCCACGCGAACCACTGTCTGCTCTGCGTTAGTCGCGACGAAGAAGCGCCCGTCGTTGCAGGCGCGCACAACGCGGTATAGCTGAGGAGGACTGCCTGTATGCGCACCGCCATTGGGTACAATCGAGTAAGTGACGGACGTAGCGTTCTTGCGAAGCCAGTGCTCCTCGCCTGCTGTATGCCAATAGTCGCCCAACACGTCGAGCGAAGAAGCCTCGCCACAGCCTGGATCGAGCGCCTGTGCCGCGTCGGGTGGATAGGGGTCTCCGCCATCGTTTGCGGCGCCATCGTCTAGCGGCTCGTTTGCGTTCGGGTTTTCGCCGCCGTCACGCGGCGAGGGGGCCGCATCTTGCGCGTCGTCCATCAGCCCCGCGTCACTCATTGAAGAACTTGCATCGTGCTCGGGCAGCGAGCTGCGCACGCCCGTGTCAGTGCGACTGCAGCCCGTAAGCACACTCAGAAAAAGCGCAGCTATGGCTAGCGCGGCTCTGATCCGCATAAATTAGCTCGCGGTGACTCGTGCTCGAAACGCTTCCCTCGAGGCGTCGCGAATGACACAAGCGCAAAAAGCGCTTGCGACCTTCGTCAGGTTTTCGGGCTCGGGGCGACCTACTTTCCATCGCTTCCCAACCCAACCAGGTCAGTGCTTCGTGATGGATTTCGCTCCCCATACCGCTGCGGGGCAGCTCCAGATTCGCACTGGATTCCCTCGAGGTCAGCCACCGGGCCGACTACGAATGGCGGCGCTAGCCTGGCTATGAGGTCGATAGGTGTCAAGCGCGCGCTCGTTCGTTTGCATCCGTAGGTGCGATTTGACACGCACGCACTTCGACTCCATCTTCCGAGTCGCTCTGGGTCGAAGGCACACTTGCCGGAGACAGCGCCGCACGTGCGGTGTGATAGGGAAGCCGGTGAGAGTCCGGCGCGGACCCGCCACGGTAGTGAGCCGAACGCCCCTTCAAGATACCACTGGCGCAAGCTGGGAAGGTGAAGGGGACTAGGGCTCTAAGCCCGGAAACCTGCCCAGCTGCTGTGTTCTTGTCGCTTCGGGGATAGCGGACAGGACGAGGCGGCCCCCCCTATATTGGCTGTGCTCGATCTTGTTTTCAGACCGCGCCCCGAGGCTTTGCAACCCAGAGCCCGAAATGCGTTTACGTAGCGGTCACCTCACTCGATCAAGCTCGCTTCAAGCTGCGCGCAGCGTTCAGCTGAGGTGCGCCGTGCTGGTGTGGCTGAGCCTATGGTCAAGCGCAGGCGCAATCGCCAAAGCGGAAGAGCGCGGCGGCATATCGCAGCTCGAGCACACGCCCGTAGTAGAGCAGCTCGTCCTAACTGCAATTCCCATCTTCGTTGCGCGGAGTGACGAACGGGTAGCGTCTGTGCACATCGCGTATCGGTCTTTTGGTACGCTGCCGAAGTCCTTTGCACTTTCGGAATCAGACGACGGATTCAGCTTCCTCATTCCATGCGGAGAGGTGGTCGAGCCGCGGCTCGAGTACTTGCTGTGGGCACTCGATGCTGAAGGTAACACGATAGCTTCTTTCGGATCTGTCGCGAATCCTTCGGAAGTACGAGTGGTGCAGCGACGCACGCTGCCGCCGCCTGCGTTACCGGGTGCACTGCCGCCGGTGCAGTGCTTCGTGGGCTCGGTGTGCACTCCCGGAACCCTTGGCTGCAGCGAGCCCGTGCTCGAGAGCTCGCTCGGTCAAATGTGTCGTCGAGATAAACCCTGCGCCGAAGGCCTCACTTGTGAGCAGGGAAGATGTGCCCTCGCGCAGCGCAGCGCAGACAGCGAGAAGGCGCCCCAGTACACCTCGCGATTTTCGGTAGAGGTAAGCGCTGGCGTGGCCCTTAACTTCCTCGGAAGTAAGCAAAGTCCCGATAGTCTACCTCCCCTCGCCACAGTCAACGCGCTGCGCGATCGAGACGCGACAGAGCGCGAGGCCCATCAAACGCTCTTCGATGCGGGCTGGGATTGCCAGGTCGAAAAAGCTCCGGGCGTCCTCGATGCCCGCGACTGTAACGTCGCGCTGCAGCGTCCTGGTGTTGCAGTCGTGCCGCTGCTGCAGTTGGTGTTCGGAATTCGGCTCTCTTCGCGTGTCACATTGAGTCCAACCGCGCGCATTCAGCTGCGCCGCGGAGAGGGACCTCTCGCGGGCATCGCACTCGGTGTCCGCGCTGAGTATTTACTCACTACGCCCAAGGTGCAGGGGCTTCGCGTAAGCGGACTGGCGGGCGCCGCGCTCGGATCGATGCAGGCGTCTCCGCGTAATCCCGAGAAGGTTCACGGCATTCGTTTCGCCTCGTCTGCGCATATCGACGCGCTCGGCGTGGTCGCCCACGTAGGCCTGCGCGCTCTATACCGATGGACGCGCCATCTGGGGCTGTCGCTGACCACTGCGCTGCAGCTGGGTCTTCCGAATGCGATGTTCGCCTTGGACACCGTTGCGGGAACTGAGGTGTACTTCTGAGACCTGAGCTGCAGGCATCGGATGGAGTCGCCCATCGCCCAGCGACTCGGATGGTCAACGCCAGTATAGGCAGGTGGCTCAGCGCGCTCTTGTGCGTCCAACTTGGCGCGTGTGCGTTCGCTGAATATATAGAAGATAGGCAATACGCAGATGCGGCGTCAAATTCGTATATGGATGCCGAGGTTTTCGAAGATGCGGGTCCGGGGCAGTCCGCAAGTTCGGGGCGAGAACCAAGCTGTTTGCGCGCCGAGTTCCCTGCGCAGCCTCTGCCGATGGAAGTTCTGCTGCTCGTCGATAGCAGCCCATTCCGGCTCTACGACAAGCTCTATGATCGCCTGAGAACTTCCATCGTGAGCTTCGTCGATCGCTTGCAGCCCGGTATCGCCCTTGGTTTACAGGTCTATCCTGCTCAAGCGTTTCAAGAACGCTGCGACCCAAGCGCACTTGGCTCCTTACTGGTGGAGATGCAGCCCGCGCCTGGCGTAGCCAGTGAAGTGAATGCGGTACTCGCGAAGCTAGCGTGGACTGCAGCGACCCACGCGGACCATCCGATGCGCCCGATCCTTGTCGCAGCGCTCGAATATTTTGAGGCGCGCATCGCTGAAGATGCACACCTGGGACGTGTACCCGTGGAGCGTGCCATCGTGATAGCCACACAGGGGACCGTCTTCGGCTGCGGAGAGCCTGCGCTTCCGCTCCAACCCTTACTCAGAGAGGCCCTCGAATCTCTCGGGATCCCCGTGCATTTCCTTGGGCTCAACCTGCCGAACATGACTCCGTACGAGCCGCTTCTGAATCTGCCACAGCTCGATGCACTGGCGCGCGCGAGCGGCAGTGAACGAGCCTACCTGCTCGGGTCCGAGGCGGACGAAACACTCGAGCTTGCGCACGCTATCCATGCGGCGCGGCGCCGCACGCTGTCCTGTCGGATGGCCTTGCCTCGGATCGAAGGGGTTGAGCTCGACTTGTCGTCTTTGAGTGTGTTGTTCGACACAGACCAAGCCGAAGGCGCGCAACGTTGGCCCCTGCGGGCTACTCAATCGGAATGTGATGGGGGAAAGGACGGCGTTTTCCTCTCTGAGGAGAATCCGGAGGTCATCGAGCTCTGTCCCGCTTCGTGCGCGATCGCACGCAGCGCCTCCGCGCGTGCATCTCTGCGCGTTGCCGCAGATTGTGTGGCCACGGTTCTCTAAATCGGGAGCCTTGACGAAGTCGCACGGGAGAGATAGTAACCGCACGCCAGCGTCGTCGGCCGGGTGGCTGACCTCGAGGGAATCCAGTGCGAATCTGGAGCTGCCCCGCAGCGGTATGAGGAACGAAATCCATCACGAAGCACTGGCTGCGCAGGCCGGGAAGCGGTGGAGAGTAGGTCGCCTCGAGCCCGAAGACCTGACCCAGGCCTTGCCCGAATGGGCATGAACATTCGGTGTGTCTCGAGGGGGACGACCGATCACGAAGACACCACCTGGCTGTGTTAGGTCGGGGCCATTCCCAATAGGGGATCGGCCTTGGAGCCGAGCGAGCCAAGACCGTGTCAGCACCCTGCCGAAGAGGCCGGAGGCTTGGTCATGTTCAGAAGAAGTATTCAGGTTTTGGCTCTCTCCAATTTGCTTGCTGTGGGCTGCGGTGATCCTGGTCAAGA
>CAZEWA010000145.1:10802-13026 GCA_964515685.1 uncultured Polyangiales bacterium | reverse complement strand
GCAAGGAGGCGATGTGCGCGCGCAACGATGGATGTGGTTGTTCAGCTTCTCGATGATAGTCCTTACGGCCTGTTCAAACGCTAGCGACAAGGGGGGACGCTCCCCTGTCGATCCCTCCGGTGAGGCGGCACCCGTCCTCAAATGGAGAGAAACCCCCGAGCTCGTGGAGTCGGCTCCTATCTCGCTCACCAGCACAGACGGCGCGGGACTCGAGCTCGTGTCGCTCACGGCTCGCACGGTGATCGAGGAGCCGCTTGCCCTCACTGAGCTGCACCTGACCTTTCACAATCCTGAGAATCGCGTACGCGAAGGGCGCTTTGCTATCACGCTGCCTCAGGAAGCCGCGATCTCGCGCTTCGCGATGCGCGTGGGTACTGCGTGGCAAGAAGGTGAGGTCGTCGAACGGCAGCGCGCGCGCGTCATCTATGAAGACTATCTGCACCGAAAACAGGACCCTGCACTGCTTGAACAAGATGCTGGCAATCAGTTCACAGCCCGCGTTTTTCCCATCGCTCCAGGGGAAAAAAAGCAGCTCATCGTCACCTATTCGGAGGAACTCGCCCACTCGACCGAGCCCTATCGTCTGCTTCTCAAGGGCCTCCCGCGCCTTGCAAACCTCACGGTCGAAGTCCTGGTCCATCAAGGCGAAGAGCTCTCGCGACTCGCACTCACCGAGAAAGACCACGTACCGACGGCAGACCTAGCGGTATCGCTGTCACAGAGCCGAGACATCGCGCTGCGCAGTAGAAACCTGGTCGTCGCACGCGTTGCCCCTCGCCCCAAGCTCGCAGCGGAGGCCATCGACGGCCTCACCGTTCTGTTCGACACCAGCGCGTCGCGCGCACTCTCGTTCGAAGCGCAGACCGAACGCCTCGGGGCTCTGCTTGCGGCGCTGAGGACACGTGAGGGCAAGGATTTTCCGCTTCAGGTGATAGCCTTCGATCAGACCTCGGAGCTCATCTACGAGGGACCTGCCAGTGCCTTCTCCGTACGCGATAAGGCGAAGCTCTTGGCGCGCGATGCCCTCGGAGCATCGAACCTCGGTGCGGTCCTCGCCACCTTGGCTACGAATCACACCCCGTTGCCGCGCATGCTCATCGTGAGCGACGGCGTGATCACGGCCGGCGTCGAAAACATCACATCCCTGCGCGAAGCGGTGGCAAAGCTCTCGGCACATGGCGTGCGGCGCGTCGACGCACTGCTCGAAGGCGGCATCCGCGATGAGAGCACGCTGCGCGCCCTGACTCGCGCCGGGCTCAAGCAGACGGGCCTTGTGCTCGACACCCATCTTTCGTTGGATTCGTTGGCAGACAAGCTCTGTAAGGCCACCGAAGAGCGCATCGATATCCGCGTGCCCGGAGCAAGCTGGGTCCACCCGGAAGTGCTCGAGGGCGTGCAGCAGGGTGACGAGTTCTTGGTGTTCGCGGAGCTCGACGCACAAGCCCCATTGCGCATCGAGCTTTCTGGTATCGGCTCAGTCACTCCACGGGCTCGCACCATCCCAGGGCCGCTGTTGGAACGCGCCGTGATGCGCGCCAAAATTGCCGCGCTTGAAGCGAAGCTGCGCGCCGCACGCTCAGGCACAAGCACAGCCGCGCTCACGACGGAAATCGTGTCGCTCTCCACGCGACACCGCGTGTTGTCGAGTCAGACGGCTCTGCTGGTGCTCGAGTCCGTGCAGGAATATTCGCGCTTTGGCCTGAACCCCAAGGCGCTCGCCAATATTCTACAAGTCGGCGAGAACGGCCTCGAGATCATCGACCGTCACCGGCAGCATCTCGCGCAGGATCCGCTCTTGCGCGCCCGAGACGAAGCGGCTTCCGACGATGTCTGGGGGGGCCGACCGCGGGGCGAAGCCTCCAATGAAAGTGCTTCGGCCGAACCAGAAGCTGCGCGCGAGGTCATCGATCGCGAGGTCGCGAAGGGCACAGCGCCGCCCCCTGGCCGAACAGCGGCGGCGACTACGGCGCCGGCAGCTACGGCCCCAGCTAAGCAAGCAGCATCCGCTCCTTCGCGCGTTGCAAGTGCCAGCAAGGCCGATGGTGCCAGCCAAGCGCGCGTACGTGAGAACGCGGCAGCGGCGGCCGAAGGCCTTTTGCTCGGGAGCTTGGGCTCCTCTAGCGAAGGTAGCCTCCGTGAAGTCTTGGCCGACTCAGAATCCCGGGCAGGCTCGGGCTCGGCCGGCGTATCGATCGCCACTGGTGGAGGAAGCGCCGCAGTGGCA
>CAZEWA010000145.1:0-10702 GCA_964515685.1 uncultured Polyangiales bacterium | reverse complement strand
CCGCCACGGCCACGCCTCGTCGATGCCTACGACAGCATTCTGCTGCAAACCTTCGAGACTCTCGCCCGCGGGGACCTGGAAGCCGCCCGACGCGACGCTGAGGCCGCGCACCTCAAAGCTCCGGGCGACGTCGTGGCACTCGTGGCACTCGGTGAAGTGCTAGAAGCCCAAAAAGACTTCGCCCGGGCGGCACGCGTCTACGGCTCGCTCATCGATCTCTTTCCATCTCGCACCGACCTGCGCCGTATGGCTGGCGCGCGCCTCGAACGGTTGCCTGCCGAACACGGCCTCGCATTGGCGACTGACAGCTATGAAAAGGCGCTCGCACAGCGCAACGATCATCCGTCTGGCCATCGCTTGCTAGCCTACGCTTCGCTGAAACAAGGCCACTACCAATCCGCGTTCAACACCATCCAACACGCACTGCAGCAGGGCTTTCAGTGGGACCGGTTCAACGGATGGCGACGAATCTTACTCGAAGACCTAGGGCTGATTGGAGCAGCCTGGTATCGCGCGGAGCCCGCTAGCGGTCAGGCCATCCAGTCGTTGCTTCAGCGTGCAGGCGCTACCCTCGATGCACAGCCTTCGCTGCGCTTTGTTTTGAACTGGGAAACCGACGCCAATGACGTGGACTTCCACATCTACGACGGGCGCGGCGGCCACGCTTCCTACATGCGCCCTAGCCTCGCCTCAGGCGGAGCCCTGTACGCCGACGTCATCAATGGCTACGGCCCTGAATGCTTCACCATCCCAGGCGCGAAACGCGCGTACCCTTACGTGCTGCAGGCGCACTACTACGCGCGCGGCCCCATGGGCTACGGCATGGGTAAAGTCCAAATTATCGAGCACGATGGTAAAGGGAACCTCGCTTTTGCCGAGCACCCTTTCACCATCATGAAGGACAAAGCTTTTGTGCACTTGGCCGAAGTTCAGTCGCGACTCGCGCCGACGCCGGCATCGAGCGCGCTTACGCTAGGGACGCGCTGAGCTCGATCTTCGTGCCGGCCAATGCCTTGGAGACGGGACACGTCTTCTTCGTTTCTAGGGCAATGGCCTGAAACTTGGTCGCGTCTGCACCCGGAACCTTGGCTTGAGTCGTCAGCTTGATCTGCCGGATCGTAAAGCCGTCGCCGTCTTTCTCCAGGCTGACGTCCGCATCCGTGTGCACATGGTCCGGCGTGAGGCCTTCCTTGCTCAGTGCACCGGTGAGCGCCATCGAGTAGCAACCCGCGAGTGCCGCCCCGATCAACTCTTCAGGATTGCTGCCCTGACCGCCCTGAAAGCGCGTGTTGAGCGAGAACGGCTCGTCCGCGCCATGTGCGGGGTGCATGTTGCCGCGGCCGTCTTTGAGCGTTCCCTGCCAGTCGGCAGAGGCTTTACTGATGCCCATGAGCTCCTCTTTCTCGAGGCGACTAGGCCTCGGTTGGCTCTCTAGGTGGGCACCGGGTGCAAGGCAGAAACCCGGGGACCGCGACCACGGCGGCAATGGGCTAGCCCCGCGCGAAAATCAGGCTGTTTCAGGCGGAAGCTGCGGCCTCTCGCGCGACAGCCGATAGGACTCCACCGGCCAGTGCCGCCACGCCTCGCGATGCAAAAAGCGCATACTCTCTGCGTCCCGGGTGAGCAATGCTCGATCTTCGCTCGACAGGCCAGCCGGCCCGGCCCGCAGTGCGCGTTGGCGAATGCGCTCTAGCCGCTCCGGCGTAGGCGAAACCGATGTAGATGCAGCTCCGCGCAGATTTTCCTCTAGCTTCTGCACGTGTACGGCGACCAGCACAGGGTCGAGCACCAAGTCGCGAAAACGCGCGGCCTCGTCTGGGCTCGTCATGGTGCGCAGGTCGTCCACGCGCAGAGCCAGATCGTCTTGCTGGGTCTCACTGGGGACGCGGAACAGGCGCAGCGTGGAGAACAAACGCCCCACACGCGTGCTCGACGCGATGAGCGCGAGCGGGATGGCGAGCGACCAGGGCAACCACAGGGGCGCGAGGTACCAAGTGAGGTGAGGCGCAGCCTGCAGCACCCAAGCCAGCAAGGAGATCCCGAGCAGCGTGGACAGCAATTCGGCGCGCAACGTGTTGGCAATTTCGCTACTTGCACGCCGTTTTTGGGCGTTCCAGCGCACGGCATGGCCCGACAGAATGGAACCCACGATGCGCGTGTGATGAATCATCATCAGGGGCGCGAGCAGCGCTGAAAACAGCGTCTCCACCACGGCACTCGAAAGCAGCGCGAGGCTTCCACCATGGGCCCTGCGCGACTTCGAGGAGAGGAGCGCAGACACGGTACCGAGCAGGCGCGGTCCGAGCAGCACGCACGCGGTGAGTCCGGTGAGGAGCGCTGCAACCTGGGCTTCTACAAAGGGGCCGACGGTGAAGGCCGCCATGCTCACGCCAATGGCCACGAACAAAAGCCAAAGCGGAGACGCCACGTAGGCCGCGATGCCGCACGCCATATGCAGCCGGCTCATGGGCCTCAGCCCCTCGGACAGCGCGACACGGAAATGCTGGAGATTGCCCTGGCACCAACGCCGGTCGCGCGCGACGTAAGCCGACAGCGATGGCGGAAGTTCTTCCCAGCTACCCTCGAGATCGTGCGCGATGCGCACTTCCCAGCCGGCGCGGCACAGTAGCGCGGCCTCCACGAAATCGTGGCTCAAAATGTGCCCGCCCAGGGGCGGCTCGCCACGCAATTCGGGCAGCGCACAGCAATCCAGGAACGCCGACACACGCAAGACAGCATTGTGGCCGTAGTAGTTGCCCTGCCCTGAAGCCCACACCGAGAGGCCACGCGTGAACATCGGCCCGCTCACGCTATTTGCGTACTGTTGGGCGCGCGCAAACAGCGTGGTGCCGCGGTGCAACGCGAGCGGCGCCTGAAGTAGCGCGACCTGAGGCGCAGCATGGATGCGCCGCACCATTTCAACGAGCGTGTCGCCACGCATCAAGCTGTCTGCATCGAGCACCACGGCGTACGTGTAGCGATGGCCCCAACGCTCGAAGAACTCGGACAGATTGCCGGCCTTCTGCTTCAGATTGCGCGCGCGACGGCGGTAGTAGATGGGAATGTTGGATGCGCTATCGGTCGCCACCCTGCGAAATGCCCGCTCTTCCTCGGCGGATTTCTCCGCATCACGCGAGTCGCTGAGCACGAAGATCTCAAAGCACTCGCCGCCCGGTGTGTGATCGAGCGATTCCCGCATGGCAGAGAGCGCCGCAAATACGTCCTCCGCGCTCTCATGGTAGACGGGCATCAACAACACCGTGCGAGGCAGCGGTTCCGTCAGCTCCGGTAGGCTAGTTGCTGAGCGACGGCGAAAACCACTAAAGAAACCGTACAGCGCAGTACACAGGCCTATCGTCGAGAAGCCAAAAAGCACGGCAAACAGCGCGCTCCAGGCCCCCTCGAGCAATGTGAGACCGCCCACAGTCAAACTCGACACGAGCAGAAGCGCGGCGCCTGAGGTGAGCACGAGCACCGGCAAAAGCCCGAGCAACCAACGCGGCATCGTGAGAGGGTCGAGCTTCTGATGGCTGAACTGCGCGTGTGTAGGCGCACTCCCTGCACGGAAATCCCCGAACTTGCGTGCTTCGCGCCGGGCCTCGTCCACATCGCCCAAAAACAACGCTGGTAGGGCCGAGGTGAAGGTTCGGAGCCACATCGGATCTGCCGATGCCGCCTCTTCACCCAACACCTTGGTCCAGAACGCAGCGACCTGCGCTTGGGCCAGCCCTACAGCGTGCTCTGGCAACTTCGATTCGAGCGTGACCTCGCTGAGCGCCGTCTCGCTCGCCGCCAGCGCCAGTTCTTGCACGCGCTGAGGGTCGGAAAGGCCGAGCGCCCGTAGATACTCCGACACGCGTTCCAGGGCTCGCTCAAAGGGCTCGCTGGGTCCACGCGCTCGAATATGGCTCGAGGCCTGCTCGGGCCCCGTGCTCGATACCTCGCTTCCGCAAGCATCGGTTTGATCCAGCGCCAAACGCACGACGTTACTCTTCGCTTCGCCGGGTTGAGCGCGTTTCAAAGGTTCTGCTGCCACAAGCTTCTCCAAGGTTAGGTTCCGGGGCTTCCGTGATTCGTGAGCGCAAAACTCGCGCCGTTCTCGGGATCCCCGCCGTGCACACTCGAGCGCCGCACTCGTTCAAGGACACTGCGCCACGATCGTGAGCGGGTTTGACGCAGCTAGGCAAAGCCTATGCACGTCGCGCAAACTTTAGCGCGCTTCCACCGTCTCCACCGAGAAAAGACGCAGGAACGTTGTGCGAAATGCTCGAAATGAGGCAACAAAATTTGCCCTCACTGCACAGAAGTAGTTCAGCTGCCATTCTGCGTGGCACCTATTTGTTGCGCGCAGATTACAAATCTACGGGCGCGGTAGGGCGTTCCGCCTCATCGGGGCAAAAACGCGGAGCTGAAATACTCACCTCGAGTGTCACGTGGTCAGCGTGGGGCCTAGGTGGTAGCTTCGCAAGAGCGTGGACTCAGTGATTTGTCAACAATTGTCGGCAACTGCAACTTCGCGCAGACGTTCGCTCAATGGACCGCACTGAAATGTACACGCCTACCGCGGACAACGACGCTTGCCGCATGCGAGAGCGATTGTGACGAGCTGGGTAGATAGATCAGAGTCCTCAGTCCTTCGCGCTGAGCGCGGTGGATTACGCATGGTGCCCACGCTCGATATCGCAGCGCGCTCCATCCTCGAGAGTCAAGCCATCGCAGGCACGGTCGCGAGCATGGTGGCCGGTAGGGCACTCGACCACCACTGGGAGAGCCTCTTCCAATATGCGGCGGTGCGTGTCGGCGCCGAGATAGCGTCGCAGCTCCTCGAGGCGCTCGAGAAGCAGCTCGAAGAGGCACCGCACGAGGATACCAATGCCGTGCAGAGCCCGCGTGCGCAGCTCTATCGATTGATGCGTGGCCTGATAGCCAGCGCCCCCCAGCAGGCCCTGTCCGCAAATGCATCGGCTTGGTGGAGCCCCGCTCACGAGCCCTTGCGCGAGCCTCTCGTCAACCTGCGCGCGCAACTTACCCCCGCGATGGCGGAGGTCTTGGAGCTGCGCTTTGCCCGTAGTCTGACGACGCAAGATCTCGCACACGTCCTCGACCTACCGGAGACCGAGGTCGAAAGCCGCATCATCGAGGGACTACGCCAAGCAGAGCGTGTTCTCGGTCGCAGGCCCGAAAGCCGCGACCGCACCATCGAAGGCGCGCTGCTCGAGGCCTTCGCACTCGACCCAAAGCACAGCCGCGCACCACGCCGCAGTCGCCGTAAGCCCGTGCTGGAAACCGGAGCAGTCATCGCAGACCGCTACGAGACAGAAGCCTTGCTCGGTGCTGGCGCATTCGCAGATGTGTACCGAGCGCGCGATCGCGACGTCACCGATCACGTTGTCGCACTCAAAATTCTGCGTGCAACCTCCGTGGACACGCGCTCCGTTCGCGCCGCCCTACGCGAACTTCAGCTGATTGCGTCGGTCTTCCATCCGTCGGTCGTGCAGCTCAAGGATCACGGCTGGCATGAGGGGCGGCTTTGGTTCGTGATGCCGCTTTATCGAGGTGAAACGCTCGCAAAGCGCGTATCGCGGGGCGCACTGAGCCGACGTGAGGCACGCGAAATCTTCGAGCCTTTGGCTGAGGCGCTCGCCTCCATGCATCGCGCGGGTGTACGCCATCAAGACGTGAAGCCCGAGAATGTTTTCCTGGCCCACATCAATCCCGAAACCCACGCGGACGCAGAGGCCGCACCGCGCAGGATCTTGCCGATCTTGCTCGACCTTGGCGTGGCCGCCAAAGACGCAGAGCTCGTGCTCGCTGGCACGCCCGCCTACTTCGCTCCCGAGGTCGCCGCACGCTTTGCGGGTGCGCCCGACCCCGCGCCCGTCGGCCCCAAGGCGGACGTCTTCTCGCTCGCACTCACGCTGCGCCGCGCGCTCGATCCGACCACGAGCGAAGAGGTGGCAGGTGGCGCGGTCGACGCGTTCGTGGCGTTTCGCGCGACCCGAGCCCCGAGCCCCCCAGAGCGCAGGGAGTTGCGCGATTTGCGCCCCTATTTCGAGCGCTGGCTCAACCTCTCTCCCGACGCGCGCCCAAGCGCCGAGCAACTCTATCGCGAGCTGTCCGTGCTGACGCGTCCAGAGGAACAAGCCGCACGCCGCCTCTCCATCATGCGCTGGGCGATTCCCACCGTGGTCGCGCTACTCGCGCTGTTTACTACGGTCGTCTATGTTCTCTCGCGAGAAGCCGCTTTGCAGCGCCTCGATGCCGCCCAGGCGCGCGAGAGGGCCGACCAGGCACGTCAGCGCGCGGCTTCCATCTCGGCAAGCCTCAGCGAGCAGCAGGCGCTGCGCAAAGAGCTCGAAGCCCACGTCGCGCTGCTCGAACAGCAGTACCAGACCAGCCGCCTGACACGTGAACAGCTCGCCTCCCGACTCGCGCAAACCGAGGGCGAGCTCGCCATCTTGGTCGAACAAAAGACGACCCAGGCGCAGCGCATTCGTCTGCTCGAGACGGAAGAGCGCGAGCTCAAGCGCGAGCAAAAGCAGCTGAAGGCGGACCTCGACACCTCGGACGAACGCGTAAAAAGCCTCGAAACCGATTTCGAGCGCACAACGCACAGCTTTGAAAATGAACGCGCGCGGCGAATCGAAGCTGACAACCAGCTGAACCAGCTGCGAGAACAAGTTCGCCACGCCAACGCGGAGGCAGAGCGAGCGGACGAACGCATTCAAGACCTCGAGCGACGCGTCGCTGCCTTGAAAGAAGTGCTGACGGGCCCACCCATGCCGCGTCCCACGCGCCAACAACGCCCAGCGGATCTTTGATGGCGACCCCGACGTTGCACCGTGGTCTCGACTCACGCCCCGCGCGCAGCCTAGGCGCCATGCTCAAGCGTTTTCGCCTACAACTTGAACGAGCCTACCAGGCATTTGGCACAGACGACGGTGACCTGCTGGCCGGAGGCATCGCCTTTTTCTCAGTCCTCTCCCTCGCCCCCACGCTCGTCATCGCTCTCGCCATCGCCAGCCGTGTCCTCGGTGGACGCGCCGTGAGCGGCGTACTCGTTGCGGAGCTACAGCCGGTGCTCGGCGATACGGCGGCAGCCTTTGTCGCCGAGGTCATCGGCAACAGCGAAGCCTCGGGATTGTCAGGCCAAGCAGCACTCATCGGCGCATTCGTCACGATGTACGCCAGCACGCGCCTGTTCATTCAAGTACAGACGGCGCTCAACCGAATTTGGGGCGTCTCGGCCAAAACCACGGGCAGCTGGCGCGTACGCGCGATGCGCTTGCTCAAGAAGCGTGCGCTGTCTTTTGTGTTGGTGTTGGGGCTCGGCGTCGTACTGGCACTGACCGCCCTCGCCAAAACCACCATGTCTCGCCTGGCCGAACGCGCGGGCCTTCCCTATGTGCCCATCCTGTGGCGTGCAACCGATTTCTCCGTCTCCTTCTTCGGACTTACTTGTATGGTGGCTGCCGTTTATCGCGTGCTCCCCGACCTGAGTATTGGGGTGCGCTACGCCATCCGCGGCGGCTTCGTTACGGCGCTGCTTTTGATGTTGGGAGCATTCGCCGTGGGTAAGTACCTCGAGTCGTTCGTGGTCGCTTCGGCCTTTGGCGCAGCCGGATCGCTCGTGGTGTTCATGCTCAGTGCCTACTACGGAGCACTCATCTTTTTATTTGGCGCCGAGCTTACAGCCGTCTACGCGAGAGAAGGCGGCGCGCTTACAGAAGACAAACAGACTTACTGAGACCTGAGTCTGCTTGCGCTAGGTAGCGAGGGAGAGTTTTCGGTAGACGGTCGTATATGTAGGCATCGGGAGGGGGAACTCGATGTCTAGACAGAAATTCATCAATCGATTGCTGGGGAGCGATCAAGAGCGCGAACCGGTCGCCGTGATGGTCGTCAATGCAGAAGGTGCTGTGGCCTGGGGAAACCCTGCGGCCCATCGCATGCTCGGCTATCCAAATGGCAGCCTGCGTGGACAGCGCGTGGCCGAGGTCCTGCCGGAGCATGCGCAGTGGATTCACCAGGTGTTTAAAGAAGGCCGTCCCCTACGCGTGCAAACCTGCGTACCGCAGGCGGGAGGGCGCTCTGTCGACGTGAACCTCACCGCGCAGCCCATGAATCGCGACGCCGGAATCGTGGGGGCGGTCGCCCTGCTCTGCCGCCCGCTTCCACCGTGGAAAGTGCAGCCAGACCAGGCCAAGTCTGCCTGAGCCGACGCGCTCAGCGGGCACTTCCACCCCACCTCGCTCCTATCCTATGCGGCAAGAAGCACAAGCTTTTGATAGGCTTGGAGCGATGCAGCACGATCCCGAGGTCCGCCGTCCTTTCTCGATGATTCGATCTTTCGCACTGGCCGATGTGCTGACCTTGGGCAATGGCTTCTGTGGGGCCGGTTCCATCCTGTCGTTGATGCAGTACATCGCCGAGGGCAACCGCTGGTTTTTGTGGCTCGCCATCATCCTTTCGCCGGTCGCATTGTTCTTGGACTTCGCCGATGGGCGCGTCGCTCGTTGGCGACATCGCAGCTCCGCACTCGGCGCGGACCTCGACTCCTTGGCGGACGTCATCTCCTTCGGCATGGCCCCAGCAGCCATCGGCTTCGCAGTGGGTCTTCGCCACTCGCTCGACGTGGTCGTGCTCCTGTACTTCGTTGGCTGCGGCATCAGCCGACTCGCGCGCTTCAACGTCACCGCCTCGGAACTCTCGGACGACAGCGGCAAGGTCAAATACTTCGAAGGCACGCCTATCCCCACCAGCGTGCTGCTCGTCATTGGCCTGGCTGTGCTCGTCTATCAGGGGCGCATCGGCGAGGACCTGGCCTTTGGCGTTTGGGAGCTGGGCTCACTCAAGCTGCATCCGCTTTCGCTCGGCTATCTCGCGAGCGGCAGCCTGATGATAAGCACCCTGCGCATTCCCAAGATCTAGCGCACCCCGAGAGTGCAGAGTCAATGCATGGCCCGAGCCCCGCAGCCGACGGCGTACAAAGCATAGGGATGCTCGCGCCACGGGCGAACATCGGGGATCTCGATCGTGCGCAGACGCGTGAGGCACTGCGACAGCTGCCCGTCGGCGTATCCACCTCGCGCTGCCCAGCGCGGCTCGAACATGTCGCCGAAGTCCGCGATAAGCTCGATGTCTCGTGCTTTTACGTACTCCAGAAGGCGGCCATCTCGCGCGTAGGAGAGGATGTCATCGTTGGCTAGGCCATCCAGATTGACCGTCATATCGTAGTTGAAGTAGGCGACGATCCCCGCATTGAAGGCGCCTACACGCTTGCCTGCGTACTCAGTTTTGAGGAGGCGGGCCGCGCTCGCCATCAAGCTGTGGTGCGGCCACATGGACTTCGACAAAGATAGGCCTTGTACGAGCAGCATGAGCGCGACCAACACGGGCGCAAGGCGTGGCCAGCGCGCATGACAAACCGCGATACCGCCCGCAATAAACATCACGCTGGGCAGCACGAACGACGCGAGATACCAAATCTGAATCGCTTGTGAGTTGCACCTGTAGACGAGGACGTAGGTCCCCAAAATAAACAGCGAAGCCAGCGTGGCTTGGTTGCGCGGCTGACGCAGCCCGTGAGGAACCACCACTCCGAGCACCAACACGGCATAGAGAATCAGTGCAAGCGTGCGGCTGAGAACCTGAAACCGAAAGATCGAGGCCGCGAGGAACAACGGGATGAGCGCTGAGTGCCCTGCCACACTCGACCAATGCTGCTTCATCAGTGCGCTGTTCTGAACGAGCTGATTCGAGATCAGGTGGGTATGGACGAGATACACCGCAAGACCCGTCAGGGCGCCGAGCGTGGCGGCCATCGCGGGCCACGCCGATCGCAGACGCGCAGTCAGCTGTCCGCCGCGGGCCTCGGGGGCAGAGTTGAGACCGCCGAACGCAACGGACGCGAGTCCCAGGCAAATCGGGACCGCGCCAAAATCTGAACGCGACAGCTCGCCCAATAGCCCAGCGCCAAAGCAAGTAGCGAACAGTCCGAGCGACAGTGCCGGGACCTCAGTGCGCAGACACAGGTAGGCACATGAGCTCGCAGCCAGAATCACGAGGGGCGCTTCCATGGCACTCGTCGGCAGCACAAAGTACGAAGTTCCGACGAGAACGGCAGGCACCGCAAGCACGGATGCACGGGGGAAGAAGCGTTCCACAACCGCGGAGAGCAGGTGGGCTGACGCACCAAAACACGCGATGCCAACCGCGCCGCTCACGAAAATAAGTCCCGAGAGGCTGATGCCTGGCGCAAGCTTGAACACGAGCGCAAGCATGTAACCCCAGAGCAGGTGAAAGCCTGTGGCGGGGGCCGTACCATCGAGCGACCAGGCGCCCGTTTCAGCGAAGTGCTTGGCCAGCACGAAATAGTAGAACGAATCGTCAGGCGTGTTCTCAACGAGCCGCGGCTCCCCACCGGACAAGAGCCACGCGAAGCGGATCAGGCTTGCGGCGAGGACCGTCCACACGGCCAACTTACTTGCGTTCGGACGGGAGAGTTCCTCGCTGATCATGTCTTTTTTTCCGATTCATCCACGATGTAAACCACAGATCAGAGGCATCGCGGGCGGACGAGGTTAGACGTCAACAGCAGGTCGAACTCAAACCTCGCAAGCTCGCTCCGCGGCGAGGTTTCGGCTCTTAGAAGGTGTTCCACAGGAAGTGGCTCGGATCGGCGTCGAGGCGCCCGATCCGA
>CAZEWA010000144.1:10229-13090 GCA_964515685.1 uncultured Polyangiales bacterium | reverse complement strand
TGAATTGCGGCGCCAGCATGGGCTGCAGTTGAAGTCAGAACGTTAGCTATCAGCGCGTGATCTGAGGGGTGGTAGACAGCTGGCTGCCGCCCCTTTGCTTTATTCGGGCAGAGTTGTAGCGCCGTGGTCTCCAAAGTTGCCGACCTCGTGCGCTCGACAGCTCCGAGTGCGCCAAGGTCATTACCCAGCTCCTGAGGACACTCGATCCTCCCTGGGGCGCGGAGCTCGATCGACGGGAGCAGGAGGCGAGGTCGAGTTCGTCGACTGGGATGTGCTGCGCGAGAGCCTGCGGACCCGGTCGGCGGGTTAGCCCGTATGGCGGGCGCGGCTTGGGGGGGCTGCTCAAAAACGCCGACCCGCATTTTTGTGTGACGGCTTTTGACCGTTTTACGGCCGGGTAAATTGCGCTCTAACCTAACGCAGTTTGCGCCCTAGGGTTGAGCAGCCGTCTTTCCTCATACGAAACCGTTGGCTTTTCCTTCGATGCGGCCCAAGAGAACGTAAAAGGATTCGGTCCTGCTATTGGCCTCGCTTGGCCCTTGGCCTAAGCTCGCGCCCCTCTCGGTAGGAGGTGGCTGCTGATGGGGCATCGGGATCGATTTCTCCGCGTGATGGGCATCAGCCCAGAGGCTTGGGCCTCGCGATACGGGCTAGAAGTTTTTAGTGCTCCATGTCCCGAGTGCGGGCGCTCACTTTCCACGACACTGCCTTTTGCATGCGGAGCGTTGCGCGGCCTGATGGCACCCCGCTGCGAGTGCGGCTGCGGCGATGTTCCATACGAAATTGCTCAGGCAGACCCGCGGACGGACCTATTCAAGGGTGAACTAGCTCGAACTGCCAGAGCTCCAGCTGAGAGACAAAAGCCTCGTCGAGCATCTTCAACGCTACTGCTTTTCGGCATTTTGGGTGCGTCCTAGGCATGCCAGTTGCGGATCGCCTAACGTAAAATTCGCCCGAAAGATAGTTAGAGTAGTGAGCCTCCCTCGCGCGGCGTTCTTCTTCCATTCGGCTAGTAAGTCTAGAGATGAGTCCCCGTGCCAACCACTCCTGCTCTTTGGCGGCTCCGGTTAGTCGATTAAACCGTAGAAATGCTCGGTCGCCACGCGGAACAATCGAGAAATGGGCCGAAATCTGAGGGCCCGATACTCGCCCTTCAACGTATCCTTCGGCGTGCGCGTGCAGAATGTATAGGCAGCGCATCCTGGTCGTCGTCTTTCCGGTTTTGGGGTCCTTTCGCTGGCTAGTCCTTCGAAGGTGCATGTTGCTGTAGCCAGGCTTGGCCGTTCTCATGTGCTCGTAGAGCTTGTCGAGAACGGCACGTTCGCATTCTACATGGACTGGAAAGATAGTCATGGCGGAGGATCCTGACGTAACTTTGCTTCGCTTCGCCATGCGTCAGCTGTACAGCTCGTCCAACACTGGCCGAAGTACACTAACCATACTGTTTCTAAACGCAAGTGTTGCAACCGCTCCGGTCAAGTGATTTTTCGACGAAAACCACATGAGAACGGGTTCGATAGCAGTGCATAGGTGACATCAGGACATGGGTAACAATCTCCTAGACGTTGCCCGTGGGTTCATGATGCGGGGGCCGCCTGGTGTACGACGGGGCAGACTTTCATTCTGTGCGCGCCCAGGAGCCAGCGCGTGGGTGACGTACGGTCAGGCCTCCAGGGCGCCCAATGCGTAATACCTGTCAACGCCACGGACGGTTTCGGTGCGGCTCATCGCTGCATGCATGCCTTGGAAAGAACCAAGTACCGTGAAACGAGGAGAGCGTGGTGTCGTTGTGCAAAACTGCGGCGGTCGTTGCGATCCTTCGCGCCGACGGGGACCCCATATGCTTCGGCACGTCACCGCCATAACCGTGCGGCCGGACTCAGAGGGCCCTCCGGCGTGTTCGCTGATCCGAGTAAGCGGCGTTCGGCTTCAGCCGTGAGCTCAGCCTGGTACGCTTCGATATGTCCCTGCACGTACCGGTCGCCCTGAATGCGGCCGCAGCGACGGCACACATTGGCCCAATAGGAACGGCTGCCGGTGTAAGACCGACGCCATTGGATCGTGGATGGACGTGGCTCGGGCGGCTCGTTGCAGTCCCAGTCATCGTCGAACCAGCGATACAGGGGAATCTCGGCTCCACAACTAGGGTGCCAGCAGCGAGCGACCCATGCTTTGTAGCGGCGGTGGAGCGGAAACTTGGGCAAGATCTCGCCCCGCTTCTGCTCGACAAGTCGTTCGGCTTCCAAGCGAATGCGCGTCCGTTGCTCGCAATCCTTACACTGCGCCGTTTTTAGTTGCCCACGCAGCATCGTCCAGCGCTGCGGATGGTTGACGATGGCTTGCGCGCTGACTTCGATCCAACAGATTGAGCGCTGTACCGTATGATGCGTGTGGAAGACTTCGACGACGAGCCTCGGCGTCGAGCCTCGCCGCAGGAGCACGTCGACGCGCTCGCTTGGACCCAGGCTTGCCTCGATTTCTGCGTGGTCGATGTGATGCGGTCCCAAATCTCTGTTCTGTGCCGCGTGGCATGAAGGGCAGGGCCATTCTAGCGTGATGGCAGGGCCGCCTTGCACCATGGTGCGAACGCTCTGCACGATGAGCAGCTTGGCAGTCTGGTGCAAGGCGGACTCGCCGTCACAGGCGGTGTCGCCCCGGTGCGCAAAGTGAGGCTTGCGCACCTTACCTTGTTTGAGCGTCAGCGGGCTGTGACAGGCAGGGCACAGATAGCGCACGGAGCGGTCTGCGGCGTCCGGTCGAACGAGTTCGCCACTTTCTGTGAGTCCGCAGGGGACGCGGAACCCACGATTAGGCTGCGGGGACTGGAGGAGACTTGCGGTCATGAGCAAAGACTCAGAACG
>CAZEWA010000144.1:5053-10219 GCA_964515685.1 uncultured Polyangiales bacterium | reverse complement strand
GCAGCCAATCCAGACTCATTCCCGGGGTGAACCGGAACGTGCACGAGCCCACAGACAGTTTGTGAGCCAACTTATGTTCACACGTGTTTGCCTGCTTCGGCTAGCCTGCGCGAGCTGCTGGGCCCGAGTGGCCCGGAGGGAGATTGCTATGGGATTAATAGATCGCGCTGAAAAGTTGGGAAGGGTCGTACTTTGGTTTTCGCTTGCCGTCCTGATGTGCGTAGGTTCGGCTGGCTTGATTCTGCAGCGTGCCGCCGAGGCACGGGCTTTTGAGTTCGCCCAAGCAAGTGCAGTCGAGGCCAAACGCGAAGCCGCAGAGGCGGCGGCGGCGCGGGAGGTCGAGCGGGCAGAAGCATCCAGCGTGCGGCGTCTCTCCCTTGGCTCCATGGGCGCGACGATGTTCGCGCTGTCGGTCTCTACTGCTGAAGGCCGTCTCTGGTTCTCCAACGTTTCGGACCGGAGCGGGATCGTCTGTGTCAGCGGGGTCGCTCACCACACGGATACCGGAAATAAAACGCATTCGCTTCCGACGTGCACTGAAGTAGGGGCCTACACGTCCAATGTAAAGCTCACTGTGCATTTCGCCGGAGGGGAATTGGGGGACGTCTGCAAAGGCGGGAGCGGTTGCAAGATCCGTTTTGAGGACGAGCCCGACAATCCGCGCAACCCAGCGGTGGCGAGCGGGATCTAGGGGCGGAGCATTGTCGTGAGCAAAGGCACGCGGCCTGTGGACCGAAAGAGCTCGTGGTGTGCCTTTCGAAATACGGTCTGCGACCGAAGGAAGGGTGTCGTGGCGCATTCTCGATGGCGGAGGGGGATCTAGTCCTTGATCCAAGCGCACTTTGAAAGTCAGGTGTGCCCACCGTTCGCGGACACCCGTATCGGCAGCATGGACAGAGCGCAGGGGGGCACGGTTGGGACCGTGACGTGAGGCGTTGCTGAGATGCCCCCTCCGTCGAGGATGCGGGATGGAGTGACTTCCGAGGCACAGAGCACGAGAAACATTGCGGCTGCGATGGTTCTGGGTCTTGGAGTTCGGCAGGCGGATCCGAGCGCGGAAAAAGAGGGAAGGATGCGAGGTGCGCCATTCTCGTTAGAGCGCGCTCAAGCGATGCTCGCCAGTGGTTTCGGTTGCTGGACGCTCAATGCCGAGTCAAGAGGCTTTCGTTCCTCAAGGGCCTTCTTGCTCTCATTCTTCTGATAGGCGATGAAAGCGGCGAGCTTGTCAACTAACACACTCAGCTCATCTGGCCTTGGACACGTGGAGAACGCATCTTGGGCCTTGTCGTGAGCATTTGTGAAAGCCGATAGCTTGGTCATCGCTTCGTTAACCTGCACAAAAGTTTCATTGGTGCAAACGACCTCCTTCAGTCTGCCTGTAGAGATGGATGGGCCAAAGCGTTCAATGACGCCGCGGAAAACTAGTTCTTCGACTGCACGTTCCCATCCTGAACGCAGGTCTCCGCAGAACTGCGCCACTTGCGTCGCGTACGATTGTCCGGCAGGTGACTTCTGGAATTCCGCGCGTAGGACGATAATCTGACTCTTGAAGAACTTCATTCGGTGGTCAATAGGCATGCTTTTCCACGGTGCAGCTTCCGGAGAGCAATGCCCTGCTCCATCGGCACCTCTTTCAATGAAGAGCTTGGTGACGGCAGCGCGGGTAAATGCGGCGTGCTTCTCGATCTCGACCGCCAATGCTATGCTGTGAGTGAAGACTATGACTTGGCGGTCAACTCCAAGGTCTGCGATGCGTTGGGCGATGCGTTCGGCCCACCAATAGTCCAATGACGAGACGGGGTCATCAATGATGATGCCGATCTTATCCGTCGCGACTTGCACCTCGGCCAAAAAGTAGGCGAGGGCGATCACGCGTTGCTCGCCTTCGCTCAGCACATTCCCGACCTTGTGGGGGGCCATCGTTCCTGCTAGTTCGATCCCAAACGTTGGTTTTCCTTTTGCGACTTTGGGGGCAATGTCGGCGTGGATGCCGTCTGCTCCGAGTGCAATCATCTCCTGGCTAAAAAGGTCCTTTAGCCCAGAAGAGACCGCCAGTTCGGCAACGCGCTTTCCCTCCCGAGAGATGGTGTTCGTGTTCAACTTGTCGATAACACGTTCCAGTCGCGCTGCGGTCCTGTGTTGTTCGATCACCTTCCTAAGGCGCGGCCTCTGCGCCACAAAAATCCGTGTTGACTCGAGCGCATTGACTTCAAGCTCCAGACTATGGCGAGCAGCTATGTCGGTGAGTTTCTCGATCTCGATAGCTTTGCGTTCTAGTTCGTGCGTGAGCGTTGTTAGCTTTTCTAGCACTTCGTATGGGAAATCTGGGACTCGATCCCATTCGGGCATCTCCAGATTCCTTAGAATAGCCTCACAACGATCTTTGATTCGTTGCGGCAATTCCGAGAGCACGGTGGCTGAGACTTGCGCATGCTCTTCGAAAAGATGCGTGACTTGGGGAGCGGGAGCAGCGAACGAGATTTGCCGTATGCGGTCAGTGTGAGCTTTCAGAAGTGCTTGTGCCTTGTCTGATGCGGCTTTCATCTCGTTGGTCATAAAGGCATGAAACGAGTGGAATCGTGCCTTTGATACGACATCAAGGTCTTGAAGGCAGAGAGGGCATTTGGCCTCGGGAGAAGGGAATCGGAGAGCATCGGGTAAGCCGGAGATAGAGAACGTGACGGCTGAATTGTAGAGGTTTTGCCATGCGAGCTTGCCGATGTTCGCGGCCGGTTCTTTGCTGAAGTCAATCCCGGACTCAGCTTTGAGCGCAGCCTCATTCAGTGTCTGCGCCTCATGCTTGGAAATGCGCAGGTTCTCCTCGACTATTCGGCCGATCAGAGAATCGGTCTCTTCAAGCGACTCCTTGATCTGCTGCAGGCTAGACGCGAAGGTGCGGAGGGACTTCGCGTTCGCAAGAGGGTCTCCGATCATAAGGAGCCTGTCCTTGGCTTGCTTCAACCCCTCGTCTTGGTCGGCGCTCCAGGAGACGCTTTCAGTCTCGGAGGCGACGCGCGTGTATTCCTTTTCGCTTTGTCCAGGGATGATTGACGCCACCAATAGTTCGAGTCTATTTGAGCCAGACAGTTGGACCTTAAGATCTTCAAGATCATCGGTTGGACGGGATGCCGTCTCTTCAGTCACCAACTGCCGCTTTACTTCTTCGACGACGCGGGCAAGTTCATCGAACCTTGCCAGGAGCATAGGGGCGAATGCGGCCTCGCCCTGTTCATCAACGATGCCCTTCTCGCACTCGCGGTCAAAAACCGCTATGCGTGCAAGTTCTGCAGGAGACGCAAGGTCTTGTCGCCAGAGGATTTCGGCGTCGCCGGATGTGGTGCGGATGGCGAACTTGGCTCTCGGTTGGGCGATGGGCCCGGGCTTCATTACGTTCGGGAGAATCGTCGGTGCCTTCCTAGCACGGCATGCACGTCGAAGAACACGCGAATATCCTGACTTTCCGGCACCATTTCTCCCAAATACTATTGTGATTCCTTCGGGTCCGAAATCTAAGCGCTGCTCGGGCGCCAGTGCGTTCACTCCTTCCACGTCGAACATCGACAAAAGAATCGTTTCGCCCTCCCCTGACTGCGCCCGTGAAAGGTGGTCCAGCGCAAGGGGGATGGCTTGGAAGGAGGTCGAAGTGCCGGGCAGATGCTCGGTTTTGGCGAGCGCAACAAGTTCGACATAGTCATCGTCTGAGAGCTTTCCAGTGATGAGGCGTCGCAATGCATCCTGTTGCCACCTCGGAAACCTGGCGGAAGAGGTGAGGAGTTCCTGAGATAGATCGAGCATGAGAGTGCTTTCCGGTGGGCTAAACTGCCGACTGTTTTTTGGGGGGGAGCCATTGATTGGGAATCGCTATCCTAGGGCGTAAGCTGAGCTTCAATCCTCTTCACCACCTCATCCCGCTTCCGATTCCACTGCGCCGAAGTCACGCGCATGACGGTCCAACCTCGTTGCTCCAAGACTTTGCGACGGTGCACGTGGACCTCAAATACGTCTGCTGGGTCGGTGCCGTCGTCGGTCATGATGGCGAGCTTGAGGCGTGGTCCGCCTTCGATGGGATAGGCGGCTATGGGGATGCGGAAGCCGGATGCGCCCACGTCGCGCTCACAGCGAATGCCCTGCTTGGTTAGTGCTTCTGCAATCTGGGCAGGCAGCGGGAGTAGCCCGGGGATCTTGCTCGGCTCTGTGCGGCCCCTGAGGCTTACCATTTGCTCATCGAGTCCACCCAGGATGCGCTGGGCAGACGCGTGTTCACCCTGGGCTGCGTGGTGGGCGTACTCGAGATAGGCCTTGAACAGGCCGGGACCGGCATTTTTGGCGCTGGCGGTTTTGAGCAAACGCGGCTCAAAGGAGGACACGATGTAGGTCTCCTTCTTCGCACGCGAGACGGCTACGTTGAGGCGGCGCTCGCCGCCGCGTTGGCCGAGTGGACCGAAGCGCGCTGGCACGTACTGCTCAGTGCCGCCGCTCTTGAGCTTGCGCTGTGCAGGCGCGTGTCCAAGGGAGAAGACGATCACGTCGCGTTCATCGCCCTGCACCTGCTCCAGGTTTTTGACGAACGGGCGTTGGTCGAGGTCGGGATGGCTTGCGGCAGCATTCCAGGCCTCTGCGAAGGGCGCAGAAGCGCTGACGCGCGCTTCGATGGCATCGAGGATGGTGCTGCGCTGCTTCAGGTTGAAGGTGACGACGCCAACGGTGGGCTTTTCCGACCGTTGGAGCAGCTCGGAGACGGTATCGACGACGCGCTCGGCTTCGACTTCGTTGACGCCTTCCTTGTAGCTCGCGTCGTGCACTTGGACCCAGCGCATGGCGGGCGGCGCAGCAGGGCCATTGGGTGAGGGGATCGAACGCAGCTGGCCTTGGTAGAATGCCGCGTTGGAAAACGCGATCAGGCTTTCGTGTTGGCATCGGTAGTGCCAGGAGAGAGAGCGACGCTCAATGCGCAGCGCCGACAGCGTGAGCAACGACTCCTCCTCGAACATGGTCTTGAGGTCCTTGTCTTTGTCGTCTTCGAGGACGTCGTCTACGTCGCCCTTGGCTCCGAAGAAGTTCGAGGGCGGCATCTGTTTGTCGTCCCCCGCGACTACGAACCGCTTGGCGCGCGACAGGACAGGCAGTCCGTTGGCCACGGTGCCTTGGGAGGCCTCATCGAAGATG
>CAZEWA010000144.1:0-5043 GCA_964515685.1 uncultured Polyangiales bacterium | reverse complement strand
GAACAGCGGCTTCGCTGGGAAAAGCGTGGCCACCGTCTCGGGCGACAGAAGCCAGACCGGCAGGACGTCGAGTAGACCTTGGTCCGAAAAGCGTTGTGCGAACGAGCGAAGCGGGAGGATCCGGCGCTGCTTCTTCGCCTCCTTCAGCATCTCCCCTCGTGCGCTCTGACTCTCAGACCGGCGCTGGTGCTTGGCCGCGTTGCCATCCTTGAGAATGGGGCTCCGCTCGCAGCGCTCCCAGATGCGTGCCGTGGCAAGCTTTCCTCGCTGCTCGTCGAGGGCTGCGAGCTTGAGTCCGATTTCGGCGTCATGGGATGCGGCGTCAGGCAAGGATTTGACCTCAGAAGAACGCGACTCGGCAGCGTCGATAAGTTGGCTTGCCCATGTCTTGAAGAGCTGTTGAACGACGGTCGCGAATGTGGACGAGCCACCGACGGCATCCATCAACTTCAATGTTTCAGCGCGTGCCTGACTGTCTGTGCGTCCATGCAATAGAGCCGCCACGGACTCGATGCCTTGGTCTGCTTCTGCAATGCGAGTGGGATGTCTGGCGAGTGTGTCTCGCATAGAAGCGAGGTCGAGTACGGAGGATTGGGCGTCGAGCAGCAAAAGTAGAGGTTTAAGATCCGCAAGATTTGCTTGGTGTCGAGCGAGAACGCCCAGGCGGCTCAAATGACTCTCAATGCTCTTTTGCCACGCGTCGAAGCTGGCTGTAGGCCAGGCCTGAATGCGTAGTAGGGCTTCTCTGTAGGGACTCAGGCTCTCGAGCACGCTGATAGCCGTCCGAAGATCTTGGCAGAGCGCAGCGAGGCGAGGGCCATCCCCGGGCAAAAGCTCCGGGCACCCGAGAAGAACGAGGGCATGCTCAGCCTTCGTCCACGCTTCAGCGGCCAAAATGCGATCGGAAAGGACGCGTGTGACGGTGTCGGTGGCCGCGTCCGTAAGGTCAGGCGCAAGGCCAGGCAGGGCGAGCTTAATTTGGCTGCGAGCTCTCCACCATGCAGGAGATAGGAAGCGAAAGAATCTCGTCGCCCACCGTTCTGCGATCCGAATGGACTCCGTGAGACGAGGTGGCACGTGGAGGCGCAAGGGCGAGGCGCACCGACCTGCAGACGCGGCCAGAGGAATAAGTGCATAAGCGGTCGCGGTGAGGTCGGCATAGAGCGAGGGCGCCGCGTTCTGCAGGGGTAAAGCTTTGAGAAAGAGAGTGCGGACGCCGGGACCTGCCAAGGTGAGGTTTGCGTCTTGCGCAGCCTTGAGCGCGTCGCGCGCGGTTTCGACAAGTGCTATTTCAGGCGCGCCACGGCCTAACGCCTCGAGCTGCGTGGTGAGATCGAGCAGAGAGGTGATCTTGTCCGTGTAGGCCTTTAGATCGGATTCTTGCTGCCGAGCTACGGAGGCTCGCCCAAGGTTGCGGGAAGCTCGACCGAACGCAGAGCTTGTGGACCAAACGTCCGCATGGGCGCAGGCGCTCGTCACTGCCTCTGCTAGCTCGTGGATCGAGGCGGAGTCTAAATGCGCGAGTTCGGGGCAGTTCTCCAGGGAGGTCACGGAAAAACTAGCGTGCACGGTGTGCAGCTCGCCTAGACTCGGCGCGGTGGGTTGAACCCGGCTGCGCAAAAGTTGGGTGCCTCTTCGAAGTTTCTCCTCGGTCTCTGCAAGCTTGCGTTCCACGGCTAACAGTTCTTGTTCATCGTGCTGAACGTCGCTGCGCCGCTCCAAACGCTGCGCAACCTGCTCAAACAGCGCTCTTCGGTCGAGGTGAACATCGTGCACGAGCGCTAGCAGGGGCCTGAGCCCCAGTTGATCGAGACGCTGCACTACGACGTCGAGCGCTGCGCGCTTTTCACACACCACTGCGACGCGTTCACCGCGTGCGATGGCATCGGTGATCAGATTGGCAATGACCTGGGACTTTCCAGTTCCTGGGGGACCATCGACAACCAGGGCTGGGGCCTGCCGGGCGTAGAGAACGACCTCGCGTTGCGAGGGATCGGCGAAGATTGCAGGTCGAAGAGGTTCGGAGACCTGTGAGGGCAAGGGTATGCGAGGCCGTAAGGCTTCTGGAAGTAGCAGCGCACCCGCGCCCAATACACTGTGCAGGTCGCGTGACGCATCGTCCAAGCCGCTCAGAATCGTGTCGTACTCTTGAAGCAACGCGGAGTTCGATTGAGGAAATAGACCGAGTGTTGCGACCTCGTTGAGGCGGAGGATGTTTTTTACATCAGCGAGGCTGTCGAGGTCGTCTACGAGCGGACCGAGATCCGCCGTCGTGCGCGCGGATTCGAGGCCTGCCTTGCGTAACTCCTCGATGATCGCCTCTACAGGATTCCCAGGCTCGGCGGCGACTTCGTCGAGGCGCTCCAGGAGCGAGTCCGGTAGAGGCTGCTTTCTTCTGTTGTAGATAAGACGCAGGAGAGACTGGTTGACAACCGGCGGGTCGTCGTGGGGCGCGAGCGCATAGGCGCGTACGCCACGGTGCTCAAGTTCAAGTTTCACGGGATAGAGCAGCAGCGGGCCGCGAAAGACGTATCCACCTATAGCGCCTGCCAAAAGCGGGTAGCCCAGGTACAGATCATCGGCCCCAGTTTCTTCGAGACGGCTCTTGTGTTCCCGTTGCAGCGAGATGAGAGCGCTCGCGAGCTTGCTCGCCTCGGGCATCTTTGCTTCCAGCGAAGCGTCGAACAAACGCACCGCTTTACCTGCGAGGAGCTGCGTCAAAACCCGCTCGGTCAATCCGGTGGAAATGCCTTCGAGCGCGTAGAGGTCGACGACTCGGCCTGATCTTGGCTCGCGCAGCCGCACGGAAGGTGATCGCCCGTCGCCACTCACGAGCTCGTCACGCAGTGCGGTAATCCCCTTCTTGAGGGCGATGCGATCGGCAGACAGTATTCGCGAAGGTCTTGCGGCTTGGTTGTTTGTGTTCCGAGGGGTGAGCAATACGGGAGCGTCGAGATCTTCGAACGAGAGTGCGGGCGTCACCGCGAGGCCCGCGCGCGCGACGCGCTGCTCAATGACGCGTACCACGTCGGCATTCGAGACGCGATGGCCCGCTAAACGCAGGAGTCGGCGTGCTGTGACCTTCGTGCCGCGGTGCGATGCGTTGGCGAGGAAGACGTCGAGCGCTTCTTTGGCTTCCCGGCCGGAAACAGGCAACGGAATGGAAGCGGCCTGAACCTCGCTTGGAACGATGGGGCTCTGCACGCAGCGCAAAGTAGAGATGAGAAGATCTGTAAAGAGTTCTCGAGCTTGAAGTACATCTGCGACGGCGAGGATTACCTGCACCTCTTCTCGCGTGACTTCTTCATCCGCCAACATTACGTGGGCCAACACGGAGAACACCGCACGCAAGGGACCTTCGCCCAGTGCCGTAACTACAATGGCTGTTTCAAAGAACAGCTCGCGGGCTGGTTCTGCCTCAAGGTACTTGCGCCAATCTGGTACGAGACCGCTGAACGCCTTTTCGATCGCTTCGAGTTCGCGCTCTGCGAAGTCGCCGTCGGCCGTTGCGACGAGCACGGCTGCCGCGAGCGCACACTGATGGACCTCGCGCGGAATGGCTTCGTAGACAGTCTCTGCCGCGGTTTCGAAGGGAACCCGCAAGATGCGGCTGAGGATTTCATCGACCTCCTTGAGACTTCGCATGTTCGCCCCGAGCCCAGTCAGGGCGTAGTACTCAGTGGTCTCTGAAAATAGCCATGCCGCGTAGGTACGTACGCTGTGCTCCGGGTGAGTCGTTCCGCGGGCAATGTCACCGGCTTCCAGCATCTTCGAGATCAGGTCTTGGCACTGAGCCAGGTAGGCCTGCGTGTCCCACGTGAGCGAGCTGGCGTGCAGCCCGGTGGTACAGATCATTTGCAATCGAAGAAACGCAGTGAGATCACGGCAGGCTAGAAGTCCGAAGCGGTCCGCCGTCAACTCACACGCCATGGAAAAGGCTCGCAGGTCGGTTAGGACCGGCTCCGGTGTCCCAGAGGTGTGCAACAAACGCAATAGGGGTAAGGCTCTGAGCGAGTCGGGAGAGCCTGCGCCGTGCATCAAGAAGTGACCCAGCTCGTGACCAAACAGGGCGAGCGCGCTTCCCTCGTCGAGCAATGCGACCAGACGGCCTTGTGCTTCGAGCACTACGGGCGTCGCCAGCAGGTGGACCGCGGCATTCTCGCGGCCGTCTGCTTGGTAGATTTCGATGCCATCTTGGACGCCCAGCAGCTGTGCGGCTTTGCGGGCGTGGGCATAGAGCTCGGGCGCCATGCTCTCGCTGAGGCGAATGGCGTTCGCAAGAAGGTCCCGTCGAAGTAGGTCGATGTCGAAGCGATCCGCGCGGACGTAAGACGGATGCAACAACGTGCCGAGACGCGTGAGCACATCGCGTTCTAGGCCGAATCGAAGGTTTTCTTTGTCGAGGTTGGCCGCGGCTACATGCGGATTTGCGAGTTCGGACATGATGTTGGCGGCCGTTCGGCGTGGAGAGGGCATTGAGTCGCCATGACGGATCGATAGGCTCCGAGGCGAGCTGCCACGCAGAGAAAACCGCGTGGACTAGAGATGATAGGTCTTAGGAATGCGTAATGGCGAGCACGAAAGACAGGAGGCTTTACGACCTGGACAGATTGGCTGTGGTCTGTTGTGAGGCGTCTGCTTGCTGAAAGGTCTGCAGCCAGTAGCTGGTGTCCTGTCGAAGCAGCGCGGCAAAGCCTGAAAGCTGTTCTTCGAGGACCGTTAAAACGGCTCTGTGGCTCAACGAGTCACGTTTTAAATGGCGTGATTCCGCGGTAGCTGAGCGTCCCAGTATCTTCTCTGGAAGGTGGGTATGCGTTTGGTGGTCTTCGGCGAAATCGCGGCGAGCCGGCTTGCAGGTAAGGCAGGTGCGAGCGCTCGAGTTAACGAGGACGATCGCGCCACAGTGCGCATCTCACGCCCTTGGCAAGTAAGGAGCAGTCTGGACAGATCGGGTGTTTCAGCCCAGTCGTCACCCTTTGGAGATCACCCCAGGGCTATCGCATCAAATCATGAATGAATGCCGAGTAGACGGAGCATGTACTG
>CAZEWA010000143.1:0-13113 GCA_964515685.1 uncultured Polyangiales bacterium | reverse complement strand
ATTCGCAGGCATTGGGCAGGCCGGGCGTCGGGGGCTTCAACAGGAAATCGCGCGCATTGTCGTCGCTGTCGAGCCCGTCGGGGCAGCGCGATAGTGAAAGCTCACCTGTATCTGCGCTCGCGAATGTACCTTCGCCCGCAGTAACGACCGGCCCCTCGTAGGCAAGCGCATCGAGCACACCGAGTGGCGCAACCAGGCGCACGGCGTCGGGACCGTTTTGGAGCCCTGCAGCCTTGAGAGGCACGCTTAAAACGGTTTCGGGTAGGCTTGCGAGCACGCTCGGGGCGCCCACGACCAGGCGCTCTTGGCTCCCGAGGACGCTGCCCGCAGTACCGAGCGCATAGCTCGCGTAGACCTTCGCATCGGGGCCGTTTACCAGCTCGAGCACAAGGCCCTCGAGCACCGCGTCGCAGCTCTCGGTGTTGAGGATTTCCACAAACTCTGCGGTGTCGGTTCCGACCTGATCGTAGTCGACTTCGTTGATTTTTAGGCCATCGATGCAGGGGTCGCCGAGCCAGCGTTCACCGGGCGGCATCAGCTCGAGCCCCACCGACAGCGTGCCTGGCTCGTTGCTTATTTGGGTGCCGTCGGCCAGTGAGAAGCGCAGCGCGACTTGAGTCACGGCGCCGGGTTCCACCCACAGCGGGCTCGGATTTTCGCTCACAAGGCGTGCTTCCACTGCGATATCGGGGGAATCGGCCCGGACCAGGCGATAGCCCGGTAAGAGTTCGAGGGTGTAGGCGCCTGAGCTGAGGTCGAGGCGCAGTGGGTCGCTGTCCTCGCTCGAAAAATCCCTGTGTTCAGGACCCACAAGGGAGAAGTTTGCCTCGGTCAGGCGGTAGCTTATGCCGGCTGCCTGGCTTTGCAGGGCGAGCGAAAGGCTTCCGAGCGCGTCCGAGGGGGTGGTCTCCGTGCAAGCGGGAGCGAGGGAGAGGGCTGTGGCGAGTAAGGGCAGGGCGCGAAATAGATGCTGAGCGGGGAACATGATGCCTCCGAATGACTGTCGGAGTAGGGCCCGGAGCAAGTCCAGCGCCGCAACCCGCGTGCCCTTTTCTGCGGGGTTATCGCGCTGAGGCGGCGGGTTTCGGCGGCAGGCTCGGTGTAACCGTCAGATTTCGCTAAGGCGAGGGCTTCTTTCGTGGCCTGGGCACGCAGCGAGTTACTGCTGGTGGAAGGAGCAAAAGGGGCCCGGGGCTGCTAGCTTCGGGAGCAGTGCCGCCTGATTTCACCTGCGTTGAGGCCCGAGGGATTGTGAAGATGTTTGGGGCAACTCGCGCGCTCTCCGGGGTTGATCTCACGCTGCACGCCGCACGGGTCACAGTGATCGAAGGGCCCAACGGCGCGGGCAAGAGCACGCTGCTCGACATCTTCTCGTTGCTCAGCCGCCCCACACGCGGAACGCTGCGCTTCGGTGAACACGACGCCTGGCGGGAGCGCGATGCGCTGCGTGCTTCGCTCGGTGTGCTCGCCCACGCCGCGATGTTGTACCCGGACCTGAGTGGTCGCGAAAATTTGGAGTTGTTTGCCGAGATGTACGAGGTCAGACCAGAGCGCGTGCTGGAGTTCGGCAAGCGCTTTGAGGTGTCGTCCTACTGGGAGCGGCCCGCCCGAACTTACTCGCGTGGGCAGTTGCAGCGGCTCTCGCTGGCTCGCGCGCTCTTGCACGAACCGCGCTTCATCTTGCTGGACGAACCGAGCACGGGGCTCGATGTGCGCTCGACCCAGCAGCTCGTCGAAGCCATCCGGCAAGAACGAACCCGAGGCGCCATCATCGCGTTGATTACCCACGATGTCGTGCTGGCCGACAGCCTTGCAGACGACCGCGTGCGGCTTGCTCGTGGGCGGATTTCCGTCGGGGAAGGAGCCCAGTCATGAACCTGCTGCGCGCGAGTTGGCTCGTGTTCCGCAAGGACATGAAGCTCGAGCTGCGTACGGGCGAGATCCTCATTACCACCACGTTCTTTTCGTTGTTGGTGGCTGTGATGAGCTCGCTTTCGTTCTACCTGGATGATGTCACGGCCAGGCGCATAGCTCCGGGCGTGTTGTGGATAAGTATCGCCTTTTCCGGCGTGCTGGCCATGGGGCGTAGCTGGACCCGCGAACGCGACAACGACGTGATGCGCGCGCTTCTGCTCTCGCCGCTGCCGCGCCCAGCCATCTTCCTCGGAAAGATGCTGGGGATCTTTTCGTTCCTGGTGTTGGTCGAGCTGCTTCTCGCGCCGCTCATCGCGATTTTGTATCGGTTTCCGCTCTCGCTCGCGTTTGGGCCGGTGCTCGGGTTGATGGTGTTAGGCAGCCTGGGGTTCGCGGCGGCGGGAACGCTGTTTGCTGCGATGGGCGTGCGCACACGCACCAAGGAACTCGTGCTCAGCGTAGTGCTCTTTCCGCTGATTTCTCCGGCGCTTTTGTGCGGTGTGGTGGCGACGCGAGATCTACTCGGAGGGGCATCGCTCGCCGAGGTGCTCGATTGGATTCGCTTGCTTGTTGCGTTTGATCTGATCTTCGTGGTGCTCGGGGCGCTGTTGTTCGGCCCACTCGTGAGCGACTGATACTCACTTCGCGTCCGTGAGCTTTCGTTACGCGCATGAGCTTTCGTGAGAAGACCGGCCTCGCGAACAAGCCGCAAAGGTAGACTACTTAGGTAGGGTTCATGGATTGCGTGGCCCGGGAGGTCGACATGGCCGAGTTAGTGCCTGTACCTGAGATTCAACAACGCATCACACTTTTGTTCGACGCGGCATGTCCGCTTTGTTCAAAGGAGGTCCGCTTGATTTCCCGCTTCAATCAGCGCGGTCGCTTGGTGCTGGAAGACATTTCCGCGCCAGGCTTCGACCCGAGTCGCTACGGGCTCACGCATGATGAAGTCATGGGGCACATTCACGCCGTCTTGCCGGACGGTACGTCCGTGACAGGCATGGAAGCGTTTAGACATTGCTACGAGGCGGTTGGGCTTGGGGCCGTGCTGGCTCCAACTGCCTGGCCCGTGCTCAAGCCGATGTTCGACCGCGGATACGAGTGGTTCGCGAAAAACCGGCTCAAGATTACCGGGCGTGGTCACGTGTGCGAGAGCGAAACATGCGGCGTTCACGCAAACTCGGTGCACGCCTAGGCAAGTACGACGCGGTCAGCGATATGTGATGTAGCGCTTGGCACAGGCTTCGAAGTGGCCGTGGTCGTTGAGACTGCTCAGGTGTAGGCCGCGTGAGCCCACGATGATTTTGGTGATGCCGCAGTTCACCATGGTCCAGTTCATCTTGAAGGCTTCGTGTTTGGGGACGGACAGAAGCTGCTGAAAGATCGCGGTGATGGTGCCGCCAGAGGTGAACACAAACGCGGTCTGCTTCGATTCGAGCGACGCACTGAGTCGCGACAGGGCACTCACGGCGCGTGCTTGGAACATCGACCAGGATTCGGTGTAGTCCTGGTCGTGCTCACCGCTCAGCCAGCGCGCAACAGCCTGGGAGAACATCTCCTGGAAGGCTTTTCTGGGCTGCAGGCTGCTTGCCAGCTCGGCGGCGAGGATGAGCTTGTTTTGGTAGCGCGGCTTGAAGCGTGCGATGAGTTCCTCGTGGTCGAACTCATTGAAGCCCTTGTCTTCCGTGGGGGTAAGCTCGAGCTGCATGGCCGCGAGGCAGCCGCGGGCAGTCTGCTTGTGGCGCAGCATGGTGCCCGTGACTGCGAGATGGACTTGGGGCACGCGCGTACACAGGGCTTCGCCGAGACGCTTGGCTTGCTCTTCGCCAAGCTCGGAGAGCTTGTCGTAGTCACTGAGGCCGAACGAGGCTTGCCCGTGGCGAATCAGGTAGATGGCGCTCACCGAAACCGACTCCGAAGAACGAGATAGCGGCAACGTGCATCAAAGTAGTTCACCATCACCCAGAAATTCCTGAAGGTAGGATTCTGAGTCTGTTTGTGGTGATAGCGGTAGTAGATTTGCTGCGCGATGACAGCGAGCCTGAACAGGCCGAACACTTCGTAGAACGTGAAGTTTTGGACACGAAAACCTGAGCGCTCCAAGTAGTAGTCCACCACTTCACGCCGCGTGAGCATGCCCGGCAGCTGAGTGGGCTGGCGCGCTATCATCTTCATCAACGGGTCGTCGTTGGCCTGCACCCAGTAGGCGAGGCTGCCGCCGAGATCCATGAGCGGGTCGCCGAGCGTAGCCATCTCCCAGTCGAGCACGCCGATGACGCGCGTGGGGGCTTCTGGATCGAGCACCACGTTGTCGAGCCGGTAGTCATTGTGGATGACGCAGGTTGCGACGTCTTCCGGCGTGTGCTCCTTGAGCCAATCACACACGTAGCGGAAGCTTGGGACGTTCCAGGTGCGGGCTTTTTGATAGCGTTCCGTCCAGCCGTCGACTTGGCGCTTGGTGTAGCCCTTACCCTTGCCGAGCGATGCGAGCCCGGCCGCTTCGTAGTCGACCTTGTGTAGGGCGAGCAGCTTGTCGAGCACACGCGTGCAAAGTTCTCGGTTCTGGCTCGGACTCAGCTGCACACCCTTGGGCATCTTGGCGCGGGGAATGATGCCCTCGAGCCGCCCCATCACGTAGAATTCCGCCCCCAGCACCGAGTCATCTTGGCACAGGCCAATCATCTCGGGGACCTCGGGGAAGAACGGCTTGAGCGCGCTTTGCACGCGGAACTCGCGGGCCATGTCGTGCGCGGATTTCGCGCGTGTGCCCTTGGGAGGCCTGCGCAAAATGTAATCGTGCTCGGGGTACTTGAGGCGGTAGGTCCAGTTCGATGCTCCGCCTGAAAATTGCGTGATTTCGGGCCGCCCTTGCAGCGCAGGCACGCGTTGTTTGAGCCACGCATCGACGGCCTCAGCATCGAGCTCTTCGCCCTTGCGCACGCTACCTGCGACATCGATCACAGAGGAGTCAGTCATTTCGTACAAAATCGCTTTCGCTCGTGTTCACTTCATGTACCCGCGCTTGGCGAGCTCCAAGCGTGCGATGAGGCCCTTGTGTACTTCGTCCGGTCCATCGGCCAAACGCAGGCTGCGCGCCATGACGAAAATAGCAGGCAGTGGCGTATCCCACGACACGCCTGCGCCTCCATGAATCTGGATGGCGTCGTCGACGACCTTCTGCAGCACATTGGGAGCTGCGACTTTGATGGCGGATATCTCGGTCATAGCGCCGAGTGCGCCGACTTTGTCGATTTTCCACGCGGCATACAGAGTGAGCAGGCGCGCTTGATCGATGGCAATGCGTGCCTCGGCCAGACGCTCGCGGTTGCCGCCGAGGTTCATCAGCGGCTTGCCGAACGCCTTCCTATTCATGCCGCGCTCGATGGTCATCTCCAGAGCGACCTCCGCTGCGCCCAAGCAACGCATGCAGTGATGGATGCGGCCTGGCCCCAGGCGTCCCTGGGCGATTTCGAAGCCCATGCCCGGGCCGGAGATGAAGCTGCTCACAGGCACCCGCACATTCTCGAAGTGCACTTCGCCGTGGCCGTGTGGCGCGTCGTACTCGCCGAACACCGGGAGCATGCGCTTGATGGTCACGCCGGGTGTGTCGAGCGGCACGAGCACCATGGAGTGTTGGTGGTGGCGGTCTTTGCTCTCGTTGGGCGTGTGGGCCATGAAAATGGCGACCTTGGCGCGCGGGTCGCCGATGCCACTGGTCCACCACTTTTTGCCGTTGAGCACGATATCGTCGCCTTCAACGATCGCGGTGGCCTGCATGTTGGTTGCATCAGAAGAGGCCACATCGGGTTCCGTCATGCAGAACACGGAGCGGATTTCGCCCGCCAAAAGCGGCTTGAGCCAGCGCTCTTTCTGCTCCTCGCTGCCGTAGCGGTAGAGCACTTCCATGTTGCCGGTGTCGGGTGCGCTGCAGTTGAAGACCTCAGCGGCGAGCAGGCTGCGACCGGTGAGCTCTGCGAGTGGCGCATACTCGAGCGTGGTAAGCCCGGCACCGAGCTCAGCATCGGGCAAAAACAAGTTCCACAGGCCTTCTGCTTTGGCTTTCTGCTTCAGCTCTTCCAGCACGGGTAGCGGATGCCACTTGGTCCAGTCGCCTCCCCAGTTCTGCGCTTTGATCTCTTCCCAGTACGCGCGCTCGACCGGCTCGACCTGCTTGCGGATGAAGCGGCGGACGCGTTTCTCGAAATCTTTGGCTTTGGGGCTGGGTTCGAAGTCCATGGAGCGTCACTCTAGTGGAACGCCGCGGCGAACAACACTGAAGTTCGTGCATGGCTTCCCATAGAGGGCGTGCATAGTGAGTGCGCTCCCGACCGAGGGCGTCTGTGTGATTCGCGTGAGCTCCAGGGCTACAATCACCCGATGTCCACCGCCGCTTCAGACAAGCCTTTCCTGTTCCTTGGCGATAGCCTCACCGCTTTTGGCCCTTGGAGTCAGCTGTTTCCCGAGCTGTCGAACGCGGTCAATCGCGGCATTCCGGGAAACACAGCACGCGATGTTCGAGGGCGCCTCGAGGCCGTACTCGCCCTGGAACCGAGGGCCGTGGTGTTCATGATAGGCACCAACGACTTGATTCAAGGTCGCGCCGTTCCTGACATTCTTGCGGACGTTCGCAGCATCGTGACGCGTTTTCTTGCGGCTTTTGCGCGTCTTTCTTTGCTTGCAGTGTTGCCCGTGCGCGAGGCGGACGACCTGGTTTTCGCGGGATTTAATGCCCGGGCTTTGGTCTACAACGTCGAGCTGCGCGCGCTGGCTGCGGAACTCTCGGTTCCCTTTGTGGATTTCAGGGCTGCGTTTACGGACGCAGCAGGCGAGCTCAGCGCCGAGCTGACCTACGACGGCGTGCATCTTCAGCCCTTGGCCTATGCGCTGTGGAGCCGTGAGCTACGAAAACACGTGGATTTCGCATGAACCGCGCGGCTCTTGCGGCTCGCCCGTGGTAGCGATCAAGCACGTCGGCGAAGCTCGCGCTCTCGCGCTGAGGCAGCGGGCGCAGAGACCTGCTACGCCACGCGTTGATCGAGTGGTCCTGGCCCCGGGCGCACAATTCGTGACATCGGTTGGCGTCGCCGAATTCACTTCCTCGGATCGCCGCGCGGCTCCCGCGCGCTCGGGCTCTCGGTTTTGCCCGGCCAATTGGCACTAACCGCTCGCTTTCCGCTTGGTTCAAGTGTCTTATGCGCAGGGGCCGTGTCGTTCCGTGCGCTCCGTGGCGATTTCTTCGCCTGGCGGGAGCCTTAGGCTTTGGTAGACCTGACGCACAACTCAAAACCTTGGAGTGTCTCTGTGACGACAAAGAAGCCCATTCGCGTGGCAGTCACCGGCGCAGCCGGCAACATCGGGTACGGCCTCTTGTTCCGTATCGCAGCCGGCGAAATGCTGGGGGCCGACCAACCCATCATCCTGCAGTTGCTCGAGATCCCGGTCGAGAAGGCCCAGCAAGCGCTCAAGGGCGTGGCCATGGAGCTCGACGACTGTGCGTTCCCGCTGCTCCAGGACATCGTGCTCACGGATGACCCCAAGGTCGCTTTCCGCGATGTGAACTGGGCTCTCTTGGTGGGCAGCAAGCCCCGCGGCCCCGGCATGGAGCGCGCGGACCTGCTCAAGGACAACGGCAAGATCTTCGTGGGTCAGGGCCGAGCCATCGACGAAGTTGCTGCAGACGATTGCCGCGTGGCTGTTGTCGGCAACCCCTGCAACACCAACTGCATGATCGCCGCGTCGCAGGCCAAGCGCCTGCCGCGCGAACGCTTCACCGCCATGGTGCGCCTCGACCAGAACCGCGGCGCAGCACTGCTTGCCAAGAAGACCGGCAGCGCAGTGACCGACGTGGAAAACCTCTTCATTTACGGCAACCACAGCCCGACGATGTTCGCGGACTTCACGCACGCCACGATCAAGGGCAAGGACGCGAGCGCTGTGGTCAACGACCAGGCATGGCTCGAGAACGAGTTCTTGCCCAAGGTTGGCAAGCGCGGCGCAGAGATCATTGCAGCACGCGGTCTGAGCTCGGCGGCTTCGGCAGCCAGCGCACTCATCGACCACGTGCGCGACCTCACGCGCCCCGGCGTGGTGCACTCTGTGGCTGTGCCGAGCGATGGCTCCTACGGCTTCAGTGAGGGCATTTGGGCGGGCGTCCCCGTTCGCACCACCGAGACCGGCTACGAGGTGGTTCGCTCCTACGAGATGAGCGACTTCGCCAAGAGCAAGATCGCCATCACGAACGAAGAGCTCGTGGGAGAGCGCGACACGGTCAAGGACATGCTCCAGGGCTGATTCACGCGAAGACGCGCTCGGGTCAAACGGATCCTCTGTAGTCCCGATCTTTGAGCGCGCCGCGTGTGGGCGTGCGGCAGTGTGCCGAGTCTGTGCGAAGCTTTTTGCAAGCAACGCACAGAGGCCTGCGCTTCAAACGGCGCGCCTCGGCCTGAAAATGCGCTAAATGTGAGTAGAAAGGCTTCTACACACATGATGGCATTTCTCGGGATGGGGCTTCTCGGCGGCAACTTCGTTCGCGCCGCACTTGCGCGTGGGGAGAAGGTGCGGATCTGGAATCGCAGCCGGGAAAAGGCTGAGGCACTCGCGGCCCTAGGAGCCGTCGTGTGCGACGATCCGGCCGAGGCTGTGCGGTCGGCCACGCGCGTTCATCTCACCTTGTCAGAAGACCGCGCGGTCGATGAGACCTTAGAGCGCGCAGGGAAGCAGCTCGCACCCGACGCGCTTATCATCGATCACTCTACTACGAGCCCTCACGGGACCGTGACGCGTGCCGCAAAATATAATGAACAAATCGTTCGCTTTTTGCATGCGCCGGTTTTTATGGGACCGCAGAACGCGCGCGACGCGACGGGCTTGATGCTTACGTCGGGCGATGCGGGCTTGGTCGAAAAATTGCGCCCCGAGCTTGAGCGCATGACGGGAAAGCTTTGGTACCTTGGCCCGCAGCCTGAGCGTGCGGCTTCGTTCAAGCTGCTCGGCAATCTGTTCCTGATGTTCATCACGGCCGGACTTTCCGACACGCTCACGTTGGCTCAGGCCGTAGGCATCACGCCAGAGGAGGCGGTCATGCTGTTTCAGCACTTCAATCCCGGCGCAAACCTTGCTCCGCGTATCGAGTGCATGTTGCGCGGCGACTTCCAAAAACCTTCCTGGGAGCTAGCCATGGCCCGCAAAGACGCGGGCCTTATGCTGGACGCAGCGGAGCTTGGAGGTCACCCGCTACGCATGCTCACGGCCATTGCCGCTAACATGGACGGCTTCATCGCGCGCGGACATGGGCACGACGATTGGACTGTATTGGCCAAGGACGCCCTCGATGCAGCGCGTTCCGGTAAGCGCTAGCCGGCTGCTTTGAGTCGCACCGCAGGGGGCAGGGTGCTAGGAGCAAGGCCTTTGCCCCGGATGTGCCGCAATGATTCCCTGGAAGCTCCTCGACAGCGCGCTCGTGCCCGGAAACGGCGGAGAGCTGCGGCTCTATCAGCGCGGAGGCGAGCTTTCGATTCGGGCAGACGGCAACGAGCTGATGAACAACCGCGTGCACGACTCCGAAGAAGTGCTCGCCAAGCTTGCTTGCGAGCGCGTGAGCGTGCGCAAGAACATACGCGTGCTGGTGGGGGGCCTCGGCATGGGGTTCACCTTGGCCGAGACCTTGCGCCGTGTGCGCAAGGACGCCGAGGTGATCGTGGCTGAGCTCGTGCCCGCTGTGGTCGACTGGAATCAGCGTTTTCTTGGGCATTTGGCGGGCTATCCGCTCGAAGACCCGCGTGTGCGCGTAGCGATGCGCGACGTGGTCGAGCTCTTGCGCGACGCGCGAGCCGAGTACGATACGGTCTTGCTCGATGTCGACAACGGCCCAGAGGGCTTCACGCGCGAGGCCAACGATTGGCTGTACGCACGCTCCGGCCTAAAGCATGCGTATCGCGCCCTGCGCCCGCAAGGCGTGCTCGCAGTGTGGTCGGCCAGCGCGGATCGCGGCTTTAGCGAGCGGCTCAAGGCGTCGGGCTTTCAAGTCGAAGAAGTCTCAGCCAAGGCCCGAGGCGCGCGAGGCGGTTCGAAGCACCATATCTGGCTGGCCACGCGCTCTTGATGCGCGGGCCTCGCTGAAGAATGGCGGGCGAGCTCGCGCTAATCGAGCGCCGTGACTGCATCGCCCACGGACACGACGCCCGGTTGCTCCACGACACAGTTTTGCCCAAACATCACCTTACCATTCTGGGTTCGGTACGTAGTAAGGGTGCGCAGCGGCTCCTTACCCTGGGCAGCGGTCGCCTGGTCGATGGTTGTGATCACACAGCGTTCACAGGGCTTGACGATGCGCAGCACCACCGAGCCCAGCTTGATGCGGTGCAGTGTGTCTTCCGCGAAGGGCAGTGCGCCTGCCAGGACGACATTGGGGCGAAAGCGGTCCATGGGCACAGGCTGGACAAGACGCGCGTTGAGGTCATCGAGCGAGGCGGCTGAAGCGAGCAGAACGGGATAGCCATCGGCAAAAGCGACGTGGTGCTCATCGTTCGCATAGAGCGGGTCAACGCGTCGCACGCCCTCATCCGGAAAGCGCACCAAGCGCAGGGGGCGCTTTGCGAAGTGGCTCAACCATGCGGCAGCCTCGTCGCCCTTGTCCTCGGCGAGCCCATTCCACTTCCAAACGCTTACCTGCCGCGATGCCTGCAGCTCAGGCGCAAGGGGCACACAGAGGCGCGGCATCGAAGGCGCATGCAGCAGGAGCTGCTCGGCTTCGATTTGGCATGAGATCAGGCACAGGCTGGGCAACGTTCGCTGCGTTACGAAGCTCCCCCGCTCGTCCACCAGCATGAAGTGGCGGTCGAGCCTGGGACCCATTGCGTCGAGGGCCAGACGCGGCGGTGCCAGACCGCCTAGGCTCTTTACAGGGTAGAAATGCAAGGCGCTCACGAACATGGCTCCCCCGCGGGGTTCGTTGTGCAGCGCTCGCGTATCGCGAAAATAGCCTGCTTGCAACGCGGAACGCGCGAGAAGACGCTATGCTTGGGCCATGTCAGCTCCGCTCGTCGTGCCCTACACAGCGCTCAGCGCGGATGCGCTCGCAGGAGTGATCGAAGAGTTCATCACGCGCGAGGGCACCGACTACGGACAAGACGAGCACTCGCTCGAGCAGAAGAAGGCGAGCGTCATGCGCCAAGTCGAGCGCGGCGACGTGGTTATCGTGTTCGACCCGGAAGCTGAGGCGACGACCCTGGTTCGTAAGGACGCGCTGTAAAAGGGCGCGCGTGCTCGTTTGCGCTTACGCAGCCTGTTGGTCGATGGACCCTTCGGGCAGCAAGTCATCGAACGCGAGCTCTGCTGATCTGCCTCCATGATAGAGGGCGCAGGCTGCGTTCAGTACGGCGCGCGAGTGTGTGACGGCCTGCGCGTAATGCGCAGCGAAGCTAAAGCGCTCGCCCGCGTACACCTCCTCGCGCACCTCTGCCTTGAGCTTGTTCGGAACGATGAGCTTGCCGGCTGGGCTCGAAACCAGCGCCACGTATTGTTGGTAGCCGCGTGCCCAAGCTCGAATCAAGGCGGGCTCAAGCGGCTTGTGCAGCGCATTCTCGACCGCAAAGATAAAAGCCGCTCGGAGTGCGCGGTCTGTATGAAGCGCATGGGCGTCGACGGCGATGTGGTCGCGCAGGGCACGCGTGCCCATAAAATCAAAGCCGAGCCGCGCTTCATGAAACAGCACACTCTGGAACTTCTCGACTTCGCTGTGCTGTCGCGCGGGGAGCTCATGGAGGCGCGCTGCTCGCTGGGCTGCGAGCCGGTTGACCATCGGGTGCAGCGACGCGTCCACGGCGACGTGCGACAGATAGCCGAGGCCAAGCGCAAGCACACGCTGGCTTGCGTCCACGCTATCGGCGCTGCGGCTGAGTTTCTGCGCAGTCAGGATCAGGTGCCTACCGATGGTCACGGGGCGCTGGTGATGAAACAGGTCGCCCCAGGGCGAAACAGCGAGCGGACGCTCGAGCAGATAGCGCAGAACACCCAGCGGAAAGCGCTCGAAATAGGGGAAGTCGATGATCAGCGCGCCGAGTCGAGCAAGCTGCGCAAGCTTTTCCGAGTCGAGCGCATGCGCGGCATCGGAGCCCACGAGCGAATCGGCGAGAGCAGAGAGATGAATGGCTTCGACGGGCATGGGGAATCTACCTTACTGCAGTACGGTCGTGGCCTCGCACCGAAGCGCGCTCCAGCGTGACCTCGATGTGTTGCCAATAGTCTGACGCGGGGGGAGGGAGATCGTTGTGAGCCACGTCGTAAAGGCGCAATGTGGCCGAGGGATTGGCCGCTGCCAGACGCTTACCGTGGGAGACCGGCACCAGTCGGTCGCGGGTGCCATGAAATACCAGGATGGGGCCTTGGAAGGCCTTTACGACCGGTAGGCTTTCGAATCGATCGAAGATGACGAAGGCAGGGATCAGCATGCCGCGCGCGACATCCACGATGCTCGTAAACGTCGACTCCAAGATTAACGCTCTTGGGGCATGGATGCGTGCGAGCGCGCAGACGACGCCGCCCCCCAAGGAGCGCCCGTGGTAGACGAGGCGGCGCATATCGATACGCGGATCCTGAGCGAGCCTTGCACGCACGGCACAGAAGTCCTCGACGATGGCGCGCTCGCTCGGGAGTCCGTCGCTGCGCCCGTAGCCGCGATATTCTGGCAACACCACGCTCACGCCGAGCCTGCGATAGCGTTCGAGCATATCGGGCCAGTGGTCGATGAGCTCACCATTGCCGTGGGCGAAGATTACCGCGGGCCCCGGATTCTCTGCGCTCACGCCGTCGCCTGGCAAAAGCCAAACTTCCAGCTTTCCCGCATCGTTTTGCAAGAAAGAGCGTTCCAGGCCGAGCGCCCGCGGCGCGCCTGGGAGGGCCACCATATGACGCGGAAAGAGCAGGGTACGGGAGAGTCGGGTCAGACCGAGCATGCCCAACCATGGGCAGTTCCGGCGCACATGCAAGACAAGCCCGCTTGTGTCAGGAACGCTTGACTCACTCCCGAGACCGTGCATCCTGTGCACCGTTCTGGGTTGAAGGCCGGGCAAAGCTCGGCTGGAGATAGCGCTGGCCAGGCCAGCGCAACAGGGAAGCCGGTTTGAGTCCGGCGCGGACCCGCCACGGTAAGCAACTGAATACCTCACTACGATGCCACTGGCGCAAGCTGGGAAGGCGGTG
>CAZEWA010000142.1:0-13320 GCA_964515685.1 uncultured Polyangiales bacterium | reverse complement strand
TCCGAAGGCGGAAAAACCCCAGCGATTGCCGTGACGGCGCATGCGCGAGACGAGGACCGACAGCGTGCTATGCAGGCTGGATTCCAGAAGTACGTGACGAAACCAGTGCTGCCGGATGTCCTGTTTGCTGCAGTGCGCTCGCTGGTAGCGACACGAACTGGATGAACGCGGCGTGGAGTTAGTGTGCCGTCGACGCCGCTCGTGCCCTATGCGCTCTCGTACGTAGGGGCCCGCCAGTGGACTAAGGCGACTTTAGACGCCGCTTGTGCTCGTACATGCGAGCGTCAGCGTGGGCCAGAAGCGACGCAAGGTCGGTGTCCCACGTGGAGACCGAGAGGCCTAGAGAGAACGCGACCGACAGCCGCGCGCCCGAGGGAAGCGTCACCTGAAGCGGCGACAGATTGAGTACCCGCTTGGCGAGATGCGCCGCACTCTCTTCGTCGGAGTGGGGCATCAACACAACAAATTCATCACCGCCGATGCGGCACACGCGGTCGGTTGTGCGCACCGCATTTTCGAGTGCCTTGCCCATCGCTTGAATGGCTGCGTCGCCTGCTTGATGTCCGTAGGTGTCGTTGATCCTCTTGAACTTGTCGAGGTCGATGACCAGAGCGGCAACATGCGGGTTTTCGGCCGTGCGCTTGCGCTGTTCCACTTCGAACTGCTCTGCGAGCCCACGCCGATTGAGTGTGCGCGTGAGCGGGTCGATAGCGGTCGCCCGTGCGAGTTCCGACTGGCGGTCGCTGCGCCGAAGTTGTGCTTGAATGCGCGCAAGAAGCTCGTCCAAGTCGAGTGGCTTCAGCACGAAATCATCCGCGCCGAGGGTCAAGCCTTTTACCCGGAGCACGCTCTCGTAGTTGGCTGACATCAAAATGAGCGGTAGATCCACTAGGCCCATCTTGCGCACCTCGGAAACGAGCTCAAACCCGTCCCCTTCGGGCATCGCGAGATCGCTCAAAATAAGGTCTACGTCAGCCGTGCGCAGGTGTTCGACCGCACTGTGACCCGTGTCGGCGGTAACAACGTGGTAGTCGTGGCCCTCGAGAAAAGTCTGCAGCAGCTCAGAGGTGCTCGGGTCATCTTCAGCAAGCAAGATGCGGCTTCTCTCGAGGGGATAGGGTTGCTGCGTCACATCTAAATGGTGTCACGACAACTGCGGGCGGTAAACCGAGGTTTTACTTGAAATGGGGTGCGAAAGAGCCACGAGACCGTGCGTGTTTGAGCTTGTACACACGCCCGTCATTCGTCATCTTCAGGCCGTGCGTTACGAAGGAAATCTCTATCGTCCCCCGTCGGAAGCGGATGCATACATTTTGCAAGCAACGCTGGGCTGTTCTTGGAATGCCTGTGTGTACTGCGACATGTACAGCGAGAAGACATTCCAAGTGCGCGACCTCGCTGCGGCGCTCGAAGATATCGAGGAGGCCGGGCGCAGGTTCGGAGCTCGCGTGCGCAAGGTGTTCGTCGCCGATGGCGATGCACTGGTGCTGCCTGTAGACCATTGGCTCGCCCTACTCGCCGCAATACGGCGATCGTTCCCACAGCTGCGTCGCGTGTCTTGCTACGCCATGGCGCGCAATGTGCTCGAGAAATCACCCGACGAGCTTCTCAGCTTACGAGAGGCTGGGTTGAGTCGGCTGTACATCGGACCTGAATCCGGCGACGACATCACGCTCAAGCGTATCGCCAAGGGTTCTACCTTCGATGAGCACGTGCGCGCCGCATCGTGGGCGCACGGGGCGGGCATGGAACTGAGCGTGATCGCGATGTTGGGAATAGGAGGCGTCGAGCGTTCCGAGGAGCACGCGCGGGCAACCGCGAGGCTCGTGACGGAGATGGATCCCGAGTATTTTTCCGCACTCACCACGACGGTCGTCGCGGGGACGCCGCTCTCCACGTTGGAGAGGAAGAAGCGCTTCGAGCTGCCTGGGGTCGAGCAGATGTTTCGAGAGCTTCGCATCATCGTCGACGAAGCGAGGCCGCGGGCCGCGGTTTTCCGCACAAACCATGCATCCAACTACTTGCCGCTGTCTGGCGTGTTACCCGACGATCGCGAGCGCATGGTCTCGACCCTAGATGCCGCGCTTGAGGGGCGCATCGCCTTGCGTCCAGAATGGTCGCGCGGCCTGTAGGCGGTGGGGCTCGTTTGAGCGGTCGAAGTTTTCCGGGCGCCGCCTACACTGGGGGCCGTGCAATCGGTTATATCCGTACAGGGACTCTCTAAGCGTTATGCATCTGGGTTCGAAGCCCTGACGAACGTCGACCTCGAGATAAGGCGTGGCGAGATTTTCGCGCTGCTCGGGCCGAACGGCGCAGGGAAAACGACTCTCATCAGCATCATCTGCGGCATCGTCAATCCGAGTGGGGGGCGCGTGCTCGCCGACGGGCATGATGTCGTGCGAGATTTTCGGGCTTCCCGCGCCAAAATAGGCCTTGTCCCGCAAGAGCTTGCCACCGATGCGTTCGAAACGGTTCTCGCGACGGTCAACTTCAGTCGCGGTCTCTTCGGCAAGGCAAAGAACCCGGCTTATGTCGAGAAGGTGCTGCGCGACCTTTCACTCTGGGACAAGCGCGACAGCAAGATCATGACGCTCTCGGGGGGCATGAAACGACGTGTCTTAATCGCTAAAGCACTGTCGCACGAGCCGGAAATACTGTTCTTGGACGAGCCGACGGCGGGGGTGGATGTCGAGCTGAGGCGAGACATGTGGGAAATGGTTCGTCGACTCCGTGAGCGCGGCGTCACGATTATTCTGACCACGCACTATATCGAAGAGGCCGAACAAATGGCCGATAGAATAGGCATCATTCACAAGGGGCAGATTGTGCTCGTGGAGGAGAAGGCCACCTTGATGCGCAAGCTCGGCAAGAAGGAGCTGACGCTGCAGCTGAAGGACAAGCTTTCGGATCTTCCCGCGGAACTCGCTTCGTTCAACTTGAGTTTAACGCGCGAAGGCTTCTGTCTCGGCTACACCTACGACGAGAGATTGGAAGAGACGGGAATTTCTGAGCTGCTACAGCGGCTGAGCGAACTCGGTATCGCGTTCAAGGATTTGCACACCCATCAGAGTTCGCTTGAAGAGATTTTTGTCAGTCTTGTGAGCAAGCCGTCATGAACGTCCATGCGATCCGCGCCATTTACAAGTTTGAAATGGCCCGAACCTTTCGGACATTGGTGCAGAGCATTCTGTCGCCCGTGATTTCGACTTCCCTCTACTTCGTCGTGTTTGGATCCGCGATTGGGTCTCGCATGGATGATATCGAGGGCGTTAGCTACGGAGCGTTTATCGTTCCAGGCCTGTTGATGCTCTCGCTGTTGAACCAGAGTATCTCGAATGCCTCGTTTGGCATCTACATGCCGAAATGGTCGGGCACGATATTCGAGGTCCTGTCGGCCCCGGTGACGGCCACGGAAATCGTGATTGGCTACGTGGGAGCAGCAGCTACCAAGTCGATTTTGATCGGAGCCATTATCCTCGGCACCGCGCGGCTGTTCGTGCCGTTTGAAATCGAGCACCCCGGCGTCATGCTGCTCTTCTTGGTGCTTACGTCACTCACGTTTTGCCTGTTCGGCTTCATCCTTGGCCTGTGGGCGACAGGCTTCGAAAAGCTCCAAATCATTCCCATCCTGTTCATCACGCCGATGACATTTCTGGGTGGGAGCTTCTATTCGATCCGCATGCTGCCGCCGTTTTGGCAGAAGGTCACGTTGTTCAATCCGGTCGTGTATCTGATCAGCGGATTCCGTTGGAGCTTTTACGGCATCTCGGATGTAGACATCACGCTCAGCCTTGGCATGACGCTTTTGTTTTTAGTGTTATGCCTCGGCGCCATCGTTTGGATCTTCAAAACCGGCTACCGGCTCAAGTCGTAGGCGGGCCTGTGGCTACGGCTCGTATACGTCTTGGATCGAAGTGTCCTTTTGGAACTGGGCTTTGGCGTATGGGCACGTGGCATGCACGCGGGTGCCCGTCTCTCGCGCCCAAGCTACGAGTCGCGCAAGCAGAAGTCCGGCGACGCCGAGACCGCGCAGCGCTTCGTTGACTTCGGTGTGATCCACGATGATGCGCGAGGGGCCCGTGCGAGAGTAGGTCATCTCAGCGAGGCGTAGGCCTTCACGCTCGACGAAGAAAGCTCCGCGTTCGGGCGTATCCTCGTGAGCGATGTCAATGGAGCGTGCGTTGCTGTTGTTCATGCCCCGATCCTGAAGGACGGCAGCGCTGGCGCAACACAGGGAGCAAGAAGAACGCGGCCATTTTTCGCGCGCTGGGGCCACACCTACGCGGCCAAAATAACAAAGCCCAGGATAGGCACCAGCGCCTATCCCGGGACTCTGCGTTCAACTAGGTGCCGGCCCTTGAGGCAGCCAACGCGGAGACCCTACCTCTGCTTCATCCGCTCGTCAAATGTTCAGCTGTTTGTGAGCTGCCACGCTGAGTCGAATGGCAAAAATATTCTTATGATTTCGATTGGTTGAAAGCTGGATTGCGCCGGTCTAGCTGTCGAAGCGGGCGCGACGATCGAGGCGACGGCCGCCGTACGCGGTTCGCCCTTGAAACAGCAGAGTTCCGTCTCGCAGTAGGTTCAGCTCCACGAATCCGCCCGGGCTGACCGCACGCAGAGCGTGGCCCGTTTCCATGAGCGCCAAGCGCGCGAAACGCGGGGTCACGGGGCTCCTGGCTGTTGCTTCGATGGCGCCGAGCCGGAGGTCCACACGCTGCATCTTGGCTTCGGTCTGCATCAACTCCGCCACATTCTCTGTCAGCTCCGGGAGCAGCATAGGGGCGCTCAGCGGAAGGCCGCTCGCGAGTTGCCACGTTCGAGCGCTTCGCAGGAAGCGGGCGAGTGAGTGCTCTGCGTCCTGGACAATCGCGCTCGTGTGACCGCGTTGCATCTGCAGCGCACCCATCTGAATCTGAAGCCTCGCGGCGGCGTGGCTCTGCACGACATCCTGGTGGATCAAGGCCACGGACTTCGCAGCCTGTGACGCGTCCTGTGCAAGTTGGGTCAGCCTGTCGCGGAGCTTGAGGGCGCGAAGCTCGCTCTCGATGCCTCGCGCGGCAGTGAACAGCATGCCGCGCAACTGGTACCCCGTTTGTGGAGCGTTGGTCGATAGGCACAGCACGCCTGCAACATCATCATCGGCGCCGCGCAGGGGGATGCCTAGACAGTGGTGGTCTTGAAAGCCGTGAATGAAGTGCTCTGCACCATGCAGTTCGACGTAGGCATTTTCAGCGAGCGGAGTGCCGATACCGTTGGCGCCTGCATAACTTTCTCCCATCAATGCGCCGAGAGGTGGCGTTGGGGTAGGGCCGTTCAGGCTTGCCGCATCGCCGCGCCGATCGATCACGATTCCTGCTGGAGTCGCAAGTAGAACCGCGTGAGGTAACGAACCTGCGGCGGTGGTGATAGCAGACAGGTAGGGTGCGGCTGCTTGAAGGAGTGACCCCTGTGCGTCGATCAAGCGTTCGGTCTCGAGCGCGTCGAGAACATCGGGGCCCGACAGCAATGGATTGACTTGGTTGTAGTGGGCGCGCCGCCATGCGCGGTAGATCTCCGAACGCAATAGTTCCTTGCGAATCGCGCCGCGCGAGGTGTACGCCTGCCACGCTTCACGGGCACGATTTGCGTAATTTTGCATGGGCCTTCTTCAGACCATGGCGCCTGTTTGGGTGTCGCTCAATATCGAAATGCGACTTACACGAATACGGGGCGTGCGCGGTCGCGCGACATGCCTGAGATTGAGCTGGTCCGTTCGTCGCAGTGTGCGTCCGTGTTCGGACTCTTACGGCTCTTGCTCTGACGCCGCAGGCCCAACATTCAGCGGCTCCGGGGCCTGAGCACTGGCCACATAGGGCGCGAAGAGAGCTTGAGGCCGCCGCTTAGCATTGAGCCGGTCGAGCTCTTTCTGGTCGTAGGCGCAGGCCGACTGTGCGGGGCACTTCTCGCGGACAAACTCTTCCACCACGTGGCGCGTCTGTGCGCCCTGCTCGTCGTGGGTGGTTTGATTCCAGACTTCGAAGGTTTCCTTCTTGCGGGCCGAGAAGGTGAGGCCGAAATCACTCCAGATTCGATGCAGCGCGTGCCGCAGGGCTTGGCGCGCAGTGTTTGCCTCAAGGCGTTCGCGCATCGCCCGGGTGCCTTCCATGAACCAACGCTTCTCCGAAGTATGTAGATCGTTCCCAAGTTTGCTTTCGAGGTAGCCCAACAGGTCGATGTCGAATTGCAAGGAGAGCCAAGGCGGGGTGACCGCAAAGCGTGCCCCTTGAGGTTCGGCCAGTAGATCTTTGCCAGGCGCAGCTAAGGGTTTCATTTGCTTCGAGAAGCCGAAGAACGTGTCCCTCATTCGCACTTGCCCATCGGGTGCGATGATGGCTGTGAAGCCCTTCCCACGAAAGCGGTAGCTCCCATCGGCACGGTGTTCGAGTCCCGGAAACTCGACTTCGAGTGTGGGATCCGGTGCACGGTCGCCTGAGGTGCGGAAAGTGGGTGACGACGCATGCGGCAGGGACGCTTCCTCGATGAGCATGGCAGCGGCTGCGGTTGGACTCAGGTCGAGCGTCGGTGGTTTTGCTTGCGCGCGCGCTTGTGTGGCAACCGATGCTGCGATGAGCAGGCCGAGCAGCCCTACACTGGGTACGAGGAGCGTGGTACGGCGAGACTGCATGGAGAGCCTCCGACCTCAGGGACCTACGAATCTAGACGATACTGCAAATTCGATCTCAGCGTAACCCACAAACCGAGTACTGGACTCCTTGCGCGAGGGCTGTGCGTGCAGTCGGATTCAACTGCTCGTAACCACGCAGTTTCGCTCCTGCTGTTTCGCCGCATAGAGCGCACTGTCTGCTCGCTGCAACAGATCTAAGAAGTCTTTCTCACGTTTGGAAGAGGAGACGACGCCCGCGCGGAGTGTCAAAGACACGTGCTGTCCATCGAAAGTCAGACGTGACGCCGATACATCCGCGTATGCGCTCGACGATGGTCTCCGCAGCATGCAGGGAAGTTTCTGGTAGTAAGATCACGAGTTCTTCGCCCCCGTCGCGAGCGGGTGCATCGAGCAGCGATGTGATGCCGTGCGCCGCGAGATAGCTGCGTGGAGCGTTCGTACAGGTCCAGGCACGTGAGCTCAGTGGTTGCCGCGTCGAAGCCCCAGACGCTCGTGCGTTCGACGTCGAGGGTGAGGGCAGCGGCGGGTCGCCCATCGACGCGGGGAATGAGAAGTCGTACACTGGCTTCCAAGTGGTGTTACCTGCGTCAGAGGATGTTCGATTGGCCGATGCCCGGGCTGGGGCTCTGCCTGATCTGCTCCACAGCGAGCCCATGGCGCGGACCCATCTCGATGCCCTGCGCGAGCGACTTCGCTTTGCGTTTGCTGCGGGCGGGTCCGACGTGCCGTTGTGCGAGTCGTTCGACGAAGGCCGCATCGCACCTTCCACGTTCGACCCCCGGTACTTCGAGAGTGACCTCTACCTCGAAGTTTTTCTGCGGGCGCAGGCGGACTTCACCATTCGCGGTCGCCCGTTCCAGGCGCGACTTGCGCCCCTTGTGCGCGTGCTTACGCACCCACCGTCGGAACCCAAGCATATGGCGTTCCGTCAGGCCATCTTGCGCGAGCTGTGCGAGCATCCGGAGTACAAGACGCATCTCGAGCAAGCGTATGCCGCAGGGGTGCAGATCCGAAACTTACTCTCGGACTCTGGACTCGGCGCGCGCCTCGACGCGAATCGGCGTCGCGTGGATGTGCTCGAGGCATCTCGGGTATTTATCGACGTACTTGCACGGGGCTTTGAGGGCTCGACCTCGGGGCTTGTGCGGCTTCGGCAGTTTGGGCAGCGCGTACAGAGTCTAGAAGGCTACGCGCGGCTCAAGCAGTTTTTGGCATTTGAGGACGGTGCCGCGAGCATCGACGCGCGGCTCCAGATAGGCTACGACGGGCAGCTGCGCACTTTCGAGATCGTGCAGATTTCGAGCAATTCCGGCAGCCCCTATCATGCGTCGTCGTGGCGGCGCTTTCTGCGCAAGCTCCAGCTGTTTTTCAAGGGCTTTCGCTTTAGCGACGCGGAGGTGCTCGGAGCCTTCGTAGACGAAGTGTTTGCAGGCATCGAAGACGAACTCGTCAAAGTCTTTCAGATGCTGTGCGATATGGAGTTCTATCTGGTCGCGCTAAATTTTCGCGAGCGCGCAAGCACGCTAGGGCTCCAAGTGTGCCTACCCGAGGTCATGTCCGCTGAGGGCATGTTGAGCGCACAGCGTACCCTGGTCGACTTGTTCAATCCTCTGCTCATGAAGCCCAACGAGCGCATCGTACCGTGCACCATCCAGCAGGCGCGCCACGACGACATCGTTCTTCTGACCGGCCCCAATTCGGGCGGAAAAACCCGTCTGTTGCAGGCGCTGAGTCTCAGCCAAATCCTCGCGCAGAGCGGTTACTTCGTGCCTGCAGCGGAAGCACACCTTGTACGCACGAGCGCCATGTTTCTCTCGATAGGGGAGCATGCGAGCGCATCGCAGAAGGAGGGGCGCCTCGGCAGTGAGCTGTTACGCATCCGCAAGGTGTTCGAGAGTTTGTTGCCCGGCGCATTCGTCGCGGTGGACGAGCTTTGTTCGGGCACCAATCCGAGCGAGGGTGAAGAGATCTTTCGCATGGTGCTGGAGCTGCTGCGTGAGCTTGGTCCCCAGGTTTTTATCAGCACCCATTTCCTCGAGTTCGCGGCCTCACTCGAGCGCGATTCGAAGCGTGATGGTTTGTGCTTCTTGAAGGTCGAACTAGACGCCGACGAGCAGCCTACCTATCGCTTCGTCCCTGGCGTTGCGACCACTTCACTGGCGAAGCAAACGGCGGCCCGGCTCGGCGTGACTGCGGAGGAGCTCAGGGCGTTGATAGACGCGCGTAGACCCGGCGCACGTAGTGGCTAAGCAGCCTAAGTCCCAAGTTTACGCTAGCGTGCTTGGTTCATGCTCGGAGCTCAGTTTGCGTCGACGAAAGTAGGCTCGCGAAACAGCATGAACGACTCAGCGAGTTTGCGCGCCTGTGGATCGAGATCGTCGAACACAATGCCCGCGCCAGGGGCAATATCGACGGCTATTGCGGGGCTTCGCAGCCAGGCCACGCGACCGTAGGCCGAGAACATTTGGCCACCGGGCAGTGAGAGGTTGACCTCCACGGGCTGCCCTGGTTCGAGCGCTTGGTAGGTCGTAACGAACAGGCCACCATCCGATAGTCCGCCGGAAAAACCCGAGAAAAAATTGGTTTCGGTGTGGAGGTCGAGTTGCGCGGAGAGTCGCGCGCGCGTTTTGTTCACTGTGGCTAGTTCGGCCGAGGTGACAGCGGGCTGCGCCGTGGTGGCTGCAGAAGGTGCCGCAATTCCAGTGTTTTTCTGGAGAGGCATCGCCTTCTTGGGGCTTCGCTTGCGAGTGCTTTGCTTGCGTTTCACGTGCCCCTCCCTTGGAGAAATCGGGGATAGGTCGGAGTTTGCAAGTGGACGATCACGTTTGGAAGGCTTTCCGTACCCAACCGAGAAAAAATCTGGATGCTGCTTGTTTCAGGTGAGCCTTCGCCTACAAGCCACCGAGCGGTGCGTCGCGGAAAGCGTGATGCGCTGGTAACTCGCGGTGATTGAGAGCCGCGGCTTTGCGACATGAGGTAGGTCCATGCGTACCGCGCTGGCTGTATTGGTGTTCTGTTTTGCGTCGATTCTATCGAGGGCCCGCGCTGAGGAATCACTCCCCAACCATGCGCCACGCGTCTACGGCGTTACGGCCGGTGCAGCGTACGTGGTGAGCAACCGCTTGCCGTTAGGGGATCGTCCGCGGTCGTTGCATCCGTGGGGTGCCACGCTGGGGCTGCGATCGGGATGGCAAGTAGGCGGCCTGCAGGGCGGAGCGCCTGCGACGCTGGGCTTCGAGATGGACGTGCTCTACCAATCCGAGCCAGCAGCGCGCACCAGCTACGCGATGATCTACGGCGTCTTCATCAAGCATGCGCTGAGCGCTCGGCTTCGCGTCAGGCCGTTCGTGTCCTACGGGCTTGGCGCGGCACAGGTTTGGGTCCAGGAAGTTTCCGGACGCGGGATAGGCCATGCCACGCGTATCGCCTTTGGCCTCGATGCCAGGGTCGGAGAGCGGCGGCATCTGACCCTCGCATTGACCTATCAGGGCATCATCATGCCGCGCTTTGCACTCGCCGAAACGCGTGCGATAGATACGAGCTTTCAGTCTATCGTGCTCAGTACCGGTTTTTGGTACGGCAACTGATCGTCTGAGTTCAGTCTGATGTGGTCGAACTTCCTAGGCGGCTTGTCGACATGCTTCAAGCGTTTTTGTCTCTCGCCCAACAGTACGGCACGGTCTTCATTCTGGCGCTGGCGTTGTTTGCGCGCATTGTAGTCTTTGCGAGTCCGAAAGGGTCTGAACCGCGGGCGCGCTTCAGATTCGCGTTCTCGTTGCTGCTCATTCATGGGCTCTTCCTGCTCGCAGGCACGCTTCTGGTCGCGTTCGATCCCGTCATCGTGTCAGGGGTTCGCGTTGGCGTTGCGCTGACGGGTACGCTCTCCACCGTCACGCTGGGAAGCGTCGTCGTGTTTGAGGGGCTCGTGCGCAGGGTGCGGCCTGGCCTGCCGCGCATCGTGCCCGACGTGGTCACGACGCTTGCCGCGATGATTGGCCTGGTGCGAACCTCGTCGCAGCTCGGCTTTGAGGTGACAGGGGTCATCGCCACCAGCGCGGTCCTTACGGCAGTGGTCGGTCTTTCGCTTCAGGACACGCTCGGCAACGTCTTGGGCGGTCTCGCGTTGCAGCTCGACTCTTCGGTCCAAGTTGGCGACTGGGTGCGTCTCGCCGACGTGTGCGGCCGCGTCACGGAGATTCGCTGGCGCTACGCCTCCATCGAGACCCGCAACTGGGAGACTGTGATTGTTCCGAACAGCACGCTCATGCGCTCTCAAGTCACGATCCTAGGAAGGCGCCAGGGGGAGCCGATTCAGCTTCGGCGTTGGATACATTTTCAAGTCGATTTTCGCAGTGCGCCAGGCGATGTCATCGAGATCGTCGAGCGTGCGCTGAGGGCCCAGCCGATTCCAAACGTGGCAGCGGTGCCGGCTCCGAGCTGCATCGCGATCGACTTTGCAGAGAGTCAGACCAAGTATGCGGTGCGCTATTGGCTGACCAATTTGGCGGTCGATTCCTCCACGGACAGCGTGGTGCGAAACCATCTCTACTACGCGCTCGCACGCGCTAAAATTAGCCTTTCCATTCCTGCGCAGACCGTCTTCGTGACTGAGGACGATCAGGCGCGTCATGCCTACAAGCGCGCCACGGAGCAAGACAAGCGCTTGGTGGCCCTGGGGCGCATCGCGTTGTTCGAGGGGCTGACTGAGGAGGAGCGAAGCGGACTTGCTCAGAGCTTGGAGCGTGCACCCTTTGCTCGTGGGGCAATCATCACGCGCGAGGGCGCGGTCGCACACCACCTCTACATGATTCTGACAGGCGACGTTTCAGTCCGCGTGGGAGGCCTCGATGAGACCTTCGAAGTCGGGCGGCTGAGTGCGGGCGATATCTTCGGCGAGCGCGCGCTTTTGACAGGCGAGCGTCGAAATGCGAGTGCCGTCGCACTCACCGATGTGGATTGCTATCGGGTGGATGCCACCGTGTTCCGTGCGCTGCTTGAAAAGCGCATCGATCTGGCGGAGCGCGTGGCTCAGGTGCTTGCAGAGAGGCAGACCGCCTTGGTCGAAGCGAAGGAGCGGCTTGGCATCAATCAGCGTGCTGCTCTGCAGGCCGCCAATCAACGCGTGATTTTGTCGAAAATTCGTGCATTTTTCGACATCGACTGAGCCTTAATTCAGTGCAGTGCCGGGTCAGACAGGCTCGGCATCGCTGGCGGCGGGAAGCTGTGGTACTGGACGATGGAAACGTTCAAAGCACGCAAGCCTTCAAGCCGCGAGCACGCGCGGATGCCGAGCGGAAGCACCGCAGCGGTCGCGAGGACCGGCAGCAGCGGGAACGCCCCCACCAAGAGCAGCGCGGAGGCTGCAGCAAGCGTTGCGACGACGGGCAGGGCCACAAGCGCTATCCATTCGCGACTTGTGCTCTTGAAGCCGGCCCTCGGCAGGTTGGTGGGAGCGGTCCCTGCAAACAAGCGATGGCTGGTCGCGGCATTGTGGATGCGCCGGTTCAGCAAAAGCAGCAACACAGGCAGAAGCCAGGGCAGTCCTTGCAGAATGATGGTCCCTGGGATGCTCACTCCTAACAGAGTAAGGCCGCCCCGGTGCCAGTTGTACTGAGCCGCCACGTGCGCGAGACTGGCTTCGGGTGTGCGGGTTTGCAGCGCGTCCCAGAGGCCAGCGGCCCGCACGTTAGGGAGATCAGGCGGAACGCTCGTGAGGGGAGCGAGCTTGATTTCCGTGCGTGTCAGCGCGACCGGGAGATAAAAGAGAACTTCTTCTTTGCCGTAGCTGCCACGCACAGCAGCGAGAGCAGCCTGGGGCAAGAGCCCGTTAAGCGGCTTCGAGGCCCGGTCGCCCTGGTTCGGTTCGATCCCAAAACGTTGCTGCGACTGTGCTTCAGCGTCGTAGCGTGCTTTCAACTCTGCGTAGATTTGGGCTCGCTCGTCCCGCTGTAGGCGCGCCTCGTCGAGCGCTTCTTCGAACTTGATCAGCGACTTCGAGCGGCGCTTCTTGCGCGCATCTACGCGATACTCGGCCAGTGCCAGCTTTTTCTCGGCCTTATCGAGCTTTTCTTTTTCGTCGAGACTCAGGATTCGCAGTTGAGCCACTTCGAGCTCGCGCCGCGCATGCTCTACGCTGACCCCGGCGTGCGCGCTGAGGCTTACGGAGTGCAGAGAAAAAATACCGGCCTGCTCGCTCGACGCGAGGCGCAAGGCGAGGGCGCTCGCAAGGTCACTCGGATCGGGCAGCGCGACTTCTGCGCTCGCCTCAGATGTGCCCTGGCGCATGAGGTCCGCGAGGGTCTCGATGCGGATTATGGGTAGCGGCAGGATGGGGGCGGCTTGTTCCGGAAAACGGACACGCGGTGCATGTCGGGCTTTGTAGGCCGACTTGATGGCGTCGAGCGGTAAAGGGGCGGTGTTGCGTGCTTCCTCGAGGCGCAGCCGAGCGAGCTCATCGAGTTGGTGTACGCGTGCAATTTGCGATAGCTCCGCCTGGGCTTCCGAAATCTTTCGATTTTCCAAGCGGGGTACGGTCACCAAGGCGACCAACACAGAGCCCAGAACCGCGACCATGAGGCTGCGTTGTATGGCGGATAAGCGCGCTTCCATGGCTACTCCCTCGCTACAAGCAGGGGCAGCATGCCCTATGTAGG
>CAZEWA010000141.1:0-13440 GCA_964515685.1 uncultured Polyangiales bacterium | reverse complement strand
GGAGCAACCTCGCGCTCGGCAAACTCCCGCGCCGCATCGCGAATCATCTTCTGTTCGAGACTGATATCGAAGTCCATCTCAAGCTCCTTCCGGCCGACTGCTACGCTCCTTCCCCAACCGCAGGGGATGAGCAGGATGATCGACGATCAACCTCGAGTTCCGATGGCTCGCGCAGTAAGACCACAACCACTCCCAGAGCACTGAGATCCGGCGTTTGGGCTCGATCAGCGCCATCAGATGCACGGGACACTCAGACGTTACATCCACAGCTCACATGGTGTCAGGAAGGAGATCCCGCTCAAGCCAGAATCGTGCGGACATTTGCCATGATTTCGGGCGCTCTACGCGAAGCATGCAATCACGCTTCTTATCGCGCGCGATTCGCAAGGTTTGCAATCCATCGATCGCGCACACGCCAAAGTACGCCCGTTTGGCGCTTGCTCGCCGATCACGTTCCCATAATTTGATCGAGCGTGGAACATCTTCAGAAGACACCTGACACCCAACCCAATCACTCAGTCGAGACCGTGCTCGCGGTGCGGCACTGGAACGACACTTTGTTCAGCTTCCGCTGCACGCGCGGTCGAGGTTTTCGATTTCAAGCTGGCCAGTTCACCATGCTCGGCTTGCGGGTGGATGGCGCGCCCCTGATGCGCGCCTACTCGATGGCGAGCGCCCCCTGGGACGACCACCTCGAGTTCCTGTCGATCAAGGTCGAGCACGGCGCGCTGACGAGGCGGCTCCGCGACATCGCACCCGGCGACGAGGTCCTCCTATCTCGCAAGGCCGTCGGCGGCCTCACGATCAATAACCTACACGCAGGCGGAACCCTTTGGATGCTGGCCACCGGCACGGGGCTCGCGCCTTTCATGAGCATCCTGCACACTCCCGAGGTCTACGAGCGCTTCGACCGTGTCGTCCTGAGCCACACGGTCCGCCGAGTCGAGGACCTCGCGTACCAAAAGACGATAGCTGGGCTCCCCACGAACGACCTGCTCAGCGATTCCATCGGTGACAAGCTCGTGTACTATCCGAGCGTCACACGCGAGGAGCACGCCGTCACCGGCCGAATCACTGACCACATCCGCAGCGGTCGCGTGTTTCGTGACTTGCAGCTACCCGAGCTCGATCCCAGCCACGCGCGCGTCATGTTGTGCGGCAGCGAGGCCATGAACGCCGAGTGCCGCGAGCTACTTGAAGCCCGTGGGTTCTCGGAGGGCAGCGCGGGAGAACCGGGCAGCTACCTGATGGAGAAAGCCTTCGTGCAAAAGTCCTAGCCTCCGAGTCAGAATGAACGGCCGCGCACCGGGTACGGCTCGTAGCGACTCTCATTTTCGTCCACGGCAAGCTGACTTCCTACGGGTGGAAAGGCGCGCTGCGGACACGCTGGACGATCGCACACCTTGCAACCCATGCCGATGGGAGTGGCGGTGCTCAGGTCTTTAAGGTCGAGGCCACGCGAGTAAACCAGCCGATGTGCGTGCGTCGCATCGCATCCCAGGCCGATAGCAAACATCTTCTCCGGCGCACCGAACGCGCGCTTGCCGTGCATAACCGTACGCGCGATCCAGAGATATGTACGACCATCGGGCATCTGTGCGAGCTGCACCAACACACGGCCGGGCTGAGCGAATGCTTCGTACACATTCCAAAGCGGACACGTGCCTCCGACACGCGAAAAGTGAAAGTCGGTGGCGGACTGCCGCTTGGAGATGTTTCCGGCGCGATCCACGCGCATGAAGAAAAACGGCACACCGAGCGCGTTAGGCCGCTGCAAAGTGCTCAAGCGGTGACACGCGGTTTCATAGCCCACGCCAAATAGCTGACACAATCGATCGATGTCGTAGCGCTCCTCCTCGGCCGCGGCGAGGTACTGACCGTAAGGCATAATCAGTGCCCCAGCGAAGTGGTGAGCCAAGCCGACGCGTGACAGCGCCCGTGCCTCCGCACTCGAAAACGAAGCTCCCAACGCTAACTCGTCGAGCAGCTGATGGCCCTCCAGAAAGGCAAGCTGCGTTGCAATCTGAAAAGCAGCCTGTCCAGGCGTCAGGTGCAGTGCGAGCCGCAGCTCCCGCCGCTCTGGCAGGTAGCGCCGTTGGTTGAGTGTGTCGCCCTCGTCCGAGCTCGCTCGCACGATCTGTACGCCGTGCTTTTGCTGAAGTCTCGTCATCAGCCCGCCTAGGGCCTGCCCAGGCTGCAATCCGGATTCTGTCGCAATCTTCTCGGCCAGCTCATCCAAGAGGGCGATGTGGTTGTGCCTGGCGTAAAAGAAATCGCGTACTTCCTCGTAGGGCATGGGCGGCAGAGCCGCCTTCAGGTCCGTCCCAGCGTCGTTGAGGCGGCGAGCTACGGCCTCTGCCTGCTCCGCAGCTTGCCGATGGCGGCGCTGGATGGTCACCAATGCCCGAGCCACTGAGGGAAGCTGGCTCGCCACCTGCTTTAGTTCTGCCGCCGTCACGACTTCCTCGGGCGCAGCGGCTGCCAGAGCTTCACGCATGTCGCTGATGAGTCGAGCCTCTTCGCCCTCCGAGAAGAACTGCTCGTTGACGCCAAACAAGGCCGCTACTTTGATGAGGAGGGCTGAAGTGAGCGGGCGTTGATTGTTCTCGAGCTGATTGTAGTAGCTGGCAGAGACATCCAGGTTGCGCGCCACGACGACTTGCGTGAGTCCGCGCTCTTCCCGTAGTCGCTTGAGCCGCGGACCCATGAATGACTTGCTCATACTTCTGTCTCCACGCTTGACTGCACGGGTCTCGCCCAGCCCCTAAAAGGCGACTTGCCTTCCAATTGTGTATCAGTCGTCCGCATTTGTCAGTTCGGCGGAGCGGCAGGACGCCAACTAAGCCCCCATCGCGATTTGCAAAATTTGCAAAACCTCGACAAACGCTCCGCAAATTCACGCAAGTTTCTCGGTTGCGAGCCAACCTACGCTGGGCAATACGCTTCTCCTGCACATTGACGCGCGCGAGCCGCCAAAAAGCTATCGCCACGGAGTCCTCATGGCCGAGCCCAATCCAGAACGACCAGCCCACTTGATCTTCGACAAGGAGGGCAAGCCCGTGCGCGATCCCGCGTGGATCTTCCGGACTTACGCTGGCCATTCGAGCCCCAAAACGAGCAACGAACTGTACCGCTCGAACCTCGCAAAGGGACAGACGGGTCTCTCCATTGCTTTCGACCTCGCGACGCAGTGTGGCTACGATTCGGACGACAGGATTGCCCGGCCCGAAGTGGGAAAAGTGGGCGTTCCCATCAACTCCCTCGACGATTTTCACGTGCTGTTCGATTCGATCCCCATCGAGAAGATGAATACCTCGATGACCATCAATGGCACCGCGATGTGGCTACTCTCGCTGTACGTAGCGCTCGCTCGCGAGCGCGGCGTGAGTACGCAAAAGCTCGCGGGCACCACGCAGAACGACTTGATCAAAGAGTATCTCGCACGCGGGACTTATATTTTTCCGCCCGAGTACAGCTTGCGCATCATCGCAGAGATGTACGAATTCTGCCTGCGGGAGATGCCCGAGTGGAATGCCTCCAACATCTGCTCGTACCACTTGCAAGAGGCGGCCGCTACGCCCACTCAAGAGCTCGCCTTCGCGCTCGCTAACGCCATCGGCCTACTCGATTTGTTGAAGGAACGCGGAAACTTCACCACAGAAGAATTCGAGCGCGCCGTGGGCCGTATCAGCTTCTTCGTGAACGCCGGCATTCGCTTCGTCGAAGAGATGTGCAAGATGCGCGCATTTTCCGAGCTCTGGGACGAGATCACGCGCGAGCGTTACGGTGTAAAGAACGCCAAGTATCGACGCTTTCGCTATGGCGTGCAGGTGAACTCGCTGGGCCTCACCGAAGCTCAGCCAGAGAACAACGCCTGGCGCATCCTGATCGAGGCACTGGGGGTGACCATGAGCCGCGACGCGAGATGTCGCGCCCTCCAGCTGCCAGCGTGGAACGAAGCGCTCTCGTTGCCTCGACCCTGGGATCAGCAGTGGTCCTTAAGACTGCAGCAGATCCTAGCCTATGAGACCGACTTGCTCGAGTACCCGGATCTATTCGAAGGCAGCCATGTCGTGCGCTCCAAGGTGGACGATCTCAAGCAAAAGGCCATGGAAGAGGTCAACAAGATCGTCGCCATGGGGGGCGTAAAGGCCGCCATCGAATCTGGCTACATGAAGTCTGCGCTGGTTCGCTCCATGTCGCTACGCATGGGATCCATCAACACGGGCGAACAAGTCGTGGTCGGCATGAACAAGTGGACAGACGGCATTCCATCGCCCCTCTTGTCTGGCGCCGATGGAGGTCTGTTCAAGCTCGATGAGAGTGCCACGCGCTCCACCCTGGAATCGCTGGAACGAACCCGAAAGACACGAGATAAGGAGCGTGCTGCGCGCGCTTTGGCGGCGCTCAAGCACGCGGCCAAGACCGGCCAGAACATGATGGAGCCGTCCATCGAATGTGCTCTTGCGCGCGTGACCACCGGAGAGTGGGCCAAGGCGCTACGCAGTGTGTTCGGCGAGTACCGCCCTGCCACGGGCATCGACGGCCAAAAGCTCGGCCTCGAAGGAGACCGCGTAGACCAAGTGCGAAATCGCATCGAGAACCTCATTCCAAAGCTCGGTCGGCGTCCGCGCATCGTCGTGGGCAAGCCAGGACTCGATGGCCACTCCAACGGCGCAGAGGTGATCGCCGTTTCGGCACGTCACGTCGGCTTCGACGTGATCTACTCAGGAATCCGCCTGAGCCCAGAGGAAATTGTCACGTCTGCGGTGGAAGAAGATGCCGACCTGATCGGGGCCAGCGTGCTCAGCGGCTCTCACCTGGAGCTTGCCGACCAGATTATGGAGTGTTTGCGCGACCACAACGCGCTCGACAAGGTAAAGGTCGTGTTCGGCGGCATCATCCCGTTGACGGACTTCGAGAAGCTGTTCGCGAAGGGCGTAAAGAAGGTATTTACGCCGTCCGACTACAGTCTGATCGACATCATGGAGTCCATCGTGTCCGTGCTCGAAGAGGTGGCCTGATGCAACCGACGAACGAGGACTACCTGTCCACGGCGAGGGCAGCGCTCCAGCGCGATAAACGTGCGGTGGCTACGCTCATCTCCCTGTTCGAGGATCAGCGCCCATCGGCTATCGAACCCCGCGCTTTGGTACTGGAGCAACTGCGCTCGCGAGAGCGTTCGCACAGCTGCGTGACCCTCGGCGTCACTGGAACACCGGGCTCGGGTAAATCCTCTCTGCTTTCCCGACTCGCCCTGCGGATGGTGGAGAAGGACGAGAAGCTCTCCATTGCCATCCTGGCCGTGGATCCATCCAGTCCAATTTCGGGTGGAGCCTTACTCGGCGACAGGACGCGGATGAACCTGCCCTACGACGAACGCAGGCTTTTCTTCCGTAGCCAAGCTTCGGCCACCGAGCTCGGTGGCTTGGGCCCGTGGACATTTCAGGTTTCGCGCCTGCTCTCAGAGCTCTTCGACTGCGTGATCATCGAGACCGTGGGCATCGGCCAAAGTGAGGCCGATGTGCGCCACCTCGCCGAACGGGTGTACCTTGTAATGCAGCCGCTCGGAGGCGATGAGATTCAGTTTCTCAAAGCCGGCATCATGGAAATCCCGCATGCCTTCGTGCTCAACAAGGCCGACGAACCTGCCTCCGAGCGAAGCTACCATGCACTGCGCGCTTCGATCGCTTTGGCTCGCGAAGACGGCAACGATGTCGCCATCTTGCGCACCAGTGCCAAGACCGGAGCGGGCATCGATGCTCTGGCCGACGATATGTTGACGGCAGTGCGCAGGGCCCCTTCCAGCATGAACGACAAAGAAAGCTACTTCTTTGAGCGCTGGGTGCGCGACGAATGGGGACGCTACGGAGTCCGTGTGCTCGATGAAAAATGGGGAGGAGCACTCGAATTTCTGGCGCGCGCACGCAGCTTCGAGCGAGCGCAAGCGGACTTCACGGGTCGACTCCGCGACCGCACAACCTGAGTGTATGCCTGTCGCGACCGGGCGCCCCAGGAAATCGCGCTTGGCACTGTTGAATGCTGCGCTGGGCAACGGCGGTCCACCGACTCAGCGCCAACTCCCCGGTGAGCTCAATCGCGCATAGAGTGGAAAGCGCGCCGCCAGGCGGCACACACGCAGGCGGAGCGCTGCCCTATCGCAGCTTGGCTTGAGTGCCTCTGCGAGCACGTCCGCCACCTCGGTGAACTCGGCGTCGCCAAAGCCGCGCGTGGCGAGCGCAGGCGTTCCGATGCGCACGCCCGACGGCGTCATCGGAGGACGCGGGTCAAATGGCACAGCGTTACGATTGACCGTGATTCCGATACTATGGAGCACATCCTCCGCGTCTTTGCCGTGGATTTCCGATCTGCGAAGGTCTGCTAACACAAGGTGCACGTCGGTACCGCCTGTGAGCACGTCGACGCCCGCCTGCTTGGCATCGGACGCGCTCAACCGCTCGGCGATCAGCTGGGCACCACGGATCGTGCGTCGCTGGCGCTCCACGAACTCCGGCTCCGCCGCTAACTTGAACGCCACTGCCTTGGCGGCGATCACGTGCATCAAGGGCCCGCCCTGTTGGCCCGGAAACACGTTCGAGTTGAGCTTCTTCTGTAGCTCGAGGTCGTTGCATAGGATGAAGCCCGAACGCGGGCCGCCCAGCGTCTTGTGTACGGTCGACGAGGTGACGTGCGCGTGCGGCACGGGCGAGGGGTGGAGGCCCGCGGCAACCAGGCCCGCGAAGTGCGCCATGTCAACCCACAGCAGGGCACCGACCTCGTCGGCGATGGCGCGGAACGCCGCGAAGTCGAGCTGCCTTGGATAGGCTGACCAACCGGCGATCAACACCTTGGGGCGAACCTCTCGCGCCTTGGCGCGCACGGCGTCCATATCCACGCGATGGTCGTCTGGAGACACACCATAAGCGTGAGCTTCGTAGAGCTTGCCAGAGAAATTGAGCTTCATGCCGTGCGTGAGGTGTCCGCCGTGTGCGAGCTCGAGTCCCAAAATGCGATCGCCGGGGTTGGCCAGCGCGGCGAGTACGGCTGCATTGGACTGCGCCCCGGAGTGCGGTTGCACATTGGCGTACGCGGCTCCGAACAAGCGCTTGGCGCGCTCGATCGCAAGCGTCTCCACAACGTCTACGAACTCACAGCCGCCGTAGTAGCGACGCCCCGGATATCCCTCTGCATACTTGTTAGTAAGCACTGAGCCCTGCGCTTCGAGGACCGCGCGCGGGACGAAGTTCTCGCTCGCGATCATCTCGAGAGTGTCGCGTTGACGATCGAGCTCGCCAGTGAGGGCTTTTGCGATCTCCGGATCGACGTCCAACAGTGATGATTCGAACACATCTCTCATGGTTTCCACTCCTGACGCCCAAGCCTGACAGCAGCGGTGGCGTGCACAAGGGGTTCTCTCCAATTTGCAAATGACCCAAGACGTCTTCGCAAATCTTAACGAGAGCGCAACGCGCAAGTCGGACGGCCGCTTTACAAAATGCAGTCAAAAGGGTGCGCGCTGCTGTCATGCGAACCTGTTTTGCAACTCAACTCCGTCGCTTAGGCTGCGAGTCAATCCAACGCCAACGGCGCTGAAGAAGGAGACGAATTTACAGACATTTGCAGAGTTTGCAGACAACGCCCAAAAGCATCTCAAAACGTGGCCTCTTTGTGCGTTGCCAAGACCTTCACAGCCCTTAGTTTGAAGACGACGAAGCGCGGCGGACATCGGGCAAGGTCCGATGCCCAGGGCTTCGCGAGTGGAGCGGCCCATGACCATGATGTGTGTGAACGGCGGGACGAAGATCGCGTTGCAAGACGCGAATGCCTATCGTGAGCGAGGCTTCATCGTACTTCGCAACCTGTTCACCCGTGACTTCATCGACGAGCTCCGGCGCTGCGTGACACCTCAGCTGGCCGCGCCGACCGACCGCTACCAACGCGGATTCGATTGCCTGACTTACGACACCTGCACGGGCAACGAAGGCCTCTACGCCCTCGTCACGGATGCGCGTTTTCGTGCGGCCATGCGGCAGCTGACGGCGCACAATCTCTTCTTCACCCAGGGCGTGGGTTTCGGAATCAAGTCGCGCTCCGGTAGCGGACTCCCGTGGCACATCGAAGCCCAGAGCTTCGGCTTTCAGCGGGCCGAGGACTACGGCGTCACGCTCTGGATTCCGCTCGACCCCATCGACACAGGCGGGCAGCGCGGCGGCTTGCGCTATGTCTCGCGAGCGGCGTTTTGCGGTCGACACCTTTACTCTCATGTCTCTCCGGCAATCTTCAAGTGCATCGAGGATCGCATTCGCAAGGGCGGCATCACGTTCGAGGAGTATCTCGCCCTGAGGGATGGCCCCTTGAATTCACCGGCCATGTCCGAGCTGTTCGAGCACTACGCCGAGGAAGACGACTTCGAGGTCGGCGACGCTCTCTTGATGGACAAGTACGTGGTCCATCGCAGCGTGAGCCTGGGCGAAGGGCCTATCCCCATGCGGCGCGCGTTCGCTCTGCGATTCATCTGCGAAACCTCTCGCTATGACCGCGCACGCGCCATGAGTCTCGAGGTGCCCCGTGTCTACTTCGGCTACGAGGGTCCCACCCGCTTTCACCTCGACGTGTGCCGCTTCGACGGCGACCGCATCGTCGACAGTCCGCTGTTCAACGGCGATCGCGTGAAGCGGCTGCTGAGTACCACGCGCTCCGTCGGCGTCCACGGAGCACGCTTCTCCGGGCGACCGGCCACAGACCTCCGGCACGCCGAATGACCCCCAAGATCGACCCCTCGCGCTGCCCTTTGTGTGACGAGCCAAATGACTGCGCATTGTGTCGTGGCAAGGGCAACTGTTGGTGCTTCGCGAGTCGAGTTCGTGAGGAAGTCCTGAAGGCGATTCCTGAGGAGTACCAGGGGTTGGCCTGTGTATGCAGAAAGTGCAGTGAGCTCGACGCGCTCGGGCTCGAAAGAATCAGCTTGCTGCGCCAGGTGCGCCGCCATCGCTGAAGAGATGAGGAAGGACACGCAAGATGAGTGACAACGGATTGACAGGGACGATCGGTGCCGCGGCAGGTGCTCTCGAGCTGCGTGGCGCAGTGGGCGCGGCTTACGACGACGTGCTGACTCCGCAAGTCTTCGAGGCCTTGAATGCGCTCGCTCCGCTCGATCTACGCCGACGGGAGCTGATGGTCCGCCGCAGCACGCGACGTCGGGAGCGAACCAGCACAGGCAAACGCATCGAGTTCCTGCCGGGTGACGCCTTGATCGGCGGCACGCAGATCAAGGTCTCCGATGCTCGTGAAGGCCGCTTCGAGGGCGGCGAGATCCCGCATGACCTGCAGCGTCAGTGGATCCAAGGCACGGGTCCTGCGGCCAAACCCAACGCCCCGCTCACCGTGAGCCTGCGCAACGTCGCCTACGCACTTCTGTCAGGCGCCGATGGCTGGATGTTCGATGGTGAGGACGCCCTGGGACAGGTCTCGACCATGTCGCTGGATAACCAGCGCAACCTCAAGCTCGCCATCCATCAGAGCCCTACGTTCTTGGAGGTCGCGCAGGGAGTGGCCCGCGAGATGAACTCTTGGGCGCACCGGTTCCTCGATCGCTCCATCATCGAGGACGTTTCCAAGCAACTGGTATTCACGACCAAGATCTTCCGCGCTCGCGGTTTGCATCTCGACGATCGTCACGTGCGCTTCAACGACGGCCGTGGCTTCTCGGCCTCCATCGTAGATACTGTCATCTATGTGGTGAACAACCACGAGGCCTTGCGCAAAGCAGGCTCCTCGATCGTCCTCTACCTGCCCAAAATCCAGACGGCGGAGGAGGCAGCGCTTTGGGGCGACATCTTGCTTTCGTTGGAGCGATGTGTGGGCCTGCCTGCATACAGCATCAAGACGTACGTCTTGATCGAGCAGATCGAAGCCAGCTTTCAGCTCATGGAGATCCGCGCGGCCCTCGGCAAGCGCTTCGTCGGTTTCAACACAGGGCGTTGGGACTATATCAACAGCGTTTCGGACGCAGCGGCTTGGGAGACAGGCTTCGTCAATCCCAACATCGACGTGATCAACATGACCTACGGGTACATGCGGAACTACGAGGACCGCGTGCGCCGCGCGGTGAACACACCCGACAAGAACGGGCGTTTCGCGCTCTGGCAGGGCGGCATGGAGCCCAACATTCCTGTGGGGTCCGCGGATGGCGTGGCGTCAGGCTTGAAGCGCGCGGTGGCTGGCGCGGAGCGCGAGCAACGCGAGGGTGCGAGCGGCAAGTGGGTCGCGCACTGGAAGATGGTGCACATCGTGCGCCCGGTATGGGAGTGGATCGGGCACGCCAATCAACTGGGCCGCAGATTTCCTCCACTCACCTACGAAAAGGCCGATGCCGACGCCCTGTATGCCCTCGAAGGCGGCACGCGCAGCGTGCGTGGCGCGCGCGATCTCTTGAGCGTCGCCTTGCAGTACGGCAATGCCTTTGGCCAAGGCATGCAGGCAGCGGCCCTGAAGCCCGCGGACTTCTTCGGCAAGGAGGACGTGCTCTACCTGATGGAGGACATGGCCACGGGTGAGATTCGCCTGAGCATCCTCTGGGAGTGGCTGCACAAGGCGGCGCCTTTCACGGAGTCGGACCCTGAAACCGGTGTCCAAGCGGGTGGTGCGCTCACGCGCGAGCTCTTTCAACAGCTTCTGCGTGAGGAGTATCAGAAGCTCCTGGATGCGAGCGACAAGGACGTTCACGCGGACTCCAAGCGCACCACGCTACCCATCGCGCGGGCCATCGTGGAGGCCTACGTACAGCGAGAGACGAAGGCTCCCTGGTACGTGGATCTCCTGAACTTGAACCTCGAGAACCACGACCTCGCCGAGGCCGAACGTCGCATCCAGCGCTACTTCGCGGCCTTCGAAACCGATGGCACTCGCATCACGGAGAACCTGGACTTTGCCCGGGGCGGTAAGCCCTCGCCGATTGGATCCGCAACTTGACTGCCTCTTTAGAAGGAATGCTCAGTATGAAGACACTCACACAACAAGCAGCCGCGGCAGAAGCCTGGTGCAGCCAGGAACGCTTCAAGGAAATCAAGCGGCTCTATCCGGCGCGTGACATCGCCGAGCAACGCGGCACCATCGAGATCGACTACACGGTGGCTCGTGCAGCCGCGGAGGGCTTCTATACGCGTTTGCGACAGCTGTTCGCCGAGAAGTGCTCGATCACCACCTTCGGGCCCTACTCACCGGGACAGGCCGTGGTGATGAAGCGCGTGGGGATCGAAGGTATCTACCTGGGCGGATGGGCAACGTCCGCCAAGGGTTCGAAGCAAGAAGATCCGGGGCCCGATCTGGCGAGTTATCCGCTGAGTCAGGTCCCAGACGAAGCCGCCACCTTGGTGCGCGCGCTCCTCACTGCAGACAAGAACCAACACTTCGCGCGCTGCCGCATGAGCGAGGAACAGCGCAAGGCGACACCCGAGATCGACTTCCGCCCCTTCATCATCGCGGATGCGGACACGGGCCACGGCGGTGAGGCCCACGTGCGTAACCTGGTACGACGCTTCGTCGAAGTCGGCGTGCCTGGCTATCACATCGAAGATCAGAAACCTGGCGCCAAGAAGTGCGGCCACCAGGGCGGCAAGGTGCTCGTATCTTCGGACGAGCAGATCAAGCGCTTGAGCGCAGCGCGCTTCCAGCTCGACATCATGGGCGTGCCCGGGATCATCGTCGCACGCACCGACGCCGAAGCCGCGACCTTCATCGAGAACCGCAGCGACGAGCGCGACCAACCGTTCATCCTCGGCGCCACACGCACGAACGTGCCGAGCTACAAGGCAGGCTATCTGGCGATCCAACGCGCGCTGGCCGCACTCGGCGTGCAAGATGCGCGCGGTCACTTGCTGTACGACGTGTCGGCGCGTGAATACGAGCGCACCGAAGGCTGGCTCAAGCAGGTCGGGCTGGCACAGCTCATCGAGGAAACCGCCAAAATCCTGAAAGCGAGCGCGGGGGCCAAGGCCGAGCAGGCCTACGATACCCTCGAGAGCAAGTACGCCGACCTGTGGCAAGAGGCAGCCAGCCTCAAGACCTACCGCGAGGCCGTAGCAGAGGCGATAGCGTTCCGCAGCGCGCAGGGCGAATCGCTGGACCTCAGCGTCGAGGCCTGGGATGACTTCGCCAAGAGCGCGACGCTCTTCGAGATGCGCGAGCGAGCCGAGGAGCTCGGGCTCAACGTGAGCTGGGACGACGACCTCGCGAAGACCCCGGAAGGTTACTACCAGGTGCGCGGGGGCATCGAGTACGCCATCGCAAAGTCCCTGGCTGCGGCCCCCTTCGCGGATCTGATCTGGATGGAGACCAAGACGGCAGACCTCGAAGACGCGGCACACTTCGCTAAGGCCATGCACGCCAAGTTCCCCAATCTGATGCTGGCCTACAATCTCTCGCCCTCGTTCAACTGGGACACGACGGGTATGACCGAAGAACAGATGAAGGAGTTTCCGGTCGAGCTCGGCAAACTCGGCTTCGTGTTCAACTTCATCACCTACGGCGGCCATCAGGTGGATGGTCTCGCCTCGGAGGAGTTTGCCAGCGCACTCAAGAACGAGGGCATGCTGGCCTTGGCCAGACTCCAACGAAAGCTGCGCCTGCTCGACTCGCCTTACAAGACTCCGCAATCGCTGGTCGGCGGCCCACGCCTCGACGCGGGGTTGATGGCCGTCTCCGGGCGCACCGCGGCCACCAAGGCCATGGGCAAGGGGTCGACCCAGTTCCAGCACCTGGTGCAGACCGAAATGCCCACCAAGGTACTCGAGGAATGGGTGGACGCGTGGCGGCAGAAAAACGACTTTGCCGAGAAGTTGCGTGCCGACCTAAAGCCCCACGTGCCGGGCTCGGAGCTGCTCGAGCTCAGCCTCAAGTCGTCCAAGGGTGAGAAGCTCTTGAACATCGTGTTCTCACCCGTACAGGACCGGCGCGGTCGCAAGATTCTGTCGATCCGGGACCAAAACACCGCAAGTCAGTTGCGCCGGAAGCGGCTGATGACGCTCGCTCAGCTTTTTTTGATCCATCGCTATAAGGCGGATTCGTTGCACTACCTTACACCCAACGAAGACAACGAAGCTCAGACACGCAGCATGCAGAAGCTCGGCATCTTCAGCGACGTGAAGAGTGAGACCCATCTGATCATCCTTGCTGACGTGAATCAGGCTAAGGTCTCCCTGCTTTCCGGCTCCGACTCCAAGGTGCGTGAGGCGCTGATCTCTCGTGCCTGACGAGCTCGACATGAGCGTCTCTTCCAGTCTGTAGACCTCCGACTGAAGTTAGCCTCGAGTTTGGCGGTTTGAGGGCGCGAAAAACGCCGCTTTTCGCCGCCTCGCGGCTTACGTGCTCGGCCCGACCTCAAGGTCGAGCCTGCGCGCGCGCTCGCGATCCGGCTGAAAATCGACGTATCCGCATCCCGAA
>CAZEWA010000140.1:0-14062 GCA_964515685.1 uncultured Polyangiales bacterium | reverse complement strand
ATCGCCGTTGTCGAAGTTCTGGTAGCCGTACTTGTGGCCGCACCAGTTGACGATGGCGCCATGCACGGGGCCGACCACCGCTTGGACGGGCAGAAGCAGCCAGAGCCATGGGGACGTGGCGAACGCGTAGTAGAACGCCGCGTAGACGCCGACCCAAGCGAGGCGCGCCGCCCAGTTCTGACCGAGCTTGTCGATGAAGTCCCACTCGGGATAGTCGCCAGCGAAGCGCGGCTCCGGTGCCTTGCGACGGTACGCGAAGTCGTCGTACTCGTGCTTGGTCTTGAGCATCATGCTCATCGCGTTGGTCGCGAACAGGGGCGAGTGCGGATCCTTCTCGGTGTCGCTGTACGCGTGATGCATGCGATGCAAAATCGCGTAGCCACGCGGGTTCAAGAAGCTTGAGCCCTGCGCAACGTACGTCAGCAGGTAGAAGAAGCGCTCCCAGCCCGGAGACATGGTGAACTGCTTGTGCGCACTGTAGCGGTGCAAAAAGAACGACTGACAGAACACGCAAAGCTGCCAATGCACGACAAAGAAGATGAGCACAACCATGTGAGGTTCTCCCTGAGACCCTTGGTCGAAGCGCGCGGTTCGGCGGCTCAACAGAAGCGAGGTCTGCGACAACGCTTATAAGCTACTTGCTGCGACCTAGTGTCATGGAAGCGTCATATATACGCTCGCCACCCACACTGGGCTAACGCTTGCGCGCAAAACACCTAGCCTCAAGCTAGGACTTGCGCCGCACATCACACAAATTGCTACGTTTGTTCGCCGCTGCGGCGCGTGGCAGGGTGTGATTCGTTATGACGCTGACCTACCCTGCGCGGAGTTGTGGGCTGCTTTTGTTGTGCACGAGCGTCGCATGCTCCTCCTCATCGGACACATCGCGAGACGCCGCAGCCCCTCGCGATGCACGAGGTCCCGGCGCAGATGCAGGTCCTGGAAATGCGCGTGATGCGTCGAGCCAAAAAGACGCGGCGCAGCCTAGCGATGCGTCGGCAGATGCTTCGCAAGATGCTGGCCTAGGAGCCATTCGCGCCACGTTCGTCTATCAGGGCGGCGACGACGGCTCAAACGCGCCCTACCCATTTCGAACGTTCGCTCTGAATCGCAGCACGGGCGCGCTGGTTGCGGTCGGAGAACCCAGCGACCTCGGACCGAAGCCGACATTCATCACGGCGAGCGCCGACGCGAAATTCTTGTACATCGCCAATGAAACGTACAACGCGGGTGTCACTGCGGCTTCGATCGGCAGCGATGGTCGACCGAGCAGTCTCGGCACCCAACAGGTCGTCTCTGGAGACTCAAGTGCGAATGCCATGGTGTTCACGAGCCTGAGTCCCAACGGTCGCTTCGTGCTCGCCGCCAACTACTACGGCCCGAGCGTTGCGGTCTTCCCAGTGCAAGCGGACGGAAAGCTTGCAGCGGTCACCGATACCGAGGCCTTTGCGGCGGAAGCCCAGTCCCACAGCGTGCGCACGGATCGCAGCGGCAAGTGGGCGTTCGTTCCCAACAAAGATTCCGACACCATCGCGCAGCTCAAGTTTGACCAGCAAACAGGGAAGCTATCTCCGAACGCTCCCGCTGCAAAAAACAGCGCGGATGGAGCAGGACCTCGGCATATCGCGATGCATCCAAGCCGCGATCTCGCCTACGTGATGAACGAAAACAACAGCACCCTCAGCGCCTATCGCATTAGCGACGCAGGCCTGCTCGACGAAATTGAAACCGAGTCCACGCTACCAGATAATTTTGTCGGCACGAACACCGGCGCCCACGTGCTCGTCCACCCGAATGGGCGTTTCGTGTACGCGAGCAATCGTGGACACAACAGCATCGCGGCTTTCTCCATCAACCAAGATGGTTCGATAACGCTCCTCGAGCATGAATCCTCCCGCGGCGAGACACCGCGAAACTTCGACATCGATTCCGAAGGCGAGCTCATGGTGGTAGCGAACCAAAGCTCGGGCACGCTGGCCGTGTTTCGCCTCGCGGCAGACGGCACACTCGCGCCCCTCGGAAACCTGCTCGAAGGGCTCTCAGGGCCAAACGCGGTGTCCATCGTACACGTGCGCGAGAGCCCGTAGCCCCGCGCATAGACACATCACACGGCGCGAGCTTCCTCGGCCAAGCGTTGTGCCAATGAACGTGCGCCCAGCACACCCACAAGCGGGTTCATGACCACCGCTACGTGCAGGTTTTGAAGCACGCTCGAGAGTCGGCCCTTGTCGAAGAATGCGCGCATGAACGAGCCATCGCGAAGCTTCGCAATCAGCTTGGGAGCGATTCCGCCCGCTACGAACAGGCCGCCACGGGGCAGCACCTTGAGCGCCAAGTTCCCGGCCTCCGAGCCGTAGAGCGAGACAAAGAGGTCGACGGCTTTTTCGCAGGCGGCATCCGTGCGTGCGACCGCCTCTTCACCGATAACACGACTTGCATCTTCGTTTTCAAGCCTCGCGCGTATCGTCTCACTCTCGGGCGCAAGCTTGGCGAACACCACAAAATCATAGAGCGCCTTGATCCCCGGACCGGACACGAGGCGCTCAATCGACACACGTCGATGGCGTCCCCAGAGAAATCGCAAGAGGTCTACTTCGAGGTCGGTGCGCGGCGCAAAATCCACGTGGCCGCCTTCGCTCGCTATCACGCGTGGATGGGGCGTGGAGGGCAACACGATAACCTCCCCCAAGCCAGTGCCAGCACCGAGAATGGCGATGGGCTCCGTGGGCTCACGCACGCCCGGCTGCAGCACCTCGAAATCGCTTTCAGGCAACTCGCCAATACCCAACCCCACGGCTTGAAAATCGTTGATCAGGCCGACGGGTGCACCGAGCGAGCCGGTGAGATGCTGGGCATCCACCACCCAGGGCAAATTTGTGGTTTTGCACACGCCTGCGTCCACCGGACCCGCTATCCCAAACGCAGCGGCACGCAAAGTCGATACTCCCGCACGCTCGCTCGCGGTGCGCATAAAGTCGTGCACGATGGGCGAGAGCCCCGAGTGTTCGGCGCTCACGTAGCGCGCGGAAACAACTTCCCTGTACGTCCCATCAAGGGTTCTCGCATACAGGTACAGCGCCGTCTTGGTGCCCCCAATATCCCCCGCTAGAAGATGGCTCATATCTTCAGGAGCATGCCGCGGAGTCGCGACGGCGCCAACTCGAGCTGTGCGCGGCGCCAGAAGCCCTACCCCTGTGTCCCTGACAAGACGTGCGCCGGAGCAGGCGACAGGCTCCCCGCATCCGCGGGAATCGGCGCAGGCTGCGCGCGATCGTTTGACGCAGAACTCTGGCGCGTCGGTGGCAGCTTGTTGCCAAACCAATCAAAGAAGCGCAAGAGCTGCGCCTTTCGTTCCGGACCGAGATAGTCGAAGTTTACCCCGCGGTCGGAGACCTCCCAAAACTCCTTGGACTCCACGTTGAGCAGCTCGTCGCGAATGGAAGCGAGGCGCTCGGGGCGCTCTTCATGCATATCGCTGAACACTTCGCGAGCCAGCGTCTCGTCTCCGCGCAGCAGGAAATAGCTCGCAAGCTTGAGCTGAGCTTTGCGCACACCGCGCAAGCTCGCCTCCTGCGCTTCGTTTTCGCCTTCTTTGTCGACCTGCAAGAAGATGCGAAGCAAGGGCCCGGTGGCCGGACTCTTCTTATCGAACGCAAACTCGATAAGCGCACACATGTCGTAGGCGACTGTCTCCAGGATGAAGGGAAGCTTGGCGTTGAAAGAGAGCAATCCGTAGTATTTGAAGTACTTCGCAATCTCGAGCGTGCGTGTCCCCGTGGCGTCGCGAAGCACCGCGGTCTCCGCGACAAGTCGGTACTGGTTCAGGACGTTGTAAGCAGTTCGAATGTCGTGCGCATTGATGGCTGAACGCAGATAGGTGTTGAAGAACTTCACCACCATTTCGAACAGTTGCTTGTTGTCGTTATCCCAGGCGGCCTCCGCCATGAGTCGCGAGTTGATGGCGACGAGGTAGTTGATGTCGCGCATCTTGTTGAGCGCTTCGTTGTAGAGGCTCTGATAGCCGCGCAGGATCTTCCATTCGAGCCAGACCCGGCGCTGGCGAAGGTCCTCGAGCACCTCAGGCGCCATCGATACGAAGTCCGGATTGTGCGCCAACGAGCCGTCGATACCGAACCAGCTCTCCGGCAACTTGCCTCGCAGCTTTTGGTAGGTCACGAGCAGCGAGCACATGGCGTCGACCCCGGCCATGGAAACGCCCTTGTCCTTGTGCTCCATGGCGTTGAGGGAAACATCTGCGAGCTGCTCGATGCCGCGCACTGCTTCTTGCTGCGCGCCTCCGAGTTTGGCGCCACGAGCCTTCTCAATGCCGTGTAGGGTCTTGTCGCGAATGCGCTGGACGATGCTGATGGGATTGAGGAACGAGAACACGAACGCGAAGTACGGCAGCAAGATGAGCAAGCACAGCGTAAGCATCGCCATCGAAACGCCGATGGACACGTAGGGAACAAAGCCTCCCACCCCCGGCTCGTAGTCGATGATGAGATTTACCCAGAGGCCCTGAAGCGCCGTGATGACGAAAAAACCCATCACCAAAAAGTTGATAGGCTCTCGAACGAACAGCTCTGTGATGCGGTGCGTGTAGCGGTTCGAAGCAAGTTCCACGATGATGGCGACGACCGTGATGGCAATCGCCAAAACCGCCGCGACCACTTCGCCCGCGCTGCTGAGCGTGTTCTGCGCAGAGCTCGGGTTAGGCGCCACCAACAAGTCGAGCACGTGCGCCGGGTTGTCGCTGTGCGCTGCGTCGATGCACACGGTCAGGACGAAGACCGCAAGCGCCCCCCCAAGCAGAATCGACAACGGGATAAGCCAAATCCGCAGCTCTTTGAGCAGTCGTCCCATGGGGCGCGAGCGTACCTCAGCCACCCGTGCCTCGGCACCGAAACATGAGCCCTCAGGCGGGGAGGTGAAGAACGCTTTTGCGGCGAGGGACGCCACCTGCTAGCGTTCCGCCCCCTCGCGAGGAGGCTATCCATGATGTCCGTGAGCACCTCCGAAATCCCGCGTCCCGACGTCGCTCTCCGCGCCCTGATTTGGGCCGCGGACGTCGCATGCGAAGAGGGGGAAGCCATTGAGAAGCCCTCTGTTTTGCCGCGCCCAGACGACTGGACCTGCCTGAGCTCCAGCGTCGTGCGTCAGGAATTCGATCGCCTGCTTACCGCTCGGCGACCCGACCTGGGGCTCGATGCCCTGCTCGAGATAGGCTTCTTGTCGGTGTGGCTCCCTGAAATCGAGGCCCTGGTGGGCTTCGGCGACGGGGAGTGGCGCCATAAGGACGTGTGGAAGCACACGAAGCAGGTGGTCTGGCAGAGCGTACCGAGGCTCAACGTGCGTTGGGGCGCGCTCCTGCACGACATCGGCAAGGTCAAAACACGCAGCGTAGGTGAGAACGGAGAAGTGCACTTCTTCGGACACTCCGAGGCGGGCGCGGCCATGTTCCGAAAGCGCGTGGCACGTAGACTCGCGTTCGAGGGCGAGCTTTATCAGCGCGTACACTTCCTCATCCTCCACCATCTGCGTGCAAGTCAGTACGATGGCTCGTGGACGGACTCGGCTGTGCGGCGCTTTTCCCGCGAGATGGGCGAAGGACTCAAAGATCTGCTCGATCTGAGCCGCGCGGACATCACGACCAAGCGCCCAGAGAAGAAGAAGCGCGGGCTTCGGCAGATAAGTGAGCTCAGCAAGCGTATCAAAGCCCTAGTCGTCGAAGACTCGAAGGTGCCACCGCTTCCCAAGGGACTCGGCAGCGCCATCACCGAAGCGTTCGGGATCGAGCCCAGCAAGCGCCTCGGGGACCTGCGCAAGGAAGTCGAAACGCGCTGCGAACGCGGTGAAGTCGCCTCGCACAAGGACGTCGCCTTCTATATCGACTGGATGCGGGCAAACGCCAGCGAGCTCGGCCTTTAGCCCATTTTGCCCACAAACGCTTGGCCGACCTCGTTTGCCCCTGTTCTGGCCATCCCAATGTCCCTAGGTGTTGGCCCATGAGCGATACGCAGACGGGGTGGGATGTCCTTCCGCACGGGCCTCTAGTTCAGCTCGCGGAGAATCTCTGGTGGGTTTCAGGCGACATTCCCAACATGTCCTTGAAGCGCACGATGACGCTGGTTCGCCTGGGCGCAGGCGGCCTGCTCCTGCACAGCGCGATAGCACTCGAGGCAAGCGCCCAAGCCGAGCTCGAGAGCTTCGGCGTGCCCGAGATCCTCGTGGTCCCAAACGGCATGCACAGGCTCGATGCCCCGGCGTACAAGCGGCGCTACCCGCAACTTCGGGTCCTCGGCCCCGAGGGATCACGCAAGAAGATCGAGCAGGTCATCCCGCTCGACGCCGTTACCTCTACGTTCGAAGAGGATGCGAGTGTTCGCTTCGAAGCGCTTCGAGGCGTCGACGGTACCGAAGATGCGATGTGGGTTCAGTCCCGTGACGGGCTCACGCTGGTGCTCACCGACGTCATGTTCAATATGGACAGAAAGCGCGATGTGCTCGGCTTTCTGTTCACCACCGTGTTGGGCTCAGCGCCAGGCCCGCGCGTCTCTCGCCTCGCCAAGATGCTGCTGGTGCGCGACAAGCTCGCTTTGCGCGAGCACTTTCAACAGCTCGCCGAGACGCCCAATCTCATCCGCGTCATCGTGGCCCATGAAAAGGTCGCGCACGGAGAAGAGGCGCGCGAGGCACTGCGCAAAGCTGCAACCTACTTGTAGGGGCCTGCTCGCAGCCCATTAGGCACGAAGGACTGACACGCAGGGTGCGCTAGCGGGTGTCGCGAGCAGGGTCTTCCAACAACAACGTGGGCACACCATGCGTGCGTGCCTTCACCGTGCAAACCCGCGTCCCAGGTTTGTTCCCTGGACGAATGTTGCTGAGCGTAAAGCCGCTCGCGCACAGCCTCCCATGCGCACCATCGATATCGCGCACGCGAAAAGCGAGCCCGTAAAACTTGTCCGCACCGCCACAGCTGGCATCCACGACAAACTCCACGGTGACGCCACCCGTACGGAAAAAGAGCATCCGAAGCCCCTTGAAATCCGTATCGAGTGCTAGCCGCAAGCCAAAGCCCGCGTCGCCGTACAGCGCGAGAACCGCCTCAGGGTCCATCGTCCGCAACGCCAGGTGATCGAACGCGTGCACTGCGTGCGCGTCGTCGATGTCTTGGCGCAAATCCGCAAGACGCTCACGCTCCACGCCGAACACACTGATGCCGCGACTTGTGCGTGCCGAAACCTCGAGCGTCCGAAAACGCCTCACGGTTCCATCCGCGTTCATGGCCTCGCCGTCTTCAGGCGGCGCGACGCGCAGGCCTCGTTCTCGCAACGCGCGCTGCGCCAGGGCAGCGTCGTCCACGCAGAAGGAAAGCGAGAGGAAGCCCTCCCCCTGCGAAGCCATGAATGCGCGCAAACCTTCGGCTTCAGGAGCCTCCCCGTCTGGCGCGATGAGCTCAAGCGCGCCGTTGCCGAGGGCAAAGATGCTGGCTTGTGTACCGAGAGCAGGATGTTTTCCGAGAAAAACCGGAGCTACGCCGAACAACGCCTCGTAGTTCGATGTAGCCTCCGCCAGATCCGCCACGCACAGTGTCACGTGGTCCAGTCCGCGAAACACGGCCTGCTCTCCGCTCATCACTCGTGGTGGCCGTTGCCGCGACGCAGATAGGCAGGGATGTCGAGGACGCGCTCATCGTGCAGCGCGCTCGCGCCGAAGCCGCTCGCGCGACCGGCAGACACGATAGCCTGCTCCGGCGCCTGGCTGTGACGAGGAGGCGGCTGCGACGGGCGAGCACTCGGCATCTGTGAGCCGTAGCCGCGCGCCTCACTTGGGCGCATTTGTAGCGCATTGCGAGCCCCGTGTGGCTGCATGGAGGGACGGTGCACGGGCGGTGCGCTCGGCATACCTGCACGCGAAGGACGCATATCGTTTACAGGCTGAATCTCGTGCTCGAAGCCCGTGGCGATGACGGTCACCTTGACCATGTCGCCCATGCTGGGATCGGTCACCACGCCGAAGATGATGTTGGCATCCTCGTGGGCCGACTCCTGCACGAGGCTCGCCGCGTTCTCAATCTCGCTGAGACGCACGTCCGGACCCGCCGTGAAGTTGAGCAGAATGCCCGTGGCGCCGTCCACCGCAACTTCGTCGAGAAGCGGGCTCGAAATCGCCATGCGCGCAGCATCGAGCGCACGGTCCTTGCCCTTGCCGTAGCCTGTGCCCATGAGCGCGCGGCCCATGTTGCTCATGATGGTCTTCACGTCTGCAAAGTCGACGTTGATAAGACCAGGATGGACGATAAGGTCGCTGATACCGCGAACAGCCTGCAGCAGCACGTCATCGGCGCGCTGGAAGGCTTCGAGCATCGACATGTCGTCGCCAGCGATGGTCAGCAACTTCTGGTTCGGAATCGTGATGATGGTGTCGACGGCCGCGCCGAGCTCCTGAATGCCCAGGTCCGCGTTACGTAGGCGACGCCGTCCCTCGAAGTTGAAGGGCTTCGTCACCACAGCGACAGTGAGTGCACCCATGTCGCGCGCAATCTGGGCCACAACGGGAGCCGCACCCGTGCCGGTTCCGCCGCCCATGCCGGCCGTGACAAACACCATATCCGCGCCCGCGAGCGCTTCCTGAATGCGCTGCACGTCTTCAAGCGCCGACTTGCGGCCGACGTCTGGATTACCGCCGGCGCCGAGCCCCTTCGTGAGCTGCGGACCGAGTTGAATTTTGAGTGGCGCCAAGTTGTTCGGAAGCGCCTGCGCGTCCGTATTTGCAGCGATGAACTCCACACCTTCGAGATCGCTCTGGATCATCGTGTTGAGTGCGTTACCGCCACCACCGCCTACGCCAACAACCTTAATGCGAGCCTGGAGCTCTGCATCTGCATCGAATTCGAATGAGATACCCATCGAGGACCTCCCAGGGCGTTGCCCTTCCTCCGTAACCACTCAACCAGTTTGCGATTTGCCCTTCGCGTACCGGCTACATCTTCGAACCGTGAGTCAGGATGCCCCCCAACACACAGTTCCGAACTCTTTTTAGAATACTTCGCGGAACCACTGCCCAATTCGCCCACCGACGCCGCGACGCGCAGGCTCCGGTTCGTCGTGCAGGTCCTGCCTGACGCGTGTCAGACGAAGCTGCTCGGCGCCGTACTTCACGAGGCCCACGCCCGTTGCGTAGCTGGGACTCTTCACGACGTCCACAAGTCCGCCCACGCCCTGGGGGCCTCCGCGACGCACGGGCAGACCGAGCACCTGCTCAGCCATTTCCCCTACGCCGTCGAGTAGCGTGCTGCCTCCCGTGAGGACCGCACCGGACGACAACAGGTCCGCATAACCGCTCTCATGGATCACATGACGAACGGCGTGGAAAATCTCCTCCACGCGCGGCTCGATGATCTCCGCCAGCACTCGGCGCGGCAGAACCCGCGGCCCACGACCGCCGACAGAAGGAACTTCGATGGTCTCTTCGTCGTCGACCATGGACGTCATGGCGCAGCCATACTTGATCTTGATGCGCTCGGCTTCCGCAACCGGCGTACGCAAGCCAGAGGCCACGTCGTTGGTCAGGTTGATGCCGCCAATCGGGATCACGCTAGTGTGCACCACGGCGCCATCGACATAGATGATGACATCGGTCGTTCCGCCGCCGATGTCGATCAGCGCAGCACCGATTTCGCGCTCATCCGCGGAGAGCACCGCCGCCGCACTTGCGAGCGGCTCCAGCACGACCTCAGCCACGTGCAAGTTCACGCGCTCGGCGCACTTGATGATGTTCTCGACTGCATGGCTGGCTGCCGTCACCAGATGACAGCGCGCTTCCAGGCGAACTCCGCTCATGCCCACGGGCTCGGGAATCCCATCGTGACCATCGACGATGTACTCCTGCGGAAGCACATGGAGCACCTGGCGGTCTCCCGGCAGCGGAATCGCCTTGGCCTGCTCCAGCACACGCTCCACATCGGACTGCGACACCTCGCGGTTCGCGATGGCGGCGACGCCTTCCTTGTTCATGCCCGTGACGTGGCTGCCCGCAATGCCTGCGTAGACCGTGTTGATCTTCACGCCGGACATGGTCTCGGCCTGCTCGATCGCAGTCTTGATGGCGCGGACGGTGGCATCGATATTGACCACTACGCCCTTCTTGAGACCGGCGCACGGCACCGACCCGATGCCGATGATGTCCACTCCATCATCCGTTTGCTCGGCGACGATGACACTGACTTTGGTCGATCCCAAATCCAGTCCAGCAATCACCTCGTTGTCCGTGAACATGCTCTCGGCCATCCTCGCTCTGCTCCGGTCTGAACGACGCGCGTGCACTGACCAATACACACGGAAGATCGAGACAACAAATTTCGTGCAGCATCTCGATGCGCAAATGTCTTATCGAAGGCGTACGGTGACTCGGTCGGGACGTCTTTCGTTGTCTAGATAGACGTACTCGGCACTCGCCCGCTCTTTCTCCAGTCGATCAAAAACCTTCTTCATTCTGCGTAGTTTCTGATCAAACGGAGAATGTCCTAGACGTACGAGCGTGAGTTGATCGCCCACGTAAATAGAAAGTGCGTCGTTCGGCTCGATGTGAATTTCGCCGATGGGCAAACGCTGCCAAAGTCCCACGCTTCGATAGGCGGAAAGGAGCGCCACCGCGTCGAGCAAAACTCCCTGCTGAAAATCGGGTCCGGCGCCAAAGCGCTTTCGGTCCGCCCCAGTGATCACCGGCAAATCGACCGGGTCCTCCCCTTCGAGTCGCTTGAACACGTGGCCTGCTTCGCTGACCAGGTAGAGAGAGCTCGGCTCGTCGCAGAGAGGATCCTCGCTTTGCCCGTCGCGCTCCCCGCAGGCCTCGACCAGGAGCAATGCCACGGGCTCTCGCTCCTCGACTTTAATGTCGAATCGACCCGGCAAGCGGCGGGTTACCGTGACGTTGGCAAGCCAGGGATGCACCAAAAGTCGGGCGCGCACGGCTTCCGGGCTCTGCTCAAAGACGTTGCGACCGACATCGAGACCAGCCGCCTCGAGTAACTCGGCCTTATCCATCCGATTCAAGCCCTCCACCTCGACCGTGTCGATGGCGAACGCTGAAGACGTCGTCAGATGGTGTTGCAAGAGCCGCCCCACGGACCAAAGCCCGGCCACAGCCACACAAGCGCCCAACACGCGAAGCAGAATCAGGCCGGGACGCTTCAAACGAACCGCGAGACCCCTGATCGATGACCACGCCGAAAGCGTTCCCTGCACCACAAGTGATCCCGCTTGTCGCTTCGGCTGACTGTCCTTCGCCGGCACGCGTCGATTGCGAGGCCGGGAAACTTTGCCCTCACTGGCCATCGACAGCCCCGTCTGTTCCCAAGAGGACAAGGAGATCACGTCCGACACGTGTGATGTTGCCGGCCCCCATGGTGATAATTACATCGCCCACAGCGCAGCGTTCCGCGAGTACGGAAGGGAGCGTGTTCACGTCGGGCACATGTGTGACGTCACGATGGCCGTGGGCGCGAATGGCCTGCGACAAGTGGGCGCTGTCGATGCCCTCGATAGGCGCCTCGCCTGCGGCGTACACATCCGTAAGCAGCAGTACATCGGCGCGATTGAAGGCGCGTACCAACTCGTCGAAGCAATGTTGGGTGCGCGAGTAGCGATGCGGCTGAAACGCCACGATCAGGCGCCGCCCATAGGCTCGCTGCGCTGCCTCGAGGGTGGCTTCCACTTCCGCGGGATGGTGGCCGTAGTCGTCGACGATGGTGATGCCACGAGGCTCGCCCACAATGGTGAAGCGCCGCTGAACCCCAGCGAAACTGGCGAGCGAACTCTTGATTTGCTCGTGGGGGACAGCGAGCTCATCGGCCAGTGCGATGGTCGCTAGCGCGTTGAGCACGTTGTGTTGGCCGGGCATGCGCACCTCGAAGTCGCCCAGCGATTGGCCGCGGCGGATCACTTCGAATGTGGTGGTGAGCCCCTGCGCCTTGAGATTGCGCGCGCGATAGTCGGCTTGAGCGGAAAGCCCGTAGGTAGCCACACGCTTTTCAATGCGCGGCAAGATATCCTGAACGTGCGGATGATCGAGACAGGCTACGACCACCCCATAGAATGGCACTCTGTTGGCAAAGGACACGAAGGCATCTTTTACGCGCTCGTGATCGCCGTAGTGGTCCAAGTGCTCGGCGTCGATGTTCGTGATCACCGCAAATGTCGGCGTAAGATGGAGAAAAGAGCCATCTGACTCATCCGCCTCGGCCACCAGCAAGCTGCCTGCACCGCGCGCCGCGTTGCTCCCCAGCGCGTTCAACTTGCCGCCGATGACGACCGTTGGGTCGAGCCCCGCGTCCCTGAGCACCGTGGCCACAAGGGAGGTCGTGGTGGTCTTGCCGTGGGAGCCCGCTATGGCGATGCCGTCCTTGAGGCGCATCAACTCAGCCAGCATTTCCGCGCGCGGAATCACCGGAATGCTGCGCTCACGTGCCACCGCAAGCTCAGGATTGTCCCGCTTCACTGCAGAGGAAAACACGATCACGTCGGCGCGGGTTACGTTGTCGGCACGGTGCCCCACATGGACCGTGGCGCCGAGCTCACGCAGACGTAAGACGACCTCGGACTCGCGGACATCGGAGCCTGTGACATCAAAGCCATGTGCGAGCAGCACCTCGGCAATGCCACTCATGCCGATGCCACCGATACCGACGAAATGGATCGAGCGAACGCGACCGCGAAACATGTTCTACTCCCAAGCTCCCACAGTGCGGGCCCCGTAGTAACGGTCCGCCTGGCTCCAAGCCGAAGACCTCCGCTGCGCCCTGCGGCGCGCTGTCGTGGCCGCTCGTCCCGTGCTGTCGGGCGGGAACGCTGCAAGCAATCGGCGAACGGACGGCTTGTTCGCTTCAGACGGCGCGCCATCCTCCGCGGCACCTTCCGAATCATCTTCGAAAGAATCTCCAGAAGCACCACCCAGCCATGCGCTGAGGTCATCCACGATGGCAGCTGCCGCATCGGGGCGACCGAAGGTTCGCGCGGCATCGGCCATGGAGCGACGCACATCGGGTTGGCTAAGCAAGCGGCTGACATGCTCGGCAAGTCCGTCCGCGGATAGCTCCGACTCACGAATCGCCACGGCGGCACCACGGCTCGCAAGCGCCTGAGCGTTGTGCCATTGGTGATCGTCGGCTGCGTTAGGGAACGGAATTAAAATGGACGGGCGTCCGACCGCACAGATTTCAGCGAGCGAACTTGCGCCGGCGCGACCTATCACGAGAGCAGACGATGCGTAGGCCTTCGCCATGTCATCGATAAATGGGGTGACAGTGGCGGTGAGGCCGAGGGCTTCGTAGTTTTCGCGCACTGCGTCGCACATCGCGTGACCCGCTTGATGCACAATCTCAATGCCGCGCGCCTGGAGGCCGGCGCGTGCGAGCGCCTCAGGAACCACTTGATTCAACGCGCGTGCGCCCTGGGATCCGCCGATGACCAAGATGCGACGGGCGCGCATCTCGAAGCCCGCGGGATCCATGCGCGCCATGTTGCCGACGCCCACGAAACTGCGGCGAATGGGATTGCCCACAAAGCGCCCGCGATTTTTCGGAAACTGCGAGAGCGTCTGCTCGAAGCTTAGGTAGGCCCGGTCCACGCAATGCGCGAGCAGCCTGTTGGTGAGGCCTACGTGCGCATTTTGTTCGAGCAAAGCGGTGGAAATGCCGAGTAAGGCCGCGGTGGCCACCATGGGCCCGGCAGCATAGCCCCCTACCCCGATCACGAGATTGGGCCGGAAAGATCGCAAAAGCCGCATGGCCTCGAAGCCCGCTTGCGGCAGACCAAGCAGGTTCTTCGCAAATTCCTGCTTCGTGCGACCCTTCAGGGGACCGACATCCAAGCACTCAAGCCGCTCACCAAGCTGCGGGATGACGCGCGTTTCGATGCCTCGTGCCGTGCCGACGAAGAGCGCCTCGAGATTGGGCTCTCTGCGCCGAAGTTCCTCAAACACAGCAATGCCCGGAAAGAGATGCCCCCCCGTACCGCCACCCGCCAAGATGATGCGTTCGATCATCGCGCGCCTCCTGTGAGCA